>CALVHT010000057.1 GCA_944328645.1 uncultured Clostridia bacterium
ATGCAACCGCGCGTTGCTTCGAAAAGACCGAATGTAAAGGGTTCGGCTGCCGTTTCCGCGCCAAGGGGGGTCAATATATACGTAATCGCAGTTTGTAAGGGGCGCAACAGATGCAGATCGTCGAAGGCTTGCAGTAAAACGCAGAACACGGCAATAAAGCCGCCGACGCACAGGATGGACAGGACGGAGCCGTGAACGCTCAGATAAAGCGCATTGTCTGTATCGGGGCGGGCAACGGGTATCGATTGGCTGGAGGTCGGAGTTCGGAGGAAGGGGACGCAAACGAGGCAGACAAGCAATACGGCAAGCAGATGGGAGGCGAGCAAAATTGCGCCGGCAAGAGGATCGCGAAACATAACGCCGCCTACGCTGCCAAGCAGAAACATTGGACCAGAGGTGGAACAAAGCGCGCTCGTGCGAGTAGCCTCCTGCGGCGTAAGCGCGCCGGCGCGCGAGAGGTCGGCGATTGCGCGGCTTCCGACGGGATAGCCGGACAAAATGCTTAAAAGAAAGACATAGGCGGCGCATCCGGGAAGTCCGCATTTTCCTGTCAAAGGAGCCAAGCGGGCGCCCAACCTTTCGGCGGCGCCTAATTTTGTCAATAAGGCAGTCAATACGAAAAAAGGGAACAGCGTCGGCAATACGGTCTTTGCCCATAAGGCGACTCCGGCGGCGCAGGCGGCAGCATAGCGCTGTGGCCAGACAATCATTAAAAGGAAAAGCGGCAGCAATGCTGCGTAAATACCATATTGTTGCAGATTTTTGCGTCGGAGAGCGTTCATATATAAAATCATATTGAGATCGGAGAAAAAATATGAGTAAAACGTTGGGCTTTGCGCTGGGAGCGGGCGGTGCGCGCGGTGTGGCGCATATCGGTTTTTTAAAAGCAATGGAGGAAGAGGGTATACGGCCGGATTATATTTCCGGATCCTCAATGGGGAGTATCATCGGGGCCTGCTATGCCAAGGGCATGTCGCCCGATTTGATGAAAGAGATCATATTGCAGCTGAAAGCCGGGGATATTGTCGATCTTGGATTTTTGCCGCTGACAAAGCTGGGATTGATGAAGTGGACCAAGGTGCGTCGCATGATGTCTTCATTTTTGCAGGATTGCACTTTTGCCGATCTTGCCATCCCGTTTTGTTGCGTTGCGGTTGATATCAAGAGCGGAAAATTGCAGGTGTTTGACCGCGGGGATGTCGTGGATGCGGTTTTGGCATCCAGCTCCATGCCGACGGTTTTTCGCCCCGTAGAAAAGGACGGGATGTTATTGGTCGACGGCGGCGTGCTTTGTCGCGTTCCGGCCAAACAGGTCAAGCAGATGGGAGCGGATGTGGTCGTTGCGGTCGATGTGTTAGGGAAATGCCGTCCTGTGGAAAAGGTGAGCAACGTCATTTCGCTCATCATGCGCGTTTACGACATCATGGATGAAAAGCAGACGGAGGATGCGCGGCGACGCTATCGGCGCAACATCAATTTATGGATCGAACCGGATATGGGCGATCTGTCCCAATATGTCGTTAAATATCACACGGGAGCTTTTGAAGCCGGTTATATTGCAGGCAAAGAGAATGCGGAAAAGATCCGGGCCCTTTTGCGGGACTGACACGCGCGCGTACAGGGAGAGAACGGGAGCATGGATCTATTTGATTGGGCAGGGCGTGCAAACGATGCGAGGCCGCTCGCCGATAAAATGCGAGCAAACAATCTGGATGAATTTATCGGTCAACGTCACATCGTGGCGGAAGGCAGCCTGTTGCGCCGTGCGATCCAGATGGATCGCCTCGGAAGCTGTATCTTTTGGGGGCCGCCGGGTTGTGGAAAGACGACGTTGGCGAATATCATCGCACAGACGACGCAGGGCAATTTTATTCAGTTGAACGCCGTGCAAAGCGGCGTAGCGGATGTCAAAAAAGCTGTTGAAGATGCGCGCAACGCCCTGAAACTGTACGGGAAGCGCACATACTTATTGTTGGATGAGTGTCATCGTTTCAATAAAACGCAATCGGATTCGCTTTTGCCGGCCATAGAGCAAGGTACGATCATTTTCATCGGTTCAACTACAGAAAATCCATTTGCTTCGATGACGCCGGCCATCGTGTCGCGTTGCCGGGTATTTGAATTTCATCGTTTGGCGGACGAAGAAATTGCGGAAGCTTTGCGAAAAGCGCTCGTTTCGCGCAAGGGCCTGCAATCGTATCATGCGCAGGTAGAGGATGCAGCGGTTGAACATATTGCGCGCATGAGTGCCGGGGATTTGCGTACTGCCTATAATGCGCTGGAGCTTGCGGTCATGACGACGCCGCCAGCTTCCGACGGCCAAATTCGGGTTACCTTGGCGGATGCGGAGCAATCGATTCAGCGGAAATCCCTCGCGTACAATCAAGACATGTATGACGTTTTATTGGCCGCGGTTTGCAAAAGTCTGCGCGGAAGCGACTCGAATGCTGCCTTATATTATGCTTTCCGTCTGATTGAAGGCGGATGCGATCCAATGAACGTTTTACGCCGTTTGATCGTGCATGCTAGCGAGGATGTGGGAATGGCGGATCCGAACGCGCTGGTTGTGGCAACCGCTGCATTGACGGCTTTCGAAAAGCTGGGCGCTCCGGAAGGCCTGATCCCGATGAGCAACGCGATCATTTATGTCTGTGAGGCGGAGAAATCCAACTCGGTGGTCCTGGCAATGGAGAGGGCAAGGCGAGCTGCTCGGGAAGTGCGTGATGACGCGATCCCCGCATATTTGAAAGACAACTCTTTCGGGGATGTAAAAAGCAAAGAACAAGGAGCGGCATATCGGTACCCGCACAATTATGGCGGGTGGGTGGCTCAGCAATATCTTCCGGATTCTTTGCGCGGAGAGATATTTTATCAACCGCAGGGCCGAGGTTATGAGAAGACCGTGGCGGAAACGCGCCGCCGGAAAGGAATGCCGGAAGGACCGCTTTGCACCCCGGCCGGGCCGCAGCATTTCGGCAAAAAGAGCGATTGATGCACTTTAATTTTTTAAAAGCCGCAAATCCAATAGGATTTGCGGCTTTTAATGCGTTAATTGATACGTTAATTGATACGTTAATGAAGTATTTTATCAGACATAATCGATGCCGGTAAGTTTGTTTTTAGGAGTATGCTGCGGCTCAAATTTTTCCTTGCAGTAACCGAGTGCGACGCTTCCGATCGGAGTATATTCCGGCGGAAGTTGTAGGAGCGAACGGAATCGGGGAAGCAGAGACGATTCCCGCAAAGCGCCGATCGCACCGTTTACATAGAGGCTTCCGATCTGTAAATCCGTTGCGGCGAGCAACATGTTTTCGATCATACAGGCGGCGTTGGCGAATTCGACGTTTGCATTCGGTCGCTTGCCGGAAACGACGATCATAGCCGCTGCACCGTGTACCGGGTCGGCAGTCGGATCGCCGGATTGTTCGCGACAGAGCGCTGTAAATGCATCGACCTTTTCTCGGCTGGTAAGAACGCTCAGATGCAGATTTTCAAACAGGGCCATTCCGATGGGGGCATGCAGTGCGGCCCGAACGATGCATTCCAAAATCTCCCGGGGAATCGCTTTGTCCTCGAAAGCGCGTATCGATTTTCTGGCGGCAATGCAATCCAATGTGTTCATCTTAAATCCCTCCTAGGAACGACGATAAATATTTCCGCCCTTGCAGTCGATTGCAACGATGCAGGGGAAGTCTTGGACGGTAAAGCGATATACGGCTTCACTTAAGAGATCAGGAAATGCAATGATTTCGCTGTATAAAATAGAGTTTCCGTACGTTGCGCCTGCGCCTCCGATCGCTGCAAAATAAACGGCGTGTTCACGCACGATCGCATTGCAGACTTCTTCGCTTCGTTCGCCTTTTCCGATCATTCCTTTCAAGCCCAGGCGAAGCAGACGCGGCGCAAAGGAATCCATGCGCGCACTGGTTGTCGGACCGCAACTTCCGCACGCTTTGCCTTGCGGCGCAGGGCAAGGCCCGGCATAATAAATGGTTTGTCCTTGCAGAGCGAACGGCAGGGCTTCGCCCCGGTCGAGAATTTCGCAGATGCGTTTATGAGCGCAATCGCGCCCGGTAAGCAGTGTTCCCGACAGCAAAACACTATCGCCGGCACGCAAGTTTTCAACGGATCCTTCTGTTAAAGGGAGAGCGATTTTTTTGGGCATAGATTTGTCCTCTGGGTTAAAATAATTCCGGTTTGGCAGATTAAAATGGTACTATGTGACGCATAATTTGTCATAAATCTATTTTTTCACAGCGCATGCAATGACATTGAATATTGATCGCCACCGGCAAGCCTGCAATATGGGTGGGAGCTGTTTCGCACAAGACGCCGAGTGCCGTGATGTTGCCGCCAAATCCTTGTGCGCCGATGCCGAGGGCGTTGATTTTGTCAAGAGCTTCCCTCTCGATTGCGGCTACATCTTCGCGTTCATTATGAGACCCAATTTCGCGTGTGAGAGCTTTTTTGGCGAGGAAGGCACAGGTATCGAATGTTCCGCCGATACCGACGCCGCAGACGACGGGCGGGCAGGGTTTGCTGCCCGCTTGACGTACCGTTTCGACAATTGCCTCCACAATACCTTCTACCCCCTTCGCGGGGGTCAACATGTATAGACGCGACATGTTTTCGCTGCCAAATCCTTTGGGCAAAAAGGCGAGCCGGATTCGATCGCCGGGAACAAGTTCCGTATGCAAGGCAGCCGGCGTATTGTCGGCGGTATTGACGCGCGTGATGGGGTCGCAGACACTCTTTCGAAAATGAAAGTCGTGATAGGCGCGGGCGACGGCGTCGTTGACCGCGGTTTGTAGCCATTTTCCTTCGATGCGGACATCCTGTCCGATTTCGGCCAAAAGAACGGCGTACCCAGTGTCTTGACAGATCGCCATGTTTTCCATGGCGGCTGTCTGTGCGTTTTGCAGCAACGTCTCGTAGGCGAATTTTGCAGCGCTGTCGGCCGGCTCTGCGTCGGCGGCGGCGTGCAGCGCGCGCAGGCAAGAAGGTGTCAGGCGCAGACAGGCCCGGTGGGCCAGTTCATAGACGGCTTGTTCGATCGTTTCGCTTGAAATGATTCGCATGTGGTTTCTCCCGGATGCGCCGCATCGGCAGTAAGCGGCGATGCGGCAGTCTCTATCGCCGTTTATTATAGCAAAAAATTTGCGAAAGGGAAAGATTTTTATTTGCTAAAACAAATTTTTTCGATATAATATTTTGTATGGAACAGAATGAAAAGATCCCGAATGCGGGGCAAAAATTTTCAAAGCATTCGATTTTCGATCAGCCGCGCAAAGCGGTCAGCGGGATGGTATACTCTGGCACTGTTTTAGGCATGCTTCTGATCTCCTTTGTTTTTTCCGTTACGCTGGCGCTTTTTGCGCAAATCACGCAGCAACCCATGGAAGAGCTGAGCCGGACGGAACTTTACCGGTATTTGACGTACCTGCTCTACTACGTTGTCTATATTGTTGTGATCCTCGTTTTTTGTCGGGTGTATCGCGAAAAGCCTTGTTCGTTTGGGTATCGCAACTGCAAAGTGCGTTACTGGCTGCTTGCTTTTCCCTTGGCGTTTGGTTTATTGTTTGGTTTAAATTTTGTCAACGCCTATTTTGTAGAGTTTTTGTCGTTATTCGGCTATACGGCGCCGGAAGCGCAAATTCCGTCGGTTGCAGGAGGCGGATTTTGGGGCGTATTAATAACGGTGGCGTTTTTACCCGCCATTTTCGAAGAGACAATTTTGCGAGGCATTGTCTTGGAGGGCATCAAGGATCTCGGAACCATTGCTGCGTGTCTGCTGGGGGGGCTCCTGTTTTCGCTCTTTCACATGAATCCAGCGCAAACGGTTTATCAGTTTCTCTGTGGTTGCGTGTTTACCTTGCTGGTCTTGCGCGCGAATTCGATTTATCCGGCCGTCATCGTTCATTTTTTAAACAATGCGGTCATCGTTGCGGATTATAAATGGAACTTTCTTGCGCGCCTTTCCACGGAGGCAAATTGGATCGTGTTGATCTGCGCCGGGATTAGTTTGGTCGGCAGCATCGTATTTTTAATTTTTTCCGAGCGATCGGGCCGTGAAAAAAAGAAGGGGGCGATTCGTCCGTTTTTGCTTCCCGCGCTGATAGGAATCTTGCTGTGCGGGATTTTGTGGATTGCCAATTTTGCCGCGGGACGAATTGGAAGCTAATGATCAAACTCAATCTTGTTTGTGTCGGAAAACTGAAAGAAAAATTTTATGCGGATGCCGTGGCGGAATACTGCAAGCGGCTGGCCCGTTTTGCCGATGTGCGTTTACGAGAATTGCCGGAAAAGCGCACGATCGCGGAGGAGGGGCCGCAGATCTTGCGCGAATTGCGCGGTTATTCCATCGCTTTGGCGGTCGAAGGTCAAAAAATGTCCAGCGAAGCATTTGCCGAAAAGATCCGTGGGTTATGCGATGCAGGTCGCGAGATCACTTTTGTTATCGGATCTTCTTGCGGACTGGATATGCGCGTAAAAGAATCTTGTGATTTTCGTCTGTCGTTTTCGGACATGACTTTTCCGCATCAGCTCATGCGCGTTGTGTTGTGCGAGCAAATTTACCGAGCTTTTATGATCAATGCGGGGAGCGAATATCATAAATAGTTTGTTTGGACTTTGGGATTCTAGAACGGTATCGGCAGCCCGGTGTTCGTTTTTTGCGGAAAAATTCGAGGGGGTACATTTTTGGGCAAGAGCTAAACGTTCGTTTCAGCGAGAGGAACTGTGTTTGGCGACCGGATTCATGGACGAGAATATGGGCGGCAAAAAAATGAGACGTATCGCATCGATCGTCTTCGGCATACATATGTTACATGGACGCAGTGGAACGAGTGTATTCTTTTTACGAAAGTTTTGCCGGAGAAAAGTGTATCCTTGGGAGAAGTGTGTGCGGGCAGCCGATCGTGGCGATTCATGTCGGGCAGTCGGGATATCCGCAGCTTCTATTGCAGTATGCTATACATGCGCGAGAATGGGTGACAAGTTTATTAGCGCTTGAGCATGCCGCCCGCGGACTTTCTTGCGGCGGAGCATGGATTTTGCCGCTCGTTAATCCAGACGGAGCGGCGCTGTGTTTGCGCGGCGAATCCTTTTTGTGCGCGATTTCAAAGCGTCGTGCCTCGTTGATACGCAGGATCGGCCGCGGGGATTTTCGTGATTGGAAAGCCAATGCGAACGCGGTTGATTTGAACGTGAATTTTGATGCGGACTGGGGAACGGGGCAAAAAAACGTACGATTTCCGGCGCCGGAGAACTACATCGGTGAATGTGCGTTTTCGGAACCGGAAACGCGCGCGTTGCGCGACTTTACGTTGCGGGTTCGTCCGAGCGCGACGGTCAGTTATCATACGAAGGGCGGCGAGATCTATTGGGAGTATGGGCAAAGGGGCGCCGCGCTGGAACGGGATGGTCGAATTGCTGCGCTGCTGGCGGCGCAGACAGGGTATCGTGCGCGCCGGATTACGGGCAGTGCGGGCGGATACAAGGATTGGTGCATTCAAGCGCTCAACATTCCTTCTTTTACGATCGAAGCGGGGAGCGATGCATTTTCCCACCCGCTCAACGAAGCGGCGTTGCCTGCGTTGCTCGCGGAAAATGTGCGCGTGCCTGCGCTGTTATCGGAGATTTTGCGATATGGAAGATAAGATTCGATTTATGCGCGCGGCGTTGCGCCGTGCGCAAAAAGGCTTGGCCCAGGGTGAGGTCCCGGTTGGGGCGGTGGTCGTCTGCGACGGAAAGATTGTCGGTTCCGGGTATAATCGTCGCACCCAAACGCAAATGGCGAGTTCGCATGCCGAGATGTATGCGATCGACCGCGCGTGTAAAAAATTGAAGAGCTGGCGGTTGCCGGAATGCGATCTGTATGTCACGCTCGAACCTTGTCCGATGTGTTTGGGCGCGGCATTGAATGCACGGATCCGCAAGGTTTATTTTGGTGCCTATGAACAAAAAGGGCGCTCGATGACGCGTGAATTGGCCGAGCGGAATCTTCTCAATCATACGTTGGAGCTGGAAGGCGGCGTGTTAGAAGAGGAATGTTCTTCCCTGCTTTCAGGATTTTTTCGCTCTATGCGGGCGCGCGGCAAAGAAAGCGGGGAATGAATTTTCTTTAAGGGGAATCGCAAAAACCTTCTCCAAAATGATTGACTAATCGGATCAAAATCTTTACAATATGTATCGCACAGTTGTGGGCGGGGTAAACCGCCGACCGGCGTGCGTTTCATTCTGCGGCGTGTTTTCGGTGAACGTTGCGGGAATCGAAGGGGGGTGCAAAACAAAAAAGTTTTGCCCGGCTTTTTACAATTTCAAAGCCGTTGTCACGATCCATAAAAATCTTGCGGAAGCTCGCAAAAGTATCGTATTTTATCGGAGGTACACATGATAACACACGGCAACGAGATCAAAATCTTTGCAGGGAACTCCAACCGTCCGTTGGCGGAATCGATCGCCAAGAAACTGAACACTGAGTTGGGCGGGGCGGAGGTCGGCCGGTTTTCGGACGGAGAAACGGCGGTCCATATAGACGAAACCGTTCGCGGCAGAGATTTGTTCATCATTCAATCGACGTCAGCGCCTGTAAACGACAATTTGATGGAGCTGCTGATCCTGATTGATGCGGCCCGCCGCGCAAGCGCAGGGCGAATTACGGCAGTAATTCCGTATTTCGGGTATGCGCGCCAAGATCGTAAAGCGCGTTCGCGCGACCCCATTACGGCGAAACTCGTTGCCGATCTCATCACTGCCGCGGGGGCAGATCGTGTCTTGACAATGGATCTGCATGCGGCACAGATTCAAGGATTTTTCAATATCCCGCTCGATCATTTGTTGGGCGGTCCGACGATCTACAATTATTTTAAAAATAAAAAGATCATCGACGAAAACTTTGTTGTGGTCTCTCCGGACATTGGTTCGGTAACGCGAGCGCGGAACGTTGCGATGAAGTTGAATTGTCAAATGGCGATCATCGACAAGCGTCGTCCCAAAGCGAATGTGATGGAAGTCATGAACATCATTGGCGACATCGAAGGGAAAAAATGCCTCATGGTGGATGACATGATCGACACGGCGGGAACCATTTGTCAAGGAGCCATCGCTTTGATGGAGCATGGCGCAAAAGAAGTCTATGCGGGTTGCACGCATGCGGTTTTCAGCGGTCCGGCCATCGAACGGTTGGAACAGGCGCCTATCAAGGAATTGGCGGTTTTGGATACGATTGCTTTGCCGCCGGAAAAGAAGCTGGACAAGATCACAGTGATCTCTGTGGCTGACATTTTTGCCGCGGCCATTGAAAATGTATATCTCGATAAGCCCATGTCTAAAATTTACGACTAAAAGTTTGCTGGAATGTGCAAGGGCAAATACGACTTGTTTGGTCGCCCTTTGCAGCATCGGATCGTTGTTTTAGTTTATAAATTTATTTCGAATCCATGTGTTTGCATGTTTGCCGCGTTTTGTATAAAACGCGGCGTTCGCGCATGACTCGAAAAGGCGGCAGCGTCCGCCGAAGGAAAGAGCTATGTATCTGATCGTGGGGTTGGGGAATCCCGAAAAAAAATATGAAACGACCTTTCACAACATGGGCTTTCTTGCGGTCGGCGAGGCGGCATCTAAGCTGGACGTAAAATTTAAAAAAAAGGAATGCGAGGCATCCGTAGCGGAAGCATTTGTCGGAGGAGAAAAAGTTTTGTTGGCGCGTCCGATGACGTATATGAATGCCAGCGGTCGTGCCGTCAAACAGCTTATGGCAAAATACAAAGTTGACCCTTTGCATCTGCTTGTTGTCTACGACGATTACGATCTTCCCAAGGGTAAGATCCGTATTCGTTCCTGTGGCAGCGCCGGAACACATAACGGCATGCGTAGCATTATCGGTGAGATCGGAACAAGCGAGTTTCCGCGCATACGCATCGGCATTCGCGATCCGGAGGTCGCGGTCCCGATTATCCAATATGTGCTTTCGGAGATCCGGAAAGACGACTATCCGATCTTTGCGGCGGCTTGCGATGCAGCGGCCGAAGCGTCGATTGCATTCGCTCGTGGCGAATCGATCGAAAATGTGATGAACGAATACAACAAAAACTGATCGTGCACGCGATCCGTCCGGACGATCGGGCGACGCGTGGCGCGCGGATTCGCGCCACGGTATCCGATCGAAGGAGAATCCTATGCCTCGCGATTTTTTTCATTCACAAAATTTGGGCGGGGAATACCTCGACCTGGAGCAAAACCTCCGCCTCGGCACGCCGACGGCGGTTTTTGGCGTGTCGGAAGCGCACAAAGCGTTGTTGGCGGCATCCAGCATGCCGGGCCGCGTCGTATATATAG
>CALVHT010000058.1 GCA_944328645.1 uncultured Clostridia bacterium
GTTGGCGATCGCCGGGGCGGCGGTCTTTTTGAGCGGATTTGTCCTGATCCTTGCGGGATTGGTCGCGGTCGCCTATACGATCGTCCAGGCGATCCTGGGCGGATTCAGCGTGATCTTTTGGGCGAACTTGGGCATCGGACTGACGATTGCGGGCATCGGATGCCTGCTCGTTCCGCCTTTCCTGGGTCTGACCAAATTCCTGTTCCGTCTTTGCGGAACCATTTTCACAAAGACCGGACAATGGATCCGCGGAAAACGGGAGGTTCACTGACATGGCATCGAAACGGCATTTCTTTACAAAAATCTTTGTAGTTTTGGGCGGAATCCTGCTTTGCGTCGGCACGGTTTTCTTTGTCGTGGGCATGACGCTGGTCAACTGGGATTTCGATCGCCTTTCCAACGTACTCTACGAACAGAAACAATACGTCCAGCAGGACGAAACACCCATCGAACGCTTGATCTTTGACTATCCCTCCGCCTGCGTGACGCTTACCTTCTCTCCGGAGGCGAGCCGCCTTTCCATGTCGTATCCCGTCCGCGTAAACGCAAACGGCGACGAGATGTCTTCGATCGAAATCATCGAACAGGACGGCACGCTGACCGTTTCCGAAACCATCCGCTTTCCGCAGTTCTTGCAGTGGGAAACCAAAACGCCGGAACTCACGGTCATCCTGCCCGAACGGACCTACGCGGAACTGTCCGTCCGCGCCGCGCGCGGGATCTGCGCGACAGGGTTGCAAGCGAGCGAACGCATCGCGTTTGCGTCGGACTACGGCAATGTCGAAGTATCCGACCTGTCTGCCCCTTCCATCCAGTTGACCGCCGATGCCGGCAATGTCCTCGCCGCGTCCGTCCGCGCGGAATCCGTCCTGCTCCGCAGCGACTGCGGCAACGTCGAAGGTAAAAACATTGCTGCCGAACACCTCTTGGAGCTGTATTCCAAACTGGGCAACGTTTTGGCAGACGACGTCTCTTCCGAAGGGGCGCTGCGCATGGAGTCCGAATGCGGAAATTGCGTCTTGCGCGGCGCTTGCACGGCGAAAGATGCGTCCGTCGAGGTCGATTTGGGAAACATTTGTGTCGACGGCATCCTTTCCGCCTCACAGATCGATCTGACCAATGACTGCGGCAATGTCGAAGGAACGATCGCCGGGAGCGCGCAGGACTATACCATCCGCGCGGTCACCGATTTGGGGAACAATAACCTGCGCGACCGCGACGGAGGCTCCAAGACGCTGACGATTCACGTATCTCTCGGAAATATTGAAATTTTATTCGCCGAAGAGCAATAACTTTGTCTGTCATAGATTTTGGCCGGCAACTTCGGCCGGAAACCTTGCATCGCCTGCGCGCCGCTGCGCTTGCCGCCCGCCGCGCCTCGGCTCCGGGCGGCGCAACGCTCCTCCGGCACCCCGCACGCGCTTTTGCGCAAGGCGGGGTTTTTTCATATGAAACATCCGTTTCTGACGCATTTAGTACTTTTTTTGCCGCAAAAAACAAGCGAAAGAAGGTCTGCCCCGCTTCGGCTGGGCTTGACCGGGCGTACGCCGCGGCCGACGCCGCGGTCGTTCGCCATCCAAGCGGCGCGGTTGCGCTTGCCGCCCCGGCGTACTCTGCCGCACACAGCTCTCGTCTCGGCAAAGAAAAACGCGGACACGCGGCCCCCTTCTCCCTTGCGCACGCTCCCCTTTCGTGGGCCTGTACCAAGAGCCGTGGCAGAAACGGCGCCCCGCTTCCCGGCAAGCCAAACGCCGGTCGAATTTACAAAGCCGAAAAAGGCGGCGGCGATCCTGTAGGATCGCCGCCGCCTTTTTCGTTATCCGGGCCCGCGCTGTTCGGCTGTGCAGCGAGGAATGCTTCCGGGGCAAAGCCTCGTTCGAACGGCCGCGGCGAGCCGCTCAATCCTCTCGCCCTTTGCCTTGAAACAGCGCGCGGTTCTTTTCAAAAAATGAAAAATATATCTGCGCCGCATCCAGTTCCCACCAGCGCCGCAAAGTCACCGGAACGCTGTCTAAGTCGTAAATTTTCGCCGCGCGCAGAGAAAGCAAAAAGAGCGAATGCGTAGCGATGACGAATTGACAGCCGCAATAGCGGCTCTTGGTCTGAATCAGTTCCTTCATCTCCAGCTGCATCCGCGGCGAAAGGCTGTTTTCCGGCTCGTCTAAAAGATACAGCGTGTCGTTCTCCAAATGATTTCGAAAAAATCCGAGCGCAGTCTCTCCGTTGCTGTGCAGGCGCACCTCTTTGCCGATCACCCGATGCATAAACTTGCGACGCGACAGAGATTTTTGTCGCGCGAGCAACTGCATGCGGCAGGCCTCGTAGTCCTCCATCCCCGTAAAGCGCACCGTGTCTCCGAATTTAATGGCGGCGTATTCCTCTTTGGCTTTCTCCACCTTTTCGGCGATCTCCTCATTGCGCGTGCGCGCCGCCAGCATGTAATCGAACACATCGTCGCTGGTGATGATCCGGCTGCCCGACGGGATGCCGAGCGGCTCGCCCTCGTCGTCCAGCCCTGTGCGAACGGTACAGGCGCTTGCGTACGGCGCAAACAGTTCGCCGCCGTTGAAGGGCGCCAATCTTGCCAGGCGCAGCTTTTCGGCGATCACGTTCAAAAGCGTGCTCTTCCCGCTCCCATTGCCGCCATACAAAATCGTGATCGGTTCAAAATCCAATTCCGCCAAACCACGCGGCGGAAACAAGCCGCAAGGATACCCATTCTCCAAATACCCCAGCGCTCCCCCGTTCTCGGCACGGCGCCTGTTCGCAATTTCAGCCTCTCGATCCTCGTCAGGCAAAACAAACTTTTCAAGATACAGCATGCCGCTCCTCCCGTTTCCTTTGGCAACGCCTCGCAAGCAAAACACTCGCCTTGTTCGATATGCCGCGTTCTTCGGCCGCAAAAAGGCCTGAAAACGGCATTCTCCGCCTCGCCGAAAGGGATGCACGCCCGAAACGCATCGCGCCGCCTCGAAGCATCCCTTTCGAAAATCTTCTTCCCAATCATTCGCAAACGCCCTTGGGGGCCCCCGCAGCAAAATATGTCTCCGTTACGCGGCAACAAGCCCTCTTTGCATTTATCCGCGCGTCCAGGAATCGTAGCAATAAGTGCTGCGCAAATATTCTGCCGCCGTTGCGGGATCGGAAAGGTCTGTTGCCGAAAACGATATATAACCGATGCTCCACCCGTTCGGATCCTCAAACACGGCGCTCGTCAGGCTCTCGCAACCCTTGAACGCCCCCCACCCAATCGCAGTCACGCTGTCCGGGATCGCGATGCTCGTAAGACTCACGCAATCAGCGAACGCACTCTCCCCGATGGATGTGACGCCGCCGCCGATCGTCACGCTCGTAAGGCCGGAGCAATCAGCGAACGCATATTCGCCGATCGTCGTCACGCTGTCCGGAATCGCGATGCTCGTAAGACTCACGCAATAATAGAACGCATACTCCCCGATGGATGTGACGCTGTCCGGGATCGCAACGCTCGTAAGGCCGGAGCAATAAGCGAACGCACTCTCCCCGATCGCGGTCACGCTGTCCGGGATCGCGATGCCCGTAAGACTCTCACAAGCATAGAACGCTCCCTCACCGATGGATGTAACGCTACTCGGAATCACGATGCTCGTAAGGCTGGAGCAACCGTTGAACGCAGAGTTCCCGATCGCGGTCACGCTGTCCGGAATCGCGATGCTCGTAAGGCTCTCGCAACCAGCAAACGCACCCTCCCCGATCGCGGTCACGCTGTCCGGGATCGCGATGCCCGTAAGGCTCTCGCAACGATAAAACGCAAAATCCCCGATTGACGTGACGCTGTCCGGGATCGCAACGCTCGTAAGGCCGGAGCAATAAGCGAACGCACTCTCCCCGATCGCGGTCACGCTGTCCGGGATCGCGATGCCCGTAAGACTCTCACAAGCATAGAACGCTCCCTCACCGATGGATGTAACGCTACTCGGAATCACGATGCTCGTAAGGCTGGAGCAACCGTTGAACGCAGAGTTCCCGATCGCGGTCACGCTGTCCGGGATCGCGATGCTCGTAAGACTCACGCAATCAGCGAACGCATATTCGCCGATCGTCGTCACGCTGTCCGGAATCGCAACGCTCGTCAGGCCGAAGCAACCAGCGAACGCAACCTCCCCGATCGCGGTCACGCTGCCATCCGCGGGAATGACACTGGTTTTGCATCCTTGGATCAAAGTTTTGCTCGCCGTCTCGATCAGGCAATTCCCCGCGCTGTGATAGACCGGATTCCCCGCGGAGACAGTGATGCTCGCCAAACTAGCGCAACCAGTGAATGCCCCAAGCCCGATCGCGGTCACGCTGTCCGGGATCGCGATGCTCGTAAGGCCGGAGCAACCATAGAACGCCTCATCCCCGATGGATGTGACGCTACTCGGAATCACGATGCTCGTCAGGCTCTCGCACCAACGGAACGCATCCTCCCCGATCGCGGTCACGGCCTTTCCGTTATGCTCCCACGGAATGACCACTTCGGCGGGCAGTTCGAGCTTTGGACTTGAAGAAACCGAATAACTGCCGTCTTGCAACTCCGTAAAGATAAAATACGACGCATCCGTCGCGATGAGTTGATCTTTGCAACGGGTACAGATGCCGCCTACATAATCATGCCCCAATGGCGCGATCGCTTGCGTTTCCGCCGCACCGCACGCACAGGTGCGCCGCTCTTCGCCCGCCGCGGTACACGTCGCGGGAACGGTCACCTCCCATTCGCCGAAAGAATGCTCGTGCGGCGCATCGGGATCGTCCGGATCATCGGGATCGTCCGGATCATCGGGATCGTTCGGGTCGGCCGGATCGTTCGGGTCATCGGGATCGTTCGGCTGTTCGGTATGGATGCCATCCTCGTCAGGGCGATCGGCGCAAGCGGCAAACCCGATCGCACAGCTCACTGCCAGCAATCCCAAAAACACAAAAATCAAAAATCTTTTCATATCTCTTTCTCCCCTGTAAATCCTATTCTGCAAAAATACCCGAAATTCTTTCGCTCTTCCTGCAAAAGGCGCGCCTTCCGCCGAGGACACACCTTGCATTGCCGTATCCCCGATCGTTGCCGCAAAATCGATTTCCGAACAAAGATATTCTGAACGAACAAAGATACATGACCGTCCCTTTCGATCGCACGCTTCGGGTGATCCATCGTATGATATGCTCAGTATAGCATAAAAAAGCGAACATTGCAATATTTTACCCATCTTTTTTACATTTTGGCGCGCAAAAGGCGCCCTTTCCCGCGACGGGTAAGGGCGCCTTTTCGGCAGGATGCGAAAAGCAATTTGCTTTCCGCGCACGAATTATTTGTTGTGCTTGCGGTCAACGTACGAAGTATGCAAGATCTCATGCGCCTTGTGCGAGCCGGGTTCGCCGAAGAAATCCTTATACAGCTGCAACACGGCCTGATTTTCGTGGCTCTTGCGGATGGTCGCCCGGGCGTCCTCGTCGTAGAGCGCTTTGGCACGCGCGGAGCGAAGATCGACGTTGCGGCGAACGTATGCGCTTTGGATGGGCTGGCCGCCGCCGTTGACGCAGCCGCCCGGGCAGCACATGACCTCGACAAACGTATAATCGCACTCGCCCTTTTTGATCTTCTCGCAGAGCTGTTTGGCATTTGTCAGCCCGGAGGCAACCGCTACTTTGACCGTAACGCCGTTCAGATCGTACGACGCTTCCTTGATGCCCTCGACGCCGCGCACCGCCGTAAATTCGATGTTATCCAGCGGCTTGCCGGTGATCTTTTCGGCCGCGGTGCGCAGCGCCGCTTCCATGACGCCGCCCGTCGCACCGAAAATGACGCCGGCGCCCGTAAACTCGCCCAGCGGGTTATCAAAGGAGCTGTCCGGCAATTCGTTGAACAAAATGCCCGACGTCTTGATCATCTTGGCCAATTCGCGGGTGGTCAGCACCGCGTCGATATCGGGATAGCCGCTCGCATTTTCATGTTCGCGGGTACGCTCGAATTTTTTCGCCGTGCAGGGCATGACCCCGACCACGTAGATGTTTTTGGGATCGATCCCCTCTTTCTGCGCCCAGTACGTCTTGACCGTCGCGCCGAACATCTGCATGGGCGACTTGCAGGACGACAGGTTCGGGATCAGTTCCGGATAATAATATTCGATATAACGGATCCAGCCGGGCGAACAGCTCGTGAACATGGGAAGGGTGCCGCCTTCCTGCACGCGGTGCAGCAATTCGTTCGCCTCCTCCAAAATGGTGAGGTCGGCGCCGAAGTTGACGTCAAACACCTTATCAAAGCCCAGCATGCGCATGGCCGTAAACATTTTCCCTTCGGTGTTCGTGCCGATCGGATAGCCAAATTCTTCGCCGATCGCGGCGCGCACGGCGGGTGCCGCCGCGACCACGACCACCTTTTCGGGGTTATTGATCGCGTCGCGCACGTTGTCGATCTCTTCTCTTTCATGCAGCGCGCCTGTCGGGCATACCGCTACGCACTGGCCGCACGCCACGCAAGGCGCATCCGCCAAGTCCGCTTCGAACGCGCACGCAATGTGCGTGCTGAAGCCACGGCGCGCGGGAGCGATGACGGCGACGTCCTGCACGTGTTTGCAGACCGCCACGCACCGGCGGCACAAAATACATTTTTCGTTGTCGCGCACCAAATAGCCGGTCGAATGATCCTGCTCGCACTCGGTGCGCGCGCCGCGAAAACGATTTTCGTCGCAGCCGTACTCGTTGGAAAGTTTTTGCAATTCGCAGTTGGTGGAACGGACGCAGGAAAGACATGCCTTTTTATGGTCCGACAACAGCAGTTCGAGCGTCGTCTTGCGGGATTTGCGCACCTTTTCGGTATTGGTGAACACCTCCATCCCCTCGTTGACCGGATAGACACAGGCGGCGACAAGGCTGCGCGCGCCCTTTACTTCGACCACGCAGACGCGGCAGGCGCCGATCTCGTTGATCTCTTTCAAATAGCAGAGGGTCGGGATGTTGATGCCCGCGGCTTTGGCTGCTTCCAAAATGGTGCTGCCTTCCGCAACCTCTACGGGAACATTGTTTATTTTCAGATGTACCATAATCGATTGACCTCCCCGTTATGCCTTGATGATGGCGCCGAAGCGGCATTTTTCCATACAGACGCCGCACTTGATGCACTTCTCGGGATCGATGACGTGCGGCTCCTTGACCGTACCCGTGATCGCGCCGACCGGACAGTTGCGCGCGCACAGCGTGCAACCCTTGCATTTGTCTGCCACCACCTGGTAGCGCAACAGCTTCTTGCACACCCCGGCGGGGCAGCGCTTGTCGCGCACATGTGCCTCGTATTCGTCACGGAAATAATGCAGCGTGGAGAGTACGGGGTTGGGTGCCGTTTGGCCCAAGCCGCACAGAGAATTTTCTTTGATATAATAGCAAAGCTCTTCCATTTTGTCCAAATCTTCCAGCGTGGCAGTGCCGTCCGTCACCTTGCACAGCATTTCGTACAGGCGTTTGGTCCCGATCCGGCAGGCCGTACACTTGCCGCAGCTCTCGTCAACGGTAAATTCCAGGAAGAATTTGGCAATATCGACCATACAGTTGTCTTCGTCCATGACGATGAGACCGCCCGATCCCATCATCGATCCAATGGCGATCAGGTTGTCGTAATCGATGGGCGTATCGATCAAGTGCGCGGGGATGCATCCGCCCGAAGGACCGCCCGTCTGCGCCGCCTTAAATTTCTTTCCGTTGGGGCAGCCGCCGCCGATGTCATAGATGATCTCGCGCATCGTGGTGCCCATGGGGATCTCGACCAAGCCGGTGTTGTGGATCTTACCGCCCAACGCAAATACCTTCGTGCCGCGGCTCTTTTCGGTACCCATCGAAGCGAACCAATCCGCGCCTTTCAAGATGATCTGCGGTACGTTGGCATACGTTTCCACGTTGTTGAGAATGGTCGGTTTGCCGAACAGACCCTTGACCGCCGGGAACGGAGGCCGCGGCCGCGGCTCGCCGCGATGGCCCTCGATCGAAGTCATCAAGGCGGTCTCTTCGCCGCAAACAAACGCCCCCGCGCCGAGCCGGATATCGAGGTCAAAGTTAAAGTCGGTGCCGAAGATATTTTTTCCGAGCAGACCGTATTCGCGCGCCTGCTGAATTGCGATGGTCAGACGCTGTACCGCGATGGGATACTCCGCGCGCACATAGATGTACCCTTGATCGGAGCCGATCGCATACGCCGCGATCGCCATCGCCTCGATGACCGCATGCGGATCGCCCTCCAAAATGGAGCGGTCCATAAACGCGCCGGGGTCTCCCTCGTCTGCGTTGCAGCAGACGTATTTTTTGTCGCCGACCGAATTTTTCGCAAACTGCCACTTGCGCCCGGTGGGGAAGCCCGCGCCGCCGCGGCCGCGCAGGCCGGAACGCGAGATCACGTCGATGACGTCTTGCGGCGTCATTTCCGTCAACACTTTTCCCAGTGCTTCATACCCGTCATAGGCAATGTATTCTTCAATCTTTTCAGGGTTGATGACGCCGCAGTTGCGCAACGCCACGCGATGTTGTTTTTTATAAAAATTGGTATCGTTGAGCGCCTTGATGCTGCCGTCTTCGGCAACCGTCTCTTTGTAAAGCAAGCGGGTCACGATGCGGCCCTTGATGATGTGTTCGTCGATGATCTCGTCAACGTCCTCCACCTTGACCTGCGAATAAAATGCGCCTTCGGGATAGACGATCATGATCGGCCCCAGCGCACAGAGTCCGAAGCAGCCCGTCTGGGTCACGTGCACTTCCTTATCCAACCCTTCCTTATAGATGCGGTGTACGAGCGCCTCGTAAACTTTAATGGAATTACCCGACGTACAGCCCGTGCCGCCGCAAACGAGAATGTGTGATCTGAACATGTGCTCTTGTCTCCTCCGCCCTTAATTCTCGCCGACCAGGTATTCGGCACAGACGTTGCCGTTGACGACGTGTTCGACGATGACACGGCGGGCTTTTTCGGCTGTCATGTGTACATATGTGTATTTTTGCCCGTCTCGGAAAACCTCGACGATGGGCTCCAGGCGGCACATACCGATGCAACCCGTCTGCGAAATGCTGACATTATGTAAATGGCGCTTGCCCGCCTCATCCAGCAACGCGTCCAACACGGGGCGCGCTCCCGCTGCGATGCCGCAGGTCGCCATTCCCACTTTAATGACCGTTTCGTCCGACCCCGCCACACTGCGGTTGTCCGTCTGCGATTTCATCTTTTCGCGCAGGGCTCGGAGTTCTTCCAAACTTTTCATAACCTACCTCCGTAAATGCTGACTAAATTTTCTTGAATATATTCCCGCAGAAACGCGCGCACCTCCGGTTCGGTAAATGGCACGTCTCCCAATATTTCGCGGAACTGCCGCGTATCCAGCAATCCTTCCCCCTCTTCGCTGCGCACTTCGACACAAAAATCCACGGCTGGATTCATCGTGATCAGCTGCAAAACGACGCCGCCGAAGTCACCGAGCGGGATACGGTCAATGTGCCCGATGCAGTATTCCGCATGCACACGCGTCCCCTTTCCCTTCTGCGACTGGATGGAAAAACTGCCGCCGGCGCTCTCGGCCGAGTAGCGAAAGAGCGGCAACCCCATGCCGACCTTGCGCGTCGTGCGCGTCGTGGTGAACGGATCGGTCACGCGCGCAAGCATTTCTTCGTCCATGCCGCAGCCGTCATCCTCGATGTCGATGGAAAACCGATCTTCCGCAAAGCGGATATTCAGTGCGATGCGGACCAGCTTCGCGCCCGCCCGCAAAGAATTTTCGGTAATGTCCAACACGTTGAGGGCCAATTCGCGCATATCAGTTGTATTTGGCGAGGATGCCCTCGATCTCTTCGGGCGTTACTTTGCCGTATACGTCGTCATTGACGGTCATCACGGGCGCCAGTCCGCAGCAACCGATGCAACGGGTCGCATCCAACGAGAATTTCAGATCGTCGGTACATTGTCCCCCCTCGATCTTGAGCGTATCGCACAATTTTTTATAGACATCGCCCGAACCTTTCACGTAGCACGCCGTACCCAGGCATACGCCGATCTTGTACTGCCCCTTCGGATAGAGCGAGAACTGTGCATAAAACGTCGCCACGCCGTACACTTCCGCCACCGAAACGCCCTGCGCTTCCGCATTGATCGCTTGCACGGCTTCG
>CALVHT010000059.1 GCA_944328645.1 uncultured Clostridia bacterium
ACGAACGCTTCCTTCCGGTATCATCAGCGCTAAGTTCACCGAAAGCCGGATCTCGGTGACCTCATACCCGTCCACCAACGCGTCGATCGACGGCGTGAGAAAATCTTCCAACAGCCGCAATGCGCCCGTCTGCGGGTCGCGAATGCGAATGTCGTTGCTTTGCCCCACAGACAGACCGCCCACGATCAGCTCCGGTTCGCTCGCTTCCAACTGCGCGGCGATCGCCTCGCCGTTGCAATATACATCCAACGGATAGTCCGGCAATTCGGCTGCTTCAAATACCAGGCACACCTGGCTCCCGGTCATGTACTTTATTTCATACGACAGGCTGTCTACCGCCAGCGTCTGCACGGTCTGCGTGTAGTGCAGCTGCCCGACCTCGTCGCGGATCTCCAATCGATACTCTGTTTCGGGCGTCAGTTCGTCAAACTGCGCCGTAAACGTACCGCTCGACGCATAGCTCTGCTCGCCCACGACGCTTTCCTCTTCGTACAGCGTCACACGAACGCTTCCTTCCGGTATCATCAGCGCTAAGTTCACCGAAAGCCGGATCTCGGTGACCTCATACCCGTCCACCACGGCATCGATCTGTACCGGAGCAAACGATTCCCAGAACCGCAGTTCACCCGTCTGCGGATCTCGGACTTGTAAATTGTTGCTCTGCTCGGAGAGTAAGCCATCCACAAATAATTCGGGCGATCCGGCTTCCAGCTTCGCCTCAATCTTCTCGCCGTTGCGATATACATCCAACGGATAGTCCGGCAATTCGGCTGCTTCAAAGAGCAGACACATCCGGCTTGCCGTCCTATACACGATCGAATAAGTCAGATTCTGCGCCGAAACCGTCTGTACCGCCTGCGTATAATACACAGCTCCCGAAGCATTCGTTATATCCAAATGATATTGCATACCGGGTACAAGGTCTTCGAATTTTGCAACAAAATCGCCGTTCCCGATAAATTCCAACGTCTTTATGGCTGCGTCTTCTTTATTTCGCAACGTAACAAACAGCTTTTGCGCATCATAATTGCGAACGGAAAAGGACAATTGGACGGACATCTCCGTACTCTGTAGGGAGATTTGTTCCAGCAGGCTCTTTGTCCGATATACTTCGGAATAATATGAATTTTCGTCTTCGTCGTGAATTTCCAAGCGATATTCCGTATCCGGCATCAGCGCCTCAAAACGGATGCTCGCCAACGAATCTTCCGCGGAAAACGAAATCTGGTACAACTCTTCTTCGCTTTGCAGACTGGCAATCAGACGTGTTTCGTCCGCATTTTCGATCTGAAGATCAAAATCCAGGCTGTTTGCCGTAGCAGAAAAAGCCAAAACAGAGATTTGAATGACCGCCATCGCCACGACGGCCGCAACGATGACGACCGCACCCGCTACCGTGCCGACAACCGGAACGATGAGATTCGCCAACAATATTTTGCGGAGATCCGGCCTGCGCTTGGTCGATCGTTTGGAGACCTTCTTATTGCCAGAATTATCGTAATATTCGGACGAACGCAACAATTCTGCCGTATTGAAGTCCTCTTCCGCACGATTATATTCGCGTGAACGATAGGTTTCGGAATATCTTTGAACCTCTTTGGGCCGGAGAAATTCGTCCATTCGCGCACTCCTAGGATAGTTTCTTTTTTAGATTATAACACAAAAAACTTTCGAACGCATCAAATTTTGCAAATTTTTTTTAAATTAACTTTACATCTTAAAGAAGAGTTCGCAGCTCGGAAGAAAAAGCGCATTCACCCGCTCGAGTTTATCGCACGCTTTTACCCCAACGTTCAAGTAAAGCGGCGTCCCTTGACGGAACGCCGCTCTCTTGAAACAAAATCGCTCAAATCTGACCGTGTTTTATCGCCCGAAATTGCCTCGCGCCTCGATCATTTGCAATGCAGCATGATGTCTATGATCTCTTTGTCTGTCTGCGCCATGCCGTCATGCGCCAAACGCCCCACGACCTTGATGGTGTTTTCTACGCCCTTTGTCACGATGCCGTCTCCCCCGTAAAACTGGTTCCCTTCCTGATACATTTCATATCCGAGAATCCCGGCATCCACCGCCTGCGCAATCTTCGCCGCGCAGGAAGCCTTGGCTCCATCACAGATAATACCGGAAACGATGGCCACCGCATTGACGATGGTATGTGCAATTTCTTTGAACCCGCCGCCGCAAAGATAGGCGATGCCGGCCCCGGCGCCAACGCCCGCGGAGACTGCGCCGCAATAGGCGGACAACGTGCCGATGCCCGTCTTTAAATGAATGGTAACTAAATCAGACAGAGCAAGTGCGCGATACATCTCCTCCTCGCTCTTGCCCAATCCGCGCGCATAGACGATGACGGGGACGGACGCTGTTAATCCCTGATTTCCGCTTCCCGAGACGATGACGACGGGTTTTTCGCAACCGTTCATGCGCGCATCGGAGCCGGCAGCCGCATAGGCGCACGCCTTGGTGCGTATATCCTTCTCCGCACGATGCATGAGTACTTTGCCGATATTTGCTCCGTACGGACAACGCAACCCCTCCTCCGCGATCGCCATATTATACTCCACCTGGCGCGAAAGAATGGGCTTTATGTCTTCCAGCGACACCTCGTTTGCGAACCGTACGATATTCTCGACCGTCAAGCAATTCCGATCGGTCATTTCTCCTTGCAAGACGGCATCGCATTCCTTTTGCAAAAGCACCTTGCCGTCTACTTCCTCGCACACGATGTTTGTATGATGATCGAGTATGCGCACCGACGCGGAATGCCCTTCCGCCCGCAATGTGACATGAATGTCGAAAATGTGCGGCGTGTCCGCCAATTCGACCCGAACGGGCATGCATTCCAACCGCTCGCGGATGGCCTGCAACTGCGCGTCGGTCACCGAAGAGATCACTTCTAATTGTTTTTCGGCGATCCCCGCCACCACGCCCGCACAGACGGCGGCGGCTATGCCGCGCAGGCCGCCGGTATGCGGAACGACGACACTCTTGACATTTTTCAAAATATTGCCACTGACCGCCACGAGCGCTTCTTGCGGCGCGCGGCCGAGCAAATCGCGGGCCACAGCCGACGCATAGGCAACAGCGATCGGTTCGGTACAGCCCATCGCGGGGCGAAGCTCCTCTTGGAGAATTTTACAATAGTTTTGATATAAGCCGCGGTCCATGGTCATTTTTCTCTCCCGCAAATAATTTTGCATAAATTTAATACCGAACAAGCCCCCCGCACAGGCGAGGCCGCTCCCCAAGCCTGTATAGAACATGGCGCAGCAACGGTCAGGAATCCAATGGAATGTACGCATCAGGATTCCCCCGGTCATCATGACCGCCATCAAAATATAGGCTTTGATGTCAAAAAATTTGAAAACAAGATGCTTGCGCGTCCCGTCGTACCCGTATATACGGCGAATATGTTTTCCCACGATGCGAAAAAACATACCGCCAAACAGCACGAAAACGGCCGCCGCGGAGAGGATCATCCACCATTCCCAACGCACGGCGAAGCTCGCCTCGAGGCCGATGCGCAGGATGTTCACCCCAGCCGCAAACCAAACAAATGCCGCGATCAGCACCAAATATTGTTTTCTGACCACTTATTCGCTCCGTCGTGCCGCATGCAAAAAGCAGGCGGCGTAATGATCCGCTTCGACTTCGACCAACGGCGGCTCCCCTTGACTGCAACCGGGCTGTTCTTCGGGGCATCGGCCGCAGAATCGACATCCCGGCGGCGGATTAATGGGACTGGGAACTTCGCCTTGCAATCGTTTGCGTTCGCGCGTACAGTCGATGTCCGTGTCAAAGATGGCATTCATCAGCGCCTGCGTATACGGATGGGCGGGATTGCGAAAGATCTTATCCACGCTGCCGTATTCCATTACCTTTCCCAAATACATGACGACCACCCGGTCGCACACGCGCTTGACGACGGCAAGGTTATGCGAAATGAACAGATACGTGATGTGATATTTTTCCTGCAGGTCCATCAAAAGATTTAAAATCTGGGCATGCACGGATACATCCAACGCCGAAACCGGCTCGTCGCAGACCAAATACTGCGGCTTTAAAATGAGCGCGCGGGCAATGCCGATGCGCTGTTTCTGCCCACCCGAAAAGTCGGACGGGTAGCGATCCAGATCCCCTTCTGACAATCCGACTTCGTGCAACATGGCCGCGACCTCCGCACGCTGCTGAGCATACGTATATCCGCCTTGAATGCGCAAAGGCTCGGCAACCAAATCGAACACGCTGAAACGCGGATTGAGCGAAGAAAAAGGATCTTGGAAAATCATTTGCATGCTGCGGCGAGCCTGTTTGAGCTGCTGGGGCGTCATGGCCGTCAACTCCTGCCCGTCAAAATAGATCTTGCCTGAATTGACGCGCTGCATGCCCAGCGTTGTGTTCGCCAGCGTACTTTTGCCGCATCCGGACTCTCCGACTACCCCGAACGTTTCGCCGGGATAAATTTCGAGAGAGACATCCGTGACGGCGCGCACAAAACGGCTTTTTTGAAACGGAAAATCTTTTTTCACGGGAAAGGAGACGCTGACGTTCTCCAGTATTAAAAGAGGTCGTCTTTCACTGTTTGTCATAGCGAATCTCCTTATAATTCCAACATCGTACACAGCGTCCGCCCTCCAGCGTCTCCAACGGAGGCATCTCTGTCTGACAGCGCTCTGTGGCATAGGCACAACGGGGATGGAAGTAACAGCCGCTCGGCTTGTGCATGGGGCTGGGCAACGAGGAAGGGATCTGTACGAATCGCTTGCACTCGTCGTCAATGCGTGCGATCGATCCGAGCAGACCGTGCGTGTACGGATGCAGCGGCTTGTGGAACAGATCCTTCGTTTTTGCCCGCTCGACGATCTTGCCGCAATACATGACATAAATCTCGTCCGCCATATTCATGACGATGGAAAGGTCATGCGTGATCAGCATGAGAGAGGTATTTTGCTTCTTTTGCAGGTCTTTTAAAATATCCAGCACCTGCGCCTGAATGGTTACATCCAGCGCGGTGGTCGGTTCGTCTGCAATGATCAGCGAAGGATTGCTGGCAAATGCCATAGCGATCAGGACACGCTGCCGCATGCCGCCCGAAAGTTGGTGCGGGTATGCCTTGTAGCGCAGCTCCGCGTCACTGATGCCGACCAATTTCAGCGCCTGGATGGTGCGCCGTTTCGCCTCCTTTTTTCGCTGAAATTTGTTGGGACAGGAACCGGACTCGTCTAAGAAATTTTCTTTGCCGTGCGCCAAAAAAATTTCATCGATCTGCTTTCCGACAGACATGACAGGATTCAGCGCCGTGAGCGCGTCTTGAAAGATCATGGCCACGTCCTTGCCGCGTACCTTCTGCATCTGCTTGTCGCTCAGATCTCGGATATCGACGCCTCCCAACTCCAGCTTGTCTACGCGGACGACTGCCGGCGGCGTCGAGAGCAATTTCATGACCGCAAGCGACGTGACGCTCTTGCCGCACCCCGACTCGCCGACGATGGCCGCACATTGTCCCTGCTCGATCTCGATATCAATGCCCTCCACGGCACGAACCACCCCGCCTTCTACGGGGAAGATCACTTTTAAATTCTTTACGTCCAACGCTTTCATGCCGTTTCCCCCGTCTCTTTTTCCGCAGGCTCAAAATTTTCGGAGGTGGTATCCGCCGCGGGCCCCGCATTCGGATCCTGCGGTTTCGTTTCAGCGGCATCCGTTACCGCAACCTCGGCTAAGTTCGCCGCAGGCGGCTGGTATTCGCCCCTCCGTTTACTATCGTCGTCCATCGAGGCAAACACTTCATCCAAATAGGTATTGTTGAGGTGCTTGAACACCTTGATCATATTGCTGCCCTTGCGCATGCGCGGATTGAGGATCTCTTCCAGCGCAAGCCCGATGCGCATAAAGGAGTAGACGGACAAGAAAATCCCGACGCCGGGCGCAAGGATGCTCCACCAGTGTCCGAACAGCATGGCGCCGCTGCTCTGCGCATCCGCCAACATTTTGCCCCAGCTGATCGCCTCGGGATTGCCCAATCCCAAAAAGCTCAGGCCTGCCTCTGCGACCATGATGCCGGCACTGGTGAGCGCCGTGCTCATGATGAGCAGGTTGGAGACAGCCGGCAAAATATGCCGCCACATGATATACCACTTGCTCGCCCCGGCCAGTTCCGCCGCCTTGACATAATTGGCATTTTTGATGAGCATGACCTGCGAACGGATCACGCGCGCCAAGCCGGTCCAGCCGAAAGCGGCAAAAACTATGACGATCACGGCATAACTCGTTCCCAGCACGTTGGTCATGACGATGACGAGCGGCAACGTCGGAATCACGAGCAACACGTCAACGATACGCATGATGACCGTATCGACCCATCCGCCGAGATACCCTGCCGCAATGCCGAGCAGCGAGCCTAAGATCGCGATGACGATCCCCGTGATCAGGCCGATGCTCAGGCTGGAGCGCGTTCCGTAAATGAGCATGGAAAAAATATCTTGCCCGGTGGTGATGGTCGTGCCCAACAAATGCTCCCACGAAGGCAACAGCCCCTTGGCCGCGCGCTGCGTGACGTCGTACGGATCATACGGCGCGATCAACGGCGCGAAGATGGCCAAAATCGCCAAGAAACCGACGATGATCAGGCCGACCCGTCCCTGTTTGTGCTTCCAAAGTTTTTTGAAAAACCGACCGATCGCATACAGGATCTGCATCAGGATGCAACCGATCCGCATGAGTACCTTTTTCATCATCTGCCTCCCAACGTGACGCGCGGATCCAGCAGACAATAAACAAAGTCTGTCAATAAATTGGCAACGAGCGCAAACGCCGACATAAAGATCATGATCCCCATCATCAGCGGATAATCATTGTTGCTGTTCGCCGTCAAGAAAAGGGTGCCCATGCCATTCCAGTTGAAGATCTGCTCGATGACGACAGAGCCTCCGATCAAACCGCTCACGTTCATGCCGAACTGCGTAACGATGGGCAACAGCGCGTTGCGCAGCGTATGCCCATAGATCACCCGATTGTTCGACAACCCCTTGGATTTGGCCGTAAGGATAAATTCGTCTCCCGAGACGGCAATCACGCTGTTGCGCGTCGACTGCCCATACGACACGATCCCGCCGATCGCCATGGCAAACACGGGCAGAGCGGCATTGTATGCCACCGTCGAGATCGCTTTCCAGCTCCAATCGAAATTCGGGACCATGTTTTGGTCGGTATAAGCCGGAAAGATCTCCCATTCGAAGCCTAAATAGAAGGAAAGGATAAGCGCGATGAAGAACGCCGGCAACGCCGTGGTAAACGTGGAAGCGTTGAGCAGCGCGCGATCTTGCCATCGGCCGCGCTTCCATGCCGCCATTGTGCCGATGATGATCCCGATGACCAGCGAAATGAGCAGGTTGGATACGGACAGCACCAAAGTCCAGGGCAGACGATCCGCGATCAAGTCGATCACCTTCGGCGTACCGGACTGATAGGAGTTGCCCAAATCACCCGAAAACAGTTTTCCTAAATAGGTAATGTACTGCTCCCATGTGGAACCGTTCAAACCGTACTGAATGCGAACCTGCTCTTTAATCGCCTCGTATACATCGTCGGACATCCCGGCCGACTGCACGGGATAATACCGCGAGGCGGGATCGGTGACGCCGATGCGCGGGATAAAAAAGCAGAGCGTGACGACGACAAAGAAAATGAACACCGTCAATAAAATGCGCTTGATTACATACGATGCTTTCATTTGTTATACCACCTTTTCCAAAACTTCCAGCGTATCCGTATTGAACGCCGTTTCGCCCGCACTCGCAACATAGCCGCGGAAACGGTCTGTCCTTGCCACCGAAATGACGTTGCTCGAATAGATCGGCACCTTGTAATATTCCTCCGCGATCAGCTTTTGAATCTCTTTGGTCAACGCATATTTCGTATCGAGATTGAGCGAGGTACGCATCGCCGCAATAGTGGCGTTGAGCGTTTCGTCCATCAGACGACCGTAGTTGGAAGAGCGGCTGTCTACCTGTTCGAAGTGCGAACGGTACATTACGTCCACATTGGATACGTTGAAGATGGCCGCCTGGAATGTCATGTCGAAATTGCCGTCAAATAAATAGGTGTCCTCCGCCATGGAACCTTCCGCTTTGTACTCCACCTCGACGCCGATCTGCTGCATCTGCCGCTGCAGATACGAGACCAATTCCAATTCGGCGGGGTTTGCCAAAATTTCAAACCGCAAACGAGCGCCGTCTGCCAGGCGATACCCTTCCTTGTCTTTTTCGGGATATAGGCGATCGAGGATCTCGTTTGCCTCCGCCACCCGCGCCGTATATTCTCCGGACAGAATGTTCGCCTCTTCGCTGTACAATTCGCTTTGGCTTTCCAGCATCAATCCCGCCGATGCCGGTTTGCCTGCACCGTTGAGGACGGAGGCAATGATATCTTCCTGGTTGACAGCCAAAGCAATGGCGCGACGAACTTCCGAATTCTTCAAAACCGTGCGCATGGGCGTGTCGTATTCCGGTTTGGGATTGACGTTCATGACCAGCGTCGAAATGGAAGTGCCGTCCACTTCCAGCATTTGGATGTCTTCCTCTTGTTCAAATAGATTTTTGTAATTGGAACTCATGCTCACGTCCAGCATATCCACATATCCCTTCAACAAGGCATAGATGGCGGTATTTTGTTCCATATACAACATGAACTTGATGGTTTGAACCTTATATAAAGGTTGAGAAGGATCCTCTTTGTCTTTCAAATGATAGTCTGTTCCTCGGTTTTCCAAAACGATCATCTGCGAGCTTGACTGCTGCGTATTTAAAGTCCATGCGCCGCATCCGACCGGATTTTCGTACTGCTCGGTAAATTCTTCCGTCGGATTTTGATTGTTGAGTTGGTGATCCGCATCCACCAGCGGTTTCCAGATATGCTCGGGCAAGATGAGGATGGACGTAAAGAGGGTCGCCACGGCGCCGAGTACCTTGTTGACGTGCAGATATATGACCGTATCGTGTTCATCTTCGGCATAAGGGTACCTGCCCCACTCGTCGTGAGCATAGGTAAACATCCCCTGTTGCTGCAACACGCCGCTTGCAGAGGTGTGCTGCAAATCTCCCGTCCACGCGAGCGCGCCCGCATGGCCGGACAGCGCATTGTCCGTTGCGACGTCAAAGGTATAATAGACGTCCTCGACGGTCACCGGCTCGCCGTCGCTCCAAGTCGCATCGTCGAACAGTTTTACGCGGACTACCATGTAGGAAGTGTCGTTTCCCGCATAATAGTCTTCCACCTTTTGATAATCGATCTCCCCGTTTTCGTCGACGAGCGGATTCCCCTGCTTATCGACATAGCACCATTCTTGGGCGATGGCAGGAAGGTATTCTCCCGTTTCCTCGTCAAAGCTGAACAGCGTATTGTAGATCATGCTCGAGACCGTGGGGGCGATCCCGTCGCGCGACTGCCACGGAAAAAACGATGTAGGAAACGCCGACGAGACATATCCGACATACAGCGTAGAACTGGTGTCCGTTCGTCGTTCGGCGATGGATGTGGCGCATCCCGCCGAAAGCAGCGTGCCGCTCAACAGCAACACGCCCAACGCGAGCGCTGTAATTTTTTTGGTCAAACTCTTCATAATAACCTTTTCCGAATGGTTCGGCGGGGCGCATAGGCATCTATGCGCCCTGCCGTGCGATGCACAAAATTATTCTTTGGGCATGGGGTATTCCAGTTGCGTGCCGAAGCCCTCTTTGGTCGCGCTGTTGTCGTAGATCTCTTCGATATCCAATACATACGCGGGATAGCGCAGCCAGCGATTCATGTCCGGCGTATGGTACATGTCGTGCTGCGCGTTGATAAACTGCTGGTAAATCTCGCGCTTGCC
>CALVHT010000060.1 GCA_944328645.1 uncultured Clostridia bacterium
ATCAAGGCGCTCTGCTTGTCTCGGCGCAAATACGTCGCCGGGCAGCGTTCGCAAAGCTGCACGCCCTCAAAATCACTCTCCTGCGGAACAACGGAAAAATCCGTCTCCGTGACCGCGCAACCCTCGGGGTAATCCGCCGTAAAAATACGGTTGTGTGGCAAGCGAAAGTCGCGCGTTTCCCCGTTGAGAATGTCGTTTTCACGTACAGCTCCCGTACAGCCCTGCCACGTTGTGTCGGTAACGATCGTCTTGGTTTCCCCGTCGCGATAAAGGATCTCCAGCCGCGCCCAAAAGCGCAGCGGGTATTTTCCGAATTGCTGGCGGCGAACCATCGCGACATTGCCTGTGTACCAACCGTCGCCCACGCAGGCGCCGAGAGCATTCGCCCCGCCGAGCAAAAGGGAGGTTACGTCGTATTTCCGGCTGTAGATGCGCTGATTGTAGTCGGTAAATCCTGGTTCGAGAAATCCGCCGACCGCACTGCCGTTGACATAAGCCGCATAGACGCCCAGCGCACTGCATTCCAATACGGCTTGCCGGACCCCCTTGTCGATGTAAAACTTTTTGAAAACATACATGGCCGGCGCGCCGTATTTTTGGTCTTTTTCTCTTTCGTCGTATGCCGGATCCGTACAAAAGCCGATCCACTTGCTGCCTTGCTCTTTCATAAATATCCTGCCTATAATTTCATTCCGCTCGTGACAATGCCGTTGATCAACTGTTTTTGGAAAAGCGCAAAGATGACGACCATCGGGAGCATGACCAACACGCCCGCGGCATATTGTACGTTCACGTCGATGCTTTCCGCTCCCGGAGCAAGATACTTATAATACAAACCGACGGCCAACGTGTAGTATTTTTCGTTCCATATGTAGATGAGCGCCGTGCCGTAATCGTTGTATTGACCAATAAATACGTTTACCGCCGTCAACACCACAACCGGGCGCGCCAAAGGCAGCATGATGCGGAACATGATGACAAATGCATTGGCACCGTCAACCCGCGCAGCCTCCAAAATGGAGTCCGGGATGCCCTTCAAGTATTGCCGCATAAAAAATATGCTCATTGCCCCGCCGCCGAAAAATGCCGTGATCATCAGCGGCCAAAGCGAGTCTGTCAATCCCAAATGGTAATAAACGATATAGAGCGGGATCTGCATGGCGATACCCGGGATCATGATCGTGCTCAACAACAGCGAGAAACACAGCCCGCGCCCCGGAAAGCGCACTTTTGCAAATCCGTATCCGCACATTAAACAGGTCAGCGGCACAAATACTGTATTTACGCCCACCACAATGATCGTATTGAGCAGATAACTCAAAATCTGTGCGTCAAATGCCTGCGTGTATCCCGAAAAATTCAAGCGCGACGGAAACAGATGGGTCGGCACCGCATAGATCTCGGACGGATCCATAACCGAGCGGGTGAACAAAACGAGGATGGGCAACAAAAAGAACAGCGCCAGCAAACAGAGAATGAAATGGCGAATGATCACGATTGCACGACGAAGGATCTTATGCGCGCGATGCCTGCGTAAATTGACTGCATCCATTACATATCCTCCCCGTAAAATACCCACTTGCTTTTGCGAAACAGCAACAAAGTCAACAGCGCGATGGCAACAAACAGCATCCAGCTAAGCGCACATGCCAGTCCCATGTTGAATTGGCGGTGGTTGATGTAGATGTTCGTCACGAAGAACAAGAGCGAATCGTCCGGCCCGGCACCCGTGATCAGATAAGGCCCGAACACCTGCAACCCCGCGATGATACTGTTGATCAGCGTATAAAAGATCGTGGGCGTGCTCATGGGCACCGTGATCTTCACACACTTGACGAACGCGTTTGCCCCTTCCAGTTCAGCCGCTTCATAGAGCGCGTCCGGAATATTTTGAAATTGCGCGATCCAGAGCATCAGCCCGCTGCCCAGCCCCCAAAGGCTCATGATCAAAAATGTCGGCATGGCCGTGGACGGATCGGCGTAAAAAGAATAATTCGGCAACCCGAACCACTGCAGGACCGCATTCCCCAAGCCATACAGCGGATCGGTAATATCCGCCCATACGATCGCCGAGCAGACGGGCGGCAACAGGTTCGGCAAGTAATATACGACCCTGTATGCCGCCATTCCTTTCAACTTTTGGTTGAGGAACAGCGCCAACAAAAAGGAAAGAAACAAACCGATCGCGATGCTGAACAGAAGATATTCGCCCGTATGGAGAATGGACTTGAAAAATTTATCGCGCAGAATTACATTCGTAAAGACATTCGTATAGTTATGGACGCCGAAATTGCGCGGCGGATGAATAATGTCGTAAGTGGAAAAACTGTAAAACAAGGATATTCCCATCGGAATAAAGTTGAAAATCAATATTCCGATCATACAGGGCGCTATCAAGACATATCCGATCCAAGCGCCGCTTTTGAACAACCCTTTCTTTTTCAATGACGGCTGCATGTTTTTCACCACCTCTATCCGATAAACGCCGCGTTGTTGATCTGGTCCTGATAGTAGCTCGTCGCCCCGGCTATGCTGCCCCGTCCGTTATAACTTTCATGCAGGCAGGCGTACGAACAATCTTGCATATAACCCAGAAGCGTCGTGGAAAGGCGGGGATCTTTGCGGTCAAACACGTTCAGATACAGGTCTCGATCCGAGTCTGCAATAAACGCCGCGTGATTCAACTCGGCGCCTGTGATCCCCGTAAACCTGCGCCACGAGGAGCTCTCGTCTTCGGCGACGGATCTGAGCACGGGCACGCAGCCGGCGATCGTCGCAAAAGCGCGCTGCCCCTCTTCGGACCCGATAAACTTGATAAATTCCCAGGCCTCTTCTTTGTGTTCGCTCGTGGATGAAATCGCATAGCCCGAACACCCGGCGCCGACCTGCGTCGTTTCGCTCAACGGGTAAGCCGCAAAGTCCAAATTGACGTCGTTGATGTATCCGGGAAGAACCGGCCGCACGCATGCATTCATTGCAATGGTGTTGCGCTCAAAGGATACGCTCGCACTTTTCGTCGGATCGAGGAACAGCCCCTCTTTGACATAGCCGCGGAGCGCCTCGTACGCCAGTTGCGTTTCCTCGCTTGCGATGTTGGAATTTCCGTCTTGATCGACGATGCTGCCGCCTTCCGCCGTCAAAGCCGTAAACATACCGACGTTGTCGTTGAGCAAAAGGTCGGCCGGATACATGTATTGGCTCAAGCCGTTTTCATTGTTGGTCATTTTTTCGCGCAATACCTTGCAGGTTTGAATAAAATCGTCCCATGTCCAGTCGTCGCTCGGGTAGTCAATGCCTGCTTTGTCGAAGATGTCTTTGTTGTACATAATGGTCAGACGGTTATAGTCGCGAGGCATGAACCAGATCGAGTCGTAGTTGTCGGCGTTCTTGTCGCTGGTCAAACGAGCCGAATTGATGCTGCTTTGGTAATATTGCGACAGGTCGATCCCTTCTCTTTCGAAATACGGCGCCAAATCCTCGTAGTGACCGGTGCTCGAATACGGCGCATGATAATCGCCTGTGCACCAAACAATATCCGGCATGCTGTCGGTGGCGATGTAATTATTCATCGCCTGTTGGTAATCGGCAAATGTCCTCACTGAAATTTTGATGGATTGGTTGACCAAATTGAACGCTTTGGAAAATGCGCTCAGATAAGATTTTTCCGTTGAATCCGCTTTGATGCCCACAACAATGGTCACCGCGTCTTCGGTGTAGGTGTTCCCTTCGTTGATGTCATCGGTCTGCGCACAAGCCGCGAAGCTAAGCGTCAGCGCGAGAATGAGTACCAGCAAAATACCTGTAATTTTTTTCATTTTTTCCCTCCGATTATCGTACTTCGATCTTGCACGCACAGAATTTGGCCGTGACTTCGATCGTAGAACCGTTTACCTTATATTCGGACGCATCGAGCGCCTTTCCGTTCAGATATACCTGGAATGCCCCGTCAGGCTTTTGGAACGTCACGCAGATGGTTTCATCCGTCTGCGTGCCGCGCACGTTGTTGATCTGCACAAAGTCGTTCCCTACCGTCAAATCATACAAAAGATCGGAATATTTTAAGTTCTCGTTTTTATACCACGTCAAATTTTCGCTCAGATTCGGGCTGATTTGCAACACGTTGTCGGTGGACACACTCATGCCGAAATAGATTTCGGGAATCGCGCGCCAGAAAAGAGCCGTTTCGGGGAACACATAGTCGAGCGCCAGCAGACCCGCTCCGGCTGTGCCCATGTTCGAACCCTCCAGCAAGTTGCCCGCATCCATGATCCAATCGTTCGCGTCAATATCGAGCGCCTGGTAATAATCCCAATAGAAATAGGCTCCGCCGCGCGCCCCTTCGTCCGTCTCATTGTAGTCGAGTACTTCTAAATACCAATCTTGAATTTCTTTGAGGCGCTGGGCCGCATTTTCTACCCCCAAGTATTTTGCGCGCGCGATCAGGTCGTAATAGGACATAAAGAGCGCCGCCCCGCCGTTTTGCAATTGGTTGCCGAATTTTCGCGGCGTCCACGTCCACAGGTAATGGGCCGAATCGTTGTCTGCCGTGTTGGCACGGGGTGCAAATCGATACAGATAGATATCGTCGCCTGTGGATTTTTCCGTGACGTTGAGCGTTGCTCCGTTCGCGCAGGCGTATGACTGGGATTCTACCGTACGCTCACCGTCCAGCCATGCATAGATGCTCTCGACTTGTTCTTGCGAGGCCAATCCGGCCACGATCGCTTCCAAATTGAAGTAAGTAAACCCGTAGTCGATGATACAGCCGTACGCATTGGAATATCCGGCGTGGAATCGTCCCGTCGTCTCATTCCAGAACGTTTCGGTAAATTTTGTTTCGATGATGCTCAAAAGGGCGCTGAGTTCTTCCGCCGTCGCATCGCAGGACACCTCCAGCCCCGCGTTGGTCACAATCGTCGGATCGTCGCAACCGATGCCTTCCGCCTCCGCCGCTTCCAGCAACCATGCGGCATCGCGCACCGCTTTATAAAAGTATACGTTGATGTAAATATTTTCGGCGGGCAGAGAAAGCATATCCCAATATCCGTCGCCGATGCCATAGCCCATAATCCGCGAACCATGTTCGTCTAAACGAATTTCATGCCCGACGCAAAAATCATTCGAGATCACGCCCGTTTCACCGCCAAGATTGGTCAGATAGAACTCGACGGCGCGCTTGATCTTCGGCAGCATTTGCTCCAAAAATTCGGTATCGTGCGAATATTCATACAGCGCTTTGGTGCCCGTGATCAGGATGCTGTTATTGTTGACTTGCCGCGAATCGAACTGCAGGCGGAAGAAATTCATTTTTGCATCCACATTCAGCTTTTTGCCCTCTTTGGGAAGAATGACCAACTTTACGTCGGTGATCGTCTTATTGGCCCATTGCGGATGATTGTACATGTCAAAATACATATTCTGCCGGAAATTCGGAGAAATTTCTTCCGCCGGACGCGTGCAATAATCCGCCATCGTGGCGATATACCATTCTTCGGATGTGCTGTTTTTAAACCATATCTGGATATCGCCGACCGACATCTCTTCCTGCCCATATGTCGCCGTATCCAAAAGGCTCAGGTCTACTTCCACAAAGGGCGTCAAGTCGGATAAAACGACTTTATCCTCCGGCCAAACAAATTCCAAAGAATCGGCATTGACCGCACTCGCGGAGTAAAAACCGTTGGCGACGGACGATGCCGCGCCGTTGTTCGTCCAGCTTTCGCTGTCTCCGTCCGCATTAAACTCCCAGCCGGGCAGCGAGCCCGTATTCCAGGTATAATCGGGGAACGGCCAGCCCTGCTTGAACATTTGTTCCGTATTTCGGCCCGGTTCAAAGCGGTCGGCGCCGTTCCATACATATCCGAATTTATCGATCGGCTGACCGGTCAGCCAGTCGCGAACGGTCTGCAATCGATCGGTGTTGTACACGTCCGCCGAGGAATCAAAGAAAGTCAAAGCCAGCGCTTCCCATTCCTTTCCGAAATAGGACCCGGCGCCCGTTACGGCGCCCAACACCGCATCCTCGCCCCAACCGGCCAAACTATCCTCGTCATAACGCATATTCCGATGGAAAAAATCGTTCATGAAAAGATTCAGATCGGCATCGTCCGAATTTGTGTAATAGAGCGTTTCGCTCTCCTTGGTGTATTCGTACGTATTTCCCGTCGATGCACAGGCCGTACTGCCCAACAACATCGTCAGCGCCAGGCCGCTCGCCGCCAGTTTTTTGAAAATTTCTGCTTTCATGCTCTGTTTCTCCCTTTTTTCATCAAGACCACGGCCGTCGCCACCAAAACGATTGCGATCGGCGCAAGCGACCAGGAAATCGCGCTCTTGCATCCGCCTGTCGCGATGGGATAGGCGCTGAGCCCCTCATCGACGGGAATCCCCTCCTGGGCGCCCCCGTCTTGCAACGACCAAGTCTTTGTCGTCGGATTGTAGGTAAACGTGACGTCTTCTGCCAGCGTTCCGCCGTTCGGCACCTGGAATCCCGCTTTGATCGTGAGCGTATGCGCCTGCGTCGTATCGATGAAATCGACGCTTTGGCTCTTTTTATTGATGAATATTTGCATAGTCATCGTGCCGACCGTGCCGTAATGGACCATGATCCGCTGATTCATCACCGCGCCGCCCTCAATCTCCATGCGCTCCCAAATGCTCTTGCCGTCCAGCAAGATATTGTCGCGGATGCTGTCTCCTAAGCCATTGTACACAAAGTACTTTATCTCGTTCTGCGTGTAGTATTGCTGCAACAGGCTAGACATAAAGGAAGCCGTGCTGTTGGCGTGCGGGAAATATCCGTACGCAATGTCTTGATTGAACTTTATCGCGATGGAAACATTTTCGCCCTCGTCCGTATATACGCCAACGCCCGTTGCCTGCAGATCCATGTTTGTATCGAACAATTTTCCGCTTTCGGTGAAAACTTCTTTCCACATACCGTCTCGCTCGCTGTATTCTTGCAATGTCTGCTCAAAAACGCCCTGCGAACCTATGTTCAGCGCGGTACGGAACTGCGGCTCTACGCGAACGGTCAGCGGCTGGCTGAAATCCAGCAATTCGTTCCCCGAAGGGATCACGATCTGCAACTGCGTCGCACTCGTCCAATACACGCTCAGCCCGGCGTTTTCCGCCGTGTTCCGCGCCTGTGTGACCGGCGTGCCGTTTAATTTGATATAGCCGTAGTTTTCCACTTCGTTCCCGGTGATCTGTACGGGATAGCCGCTGTAATTTACCACTTCATCGCGGAAATCGACGACGACCCAACTATTTTTCCCGCCGTCTTGGTTTTTGACTGCATTGACTTTATCGATCAAGAAATAGGCGGCCGGACGATCCGAGATCAACAAACCGGTTTTGGCGCTGTAGACATAATCCATGTCCTGCGCTACGGCATAACCGTTCGCATCCAATGTCCCTTGCGGAACGTGCAACACATCTCCGTCCGAAAGTTTTCCCGCCTTGACAAATGTGATCTCGTTGCCGGCCACGCTTACGACGGAGAGCGTTTCGCCGCCACATTGCAGGGTCGCATACTCTCCCGCACCGCCCGGGGCGCGCTGCATCGTCAAGACGATCGTTGTCTTTGCGGCAGAAGCATCGTACGATGCTTTGGCCGTCAACGGCGCGTTGACGAAGGTGACCGTTTCCGCGCGGCAGTCGTTTCCGTTCGGGAAAGTACAGCCGCCCAGCAGGGAAAAAGTATCCGTTCCGTCAAACTTTACAAAGCCCGCAGGGAACTCAAAACGAAGCCCATATTTTCCCCCTTCGATCGCATATCCGTTTGCCTTCACGCCAAAGATCGACGAAATGGTCTGCCCGTTCATTTCCATGCGCGAAAAGTACAGAGCCGTTTCCGAAGAAGTAAACGACTGTTCGGAGGATACCGGGCTGAATTCTCCGGTCGGCAGGATGCACAAATTGGCGCAACCGTTCTCGCCGCGGGAAAGGGAATACTCTGTTTCGACGATATTCTGTGCTCTGTCCAGCTCGTCCACGACGCTGTCCAGCCAGCCGACCCGATTAAACCCGTCTTCCGTCAATTTAAAGACGACGGAGTTGAGCAAGACTTTGCCGTTGGCCGTCTTTAATCCGGGCAAAAACTCGATGACGTCCGTACCGTCATGTTTGAGATTATAGTTGCCCGTCGAGGAAGAGAGGCTGATGCGGACCATATAGCGGCAGGTCAGATGTCCGGTCTCGCCGCCCCACACGTCTTCGCCGTCCACCCATTCAAACCAGTTCCCTTCGGTAGAAGAGGGTCCGATGATGGCCGCCGGATCCATGTAAAGCTCCAAATTGCGATTTTTGACGGAAACGCCGTTGATCAAGATCTTTTCCATTGCGTTCTGCGCGATCTCGGTCGTCGTCGTCGCCGCGCCCACCGGCGCATCAAAATAAATGCGCAGATGTTTGACGTTTACATAATAATGCACCGCCTCGATGTTCGTGGCGATCGTCGAAATGTCTTCGCCCGGCAAAAGGAATGTATCGGCTGCCGCATAATATTCGATGACGATGTTTTCCTCCACGCTGACCCCGTTTTCGAATTTCAGTCCCGCTTGCAGCACGATCTGCGTGTTCAGCGTCTCTCCCGATTCGGGGTCGCTGTTAAATATCTGGGGAAACGCGTTGACGGGAAGATTCACCCGGATCAGATTTTGCCCGACGGGATAGTTGTAATAACAGGAGGTCGAAAATTTGTTGATCGCCTCGTATTCGTAGATCGACGTTCCGTTGATCAAAAATTTGCTGCGAACATCCTCGTTATTTACGTTTCCCGGCGTCGTATGCGATACGACGGCTCTATCAAAATAGATGACCAACCAATGGTTTGCCCCGTTGTCTTGGTTTCGCAACAACTGCACGTCCGTTACCTGAATCGGCGTTTCGTCCTCGGCCGAGGCCGAAATTCCCGTCCACGCCGTAAGCGCGGCAAGTATACAGACGAGAAACAGCGCCGCAACGAGCGCAAGAAGCGTTCTGCTCTTTGTTTTCATCCTTACCTCCTGAATTTTATCGAGCGAAAAACAGCGGCTGAAAATTTTTGCTGCCCAAAAAATACTGTTTTTTGCGCATGTCTTTCTTTGAAAATTTTTTTCGGACGGCCGGTTTTGCCCTTCCTTTCTATTTTTATTATAGTCCGAATTCTTTTTCTTTCTCAATTTGTATTTTGATGTCAATTTACTGATTTTTAACATCCTTTAGAAATTCGGATGCTCGGAAATCCATTTTTTATAAAAATCCGCACTTGCTTTTTTCTTTCGATCCCGCGTACAAATTCCAAATTTGACCGCGTATCCTGCATTCCATTCAAAATTATCCATCAACGACCACAGGAAATAGCCGCGCACGTCAAAGCCTTCCGCCTTGGCCCGCGCGATGGATGCAAAGGATTTTTCTATGTATTCGATTCGCTGCAAATCCGCGATCTTTCCCGCTTTTTCCCGCTCGTTTTCAAAGCCAACGCCGTTTTCGGTTATGTAAATGGGGATATGAACCTGATAATCGTCGCGCGCAACTCGAAGCGCCTCATAGATGGCATCTGCGTAAAGCTCACTTCCGTTTTCCAGGAAATTGCCGCCGTTCTGTTCGATGACCTTGCGCACGTTTACGTCCGGACGCGCGCTGACGACCACCCGGTTGTAACAGTTTAAGCCATAAAAATCCAGCGGCGCATTGATTATTTGCAGGTCTTTTTCCTCTCGCTCGATCGCGATGCGTTC
>CALVHT010000061.1 GCA_944328645.1 uncultured Clostridia bacterium
AGATGTTGAAAGCGTACCAAGACGGAACGGCGGACGAATCGACTCGCCGCATCATCGAGGACTGCATGATCGGTGGCCGCAAGTTGGTTGCCGTGCCGATGAGCCAGTTGGTTGAGCTGGGCAGCGTGGTGGATTTTAACGCGGAAATGATGGAAAAACTGTTCGAGAAGATCGGTACGCCCTACAAGGTCAAGGATTTTCGCGAGTTGTTTGACAAGGCAAAATTTTGGTTAAAGACATGCTCGCCCGAAAGTGAATATGTCATTTTGTCTAAGCGTAATTGGCCGTATTATCGGACAATGAACGAGCAGGAACGGGCGTGTGTGCGGCAATTAAAAGAGTACATTGCGCGCGGCGGATATACGCTCGACTCGTTGCAGGCAGAATTGTACGCCATCCCCAAGCGCGTGTTTCCCGATAAAGCGGAAGACAAGAACGCGCTGAAAGCGGTGCAGAGCAAGTTCTTTCAAGACATTTACCAGTTGATTTTGGGCAGAGAGCGCGGACCGCGTCTATATCTGTATTTGTTCGCGGTCGAGCCGGAGCGGTATCTGCATCTGTTGGATTTTTCGCTGCCTGAGAACGAGGATCCGGATGCGGTTCAGGCTGAAGCGGAGGAGACGCCTGCGACCGTGCAGGCGGAGACCCCGGCAGAAGATCGATACGTCGAAAAACCGGCAGCCTTCCGCGAATGGATCGATCTTTCGGATTTTGAGCGCTGCGATATTCGTGTATGCAAGGTGCTTTCGGCCAAACCGATGCGCAAGACGAACAAGCTGATGAAGCTGACTTTGCATGACGGGGTGGGGGAACGCGTGATCGTTTCGTCGATCGCCGATCAATATGAGCCGGAAGATTTGGTCGGGAAAAAGATCATCGTACTCGTCAACCTGCGTCCGCATAAATTCGGGAACGAGTATTCGAACGGAATGTTGCTCGCCTCGGGCAATACCGATGGCAGTTGTCGGGTTTTGTTTGCCGCAGAGGATGCCCAGATCGGATCCCTCGTGCATTGACCGAGGCAGTCCGTAGCTTTCAAATTAAAAAAAGGCCGCGCATTTCAATGCGCGGCCAAAATTTTAAAAGATGGCGGAACGATCCGCCGGCAGAGGGCGCGGTGCGTTGCCCGCATATGCGCGGGGCGGATCGGCATTTTAGCGTCCGTCCGTTTTTGTTTTTTACTTGACAGTGCGTCGGATCTGATGATATAATACAGGTACAAATTGAAAAAACTCGTAGATTGCGAGAACGGGAGGAGTATGATGAAAAAATTTTTTTCAGCAGCATCGGTACTGGCTTTGGCGGGGGCGCTGTTTATGTTCTCGGCGTGCGGCGTCGTGAATAATAACGGTGTGATCGCCGGGAATTATCAAGAGGCGACCGACGAAGAGATCGTGCAGGTCGTACGAGCATTGCAATGGAACAGCCTGCTTGGCGCGGAAGAAGGTGCGGAACAGTTTTTCTTCGGATTGAAACAAGAAGCAAATCTTGAGTTTTCCGTGCAACAGGGGGATGACAGCCTTACGGCAGAAGCAAACATGAATTCCCAAATTGCTTTGGAATTTGCGGGAGACCCGCAAGAGGTCTCTTTGCGTATGTCGGGTGAAGCAGAGGTATCGGGCGAAATGAAGGCTGCGGGCTCCGAATACAAAGGGCAGATAAGCGCTAACCAATATCTTGATCAGGAAAATCTATACTTGGATGCGAATATTGAGGCCTCTGGGCCGACCGGGGCTTCCGAAAAAAGCCTTTACGGTAAGATTCGATATGAAGAGCTTGCCGACCTTTTCCGCGGCGACACATGGATGCCTGTGCAGGCAAAAAGCGATAACATCTCCGCCGCGCAGAATGAATCGTTCGATATCGAGGACGTTGCCGAGTTGCGTGCGCAACTGGAGGCGATGGGGGTGACATTGGCGGTCGATACTTCGAAAGGGATCAAGGTACGGCTACAGGCTTCCAGTACAACGGTGCAAGAATTGCTCGAAGGATTGATCGATGATTTCTATGTGGCGTCGAGTTGGAGCGAACTAAATTTCACTTTCCCGAGTACTCTTTTGGAAGCGTATATCGCACTGAACGAGGACGGGAAGCTGTTGGCTTGCAGTTGCCGATTTGATGTGGAAGCCACAATTTCCGATCCGGGGTTTAATTTTTCGGAATTGACCGGAATTTTCCCGGATCAAGATGCGCCGGATATTACGCTCAAATCGAAAGGAAAATTTGTTTTGGAGACGCAGGGGAAAGACGTCAGCCTTCCCAGCGATTTAGACGGTTATCCGGATTTGAATTTGACGGGGATCCTTACGGGATTCATAGCCTGATAAAATGTTGAGCAGAAAAAGCGGGAAGAGCGTCAGCTCTTCCCGCTTTTGGATTCGGGGATCAAAAAAGGTGCGCACCCTTGCGGCTCTTGGCATCTAAGACGTCTTTTTCTAAAATACCGCCGATGCGAATGCCGAAGATTTATTTTTTTGCAGAAAGAAATCCTTGTTGCGACCGAATCGCTGCAGCGAGAATGGCGGATACAGCGAATCAGACCCGGCGCCTTTTAAGGCGCCGGGTCTGATTTGTTGCAAATATTTAGCGGAACAGCCGAACGCGCGACACGCTGTTCATTGCCGCAATTTTGGCAAGGATTTCTTCGGACGGGACATCATCCAAATCGAGCATCATATAGGCCGTTTCTCCTTTAGACTTATCCAACAGGTTGGCGATATTGATGCCTGCGCCGGATATAATGGAAGAGATTTTGGAGATCACTTCTTTCACGTTTTCATGCATGACCGTCACACGGCAAACGCTGGTGCGGGGCGCATTGACGTCCGGATAGTTTACGCTGTGCGTGATGTTTCCGTTTTCAATGTAATCGACCAATTCTCTTGCCGCCATAGCAGCGCAATTATCCTCCGCTTCGGGAGTACTGGCGCCGAGATGAGGTACGCAGATGACGTTTTTTACGCCGATGAGTTGATCGGCAGGGAAGTCGGTGATGTAGCGTTCGAGCTTACCGCTTTCGATTGCCGTCAAAACGGCATTTGTGTCAACCAATTCGCCGCGCGAATTGTTGACGAGAACGGCGCCGTCCTTCATTTTTGCGAACGCTTCCGCATTGAACATTTTATCCGTCGAAGGGGTAAGCGGCACATGAACGGTGATAAAGTCAGACTTTTTCAAAAGAGTGTCCAAGTCAACGGCTTCCACGCGCGTATCGAGATGCAGCGCCGCGTTGACAGACAAATAGGGATCGTAGCCGACGATGTGCATGCCCAAGTCTGCCGCGGTGTTGGCGACCAAAACGCCGATCGCGCCCAAACCGATAACGCCCAAGGTCTTTCCGCTGAGTTCGTGCCCGACAAATTTCGATTTTCCCTTTTCGACGGTTTTAGAAATGCCGTCCGTCCCTTTGAGAGTCTTGACCCATTCGATCGCGTCCACGATTTTTCGTCCGCCGAGGAACAACTCGCAAAGGACCAGTTCTTTGACGGCATTTGCGTTTGCGCCGGGCGTGTTAAATACGACGATGCCTTTTTCCGTGCAGGCGGGGATGGGAATATTGTTTGTGCCGGCCCCGGCGCGTGCGACGGCGAGCAATTCGTCGTTTAAAGGATATTCGTGCATATTGAAACTGCGAAGCATGATCCCGTCCGGATTCTGCACGTCACCGGAAAAAACGTATCCTGTGGGAAATTCTCGATCGGCTACTTCGCTGATCTCGTTGAGTTTGAGTATATTCGGCATAATGGACCTCCTGCGCTGTTTTTCTTTGGTTAAGCGTTTTCCTGTTCGAATTTCTTCATGAAGGCGATAAGATTTTGAACGCCTTCCACCGGCATGGCATTGTAGATGGATGCGCGCATCCCGCCGACGAGTCGGTGTCCTTTTAAAGAAACCAGTCCGGCGGCCTTCGCTTCTTTAACAAATTTTTCGTCCGTCTCTTTGGAAGGCGTAACGAAAGGAACATTCATGATCGAACGGTATTCTTTTTCCACGCGGTTGGTGTAGAAGGAAGAATTGTCGATAAAATCGTATAAGAGATTCGCCTTATATTCGTTCACTTGATTGATCTCGCGGATGCCGCCGAGTTTTTTGAGGTGACGCAGTACCAGGTTTGCCATATAGATGGAGAAGCAGGGCGGCGTATTATAGAGCGAGCCGTTTTCGGCCTGCGTCTTCCAGCGAAGCATGGTCGGGCAGATGGGCAGAGGATTTTCGATCAGATCTTTGCGCGCGATGACGATGGTCACGCCGGCCGGCGCGAGATTTTTTTGCGCCCCTGCATAGATCACGCCAAATTTGGTGACGTCCACCTCGCGAGAAAGGATTTCAGAACTCATATCGCAGACGAGCGGTGCTTTTGTCTGCGGAAAGCGAGTATAGCGTGTTCCGAAGATGGTGTTGTTGGAACAGATGTGTACATAGTCGGCGTCGTCGTTAAAGGAGATCTTATCCACGTCCGGGATATAAGTGTAAGTCCGATCCTCCGAAGATGCAACGCAGCGAGCCTCGCCATAGATCTTGCCTTCCTGCCAGGCCTTTTTGGAAAAATTGCCGGTCACGATATAATCGGCTTTGCCGCTGTGCATCAGGTTGAGCGGTACGGCGGCAAATTGCTGGCTGGCTCCGCCCTGCACGAACAGGACGCAGTAGTTATCCGGGATATGCATCAGTTCGCGCAACAAGGCTTCCGCCTCTTCAACGATGGAAGAGAATGCTTTGTCGCGATGGCTGATTTCGGTAACGCTCATACCGGTACCGGCAAAATCAAGCAGTTCCTTTTGTGCCTCTTCCAAAACTTCCAAGGGAAGCATGGAGAAAAAAGAAAAAAAATTGTAAACTCTCATAGTAATGACTCCTCAATGGATATTTTTCGCGGTAAGATCGCCGTCTTCGATTGATCGCCTTGCAGAAATTTTTGCAGATATTCACGACGGCATGCTACTATTATAATATAAAGCGAAATATTTGACAAGTCTTTGGCACAGGGAAAGTTTTGTGTGAAAAAATTTTTTACTTTTTTGCTTGTCTTGTATAAAAAGTTAACTTTTTTGTCAAAAAATACCGGGGCAAAGCATTTACTTTTTTTCCGAAATATAGTAAAATAAATAAAAGATTTCCGACGATTCAGGCGCGTTTCAGGGGCGCAAAACGGAGGGGGAAAATGGCGGAAGTATTTGAGCAAAAGATCCAGGGCCTTTCGGCGGAAGAAAAGTTGCGGGCGATTGACCGCTACTTGACGGATCTGCGCGGCGTTTTGGCGTCTATGGACGAGATCGCGGCTTTGCGTAAACGGCGCGGCGAGACGGATTCCGGCGATTTTGGCGGATACAAGCGAGCGGACGTAATCGAATGGATCGCCGATTTAGAAAAACAGCGCCGAGAGGCATTAGAGGAGCTTTCGCAACCGTCGGAGCCCGGTGCCAATGTTGCAGGACAAGCACAAGGTTCGGCCAAAGAGCGCGCAACGATCACGCTTGCTTTGGAAAAGTTGCACGCGAGCCTATCCGCAGAGATCGAGCATGTGCGCAACGACATTCTGCGGGAACTGAAGTATTCGTACAAACAATCGACGGCCGCGTACGAAGAGCTTTGCGCGCGGATGGATCTTTTGGCGGAACAAGTCGCGCAAAAAATAATCGAACAAGCGCTCGATTATGACTTGCTGGCCCAGCGGATTGTCGCACAAATGGCAAGTCGCAGCGAAACGGAAGCCTCTGCCGCGATGGAGCGCCGCATCGAGGAGCTGGAGAAAATCCTGCTGTCGCTGCGCGCACAAAATTTGATCCGGACGCCCGAAGAGACGGAAACGCCGCAAGGCGAGGCTTTGGAAAGCGATGCGCAGACGCCCGGCGAACCGACCGAAGAAGAATGGCCGGAAGCGTTGCCCGAAGAGACGGAAACGCCGGAAGGCGAGGCTTTGGAAAGCGATGCGCAGGCGCCCGGCGAACCGACCGAAGAAGAATGGCCGGAAGCGTTGCCCGAAGAGACGGAAACGCCGCAAGGCGAGGCTTTGGAAAGCGATGCACAGGCGCCCGGCGAACCGACCGAAGAAGAATGGCCGGAAGCGTTGCCCGAAGAGACGGAAACGCCGGAAGGCGAGACTTTGGAAAGCGATGCGCAGGCGCCGATCGAGACCGTTGTTTTTGCGGAAACAGCTGTCGAGGACTTTGCCGAAGAAAAAGCGGACGCGGCGACAGACGGTGCGATTGCGACGGACTTTGAACAGCCGCCCGAACCGTTGCCCGGGCACGGACCGAAGGCAGGGGCGGAAGAATCGACGGCCGAAACGAATCGGTCGGATGAAGCGACATGCGATGCGGGAGAAAAACGAGAGGATTAAAAATATCACACGATCAAGCCGAGGGTGAAACATGGTTTCGCTGAATCGAGTAAAGGGCTGGATGAATTTCAGCCCTTTGTTTGCGTATGGGCTCGGCAAAAGGAGTTTGGTTTGAAACAAAAAAGAACAGAACAGAATTTTACGAAAGAAAGCACGACGAAAAAGACCGGGCGTGCGGACATGCCGCAATATTTGGGAAACGCAAAGGAGATGGCGCGTCCTGGCAATGCGCCGCGTTATAAAAGCGGGGCGCCGGAACGAGCGGCCGAACAAGCGGCACAGCGTCGCAAAAGCGACCGCGAAGCGGCGTCTCGATCGGGAAACAAACGCCGCGGCCGCGGAAAACCTCCCGTAAAAATCATTTTCTTGGGCGGCGTCGGGGAAATTGGCAAAAACATGACCGCCCTGGAGTACGGGAACGACATCATCATCATTGACGCTGGGTTGACGTTTCCGGATGAGGAGTTGCCCGGGATCGATTTGGTGATCCCGGATATCAGTTATTTGGTTGCCAATAAACAAAAGATCCGCGGATTGCTGGTGACGCATGGCCACGAAGATCATGTGGGGGGGATTGCGTACCTTTTAAAGGAGATCAATGTTCCCGTCTATGCGACAAAACTGACCCTCGCGCTGGCGGACAATAAACTGCGCGAACAGCGAATCAACAAAGCGCAGCTTATCTGTGTGCGACCGGGCGATACGATCAAACTCGGGTGTTTCAGCGTTGAATTTATCAATGTCAATCATTCGATTGCAGGTGCGGTTGCGTTGAATATAGAAACGCCGAACGGCAGAATTTTTCACAGCGGAGACTTTAAAATTGACTTGACCCCCGTTGCCGGCGAACAGATCGACCTTTCGCGGATCGCCGAGATCGGCCGCAGCGGAGTCAAATTGCTGTTGTGTGAATCCACGAACGTAGAGCGACAGGGTTATACCATGAGCGAAACGGTCGTCGGAACGACGCTGGATCATCTCTTTGCGGAGAACGCCAGCCGTCGTATCATTGTCGCAACGTTTGCTTCCAACGTCCATCGACTGCAGCAAATCGTGGATCTTGCGGCAAAATATCGCCGCAAGGTGGCTTTATCCGGACGCAGCATGCTCAATGTCGTAGACGCAGCCACAAAAATTGGCGAGTTGAGTATCCCCGAAGGAGTCCTCATCGACGTCGAAAAAATAAAGAACTATTTTGACCGCGAAATAGTCATTGTCTCGACAGGTAGCCAAGGGGAGCCGATGAGCGCGCTTACGCGGATGGCTTCGGGCGAATTTAACAAGGTGACGGTTGGGGTGAATGATACGATCATAATTTCGGCCAGTCCGATTCCCGGCAACGAAAAAATGATCTATAAGGTGATCAACAATTTGTACCGAAAGGGTGCGAACGTGGTTTACGAATCATTGGAAAAGATTCACGTCTCCGGGCATGCCTGTCAGGAAGAGTTAAAGATATTGCATTCCTTGCTCAAACCGCAGTTTTTCATTCCGGTACACGGCGAATATCGGCATTTAAAGCGCCATGCTCGCCTTGCTGTCGAACTGGGAATGAGCGAAAATAATATTTTAATTGCGGATATCGGAAACTGTGTCGAATTAACGCCGGATGCCATACAATTCGGAGAAAGCGTTTCGTCCGGATCCCGATTGGTGGATGGCGGCAGTTTGGAAGACCGCGAAAACAGCGTCGTGATGAAAGACCGAAAGCATTTGTCCGAAGACGGGATTTTCGTCATCACGGCCTGCGTTTCCGAACGGAGCGGTGATCTGCTCAGCGAGCCGGATGTCGTCAATCGCGGCTTTGTGATGCCTGAAAATGCGGATTATGCAGCGGAGATTCGGCGTATCGTCGTGAGCTGTGCCAGCCAAGTAGATGTGCGGGGCGATGTGGAGAATACGGAACTTGCCTCAGCAATCAAAAAACAGGTCAAGAATTTTATCTACAAAAAGACAAAGCAGAACCCGGTGGTTATGGCGAATATTGTTCGCATTTGATCTATGGAGTATCTCAAATCGTTGCTTCGCTCCCCGTTGAGCGAGGAGTTGCAAATGTTGCGCCGGGCGGCACAAGGTCGGCGAGATCCGGCGGCCGAAGATGAAACGCTGCAGTTGCTTCTTGCGTGCGCGCATATGCGCGCGCCGCGCCGTATTTTAGAAATCGGAACGGCCGAGGGCTTAACGTCTGTTGCTTTGGCGATGGAATGCCCGGACGCGCAGGTGACGACAGTGGAAATCGATGCGGATCTGCATGAACGTGCGCGCGAAAACTTCGCGCGCTTTGCTGTTGCCGACCGTATTCGGGCGGTCTGCGCGGATGCGGGCAGTCTTTTGCCGCAGATGCGTGAGCCGTTTGATCTGATCTTTTTGGACGGACCGAAGGCACAATACGTCCATTATTTCCCGGAACTTAAGCGATTACTTCCAAGCGGCGGCGTTTTGTTTGCAGACGACGTGCTTTTGTACGGTTGGGTCAGCGGGCGTGCGGAGACGCCCAATAAGCGCCGCTCGATTGTGGAGCGTCTGCGCGAATATTTGAACGCGGTTTGCTCTGACCCGGATTTTTTAACCAGTGTTTTGGAAGTGGGGGAAGGTGTGGCGATTTCAATCCGGCGATAACGAGGGTCCATGTCACATAAAGTACTTTGATTTTTTATAAAAAGAGGAACTGCGGATGAGTGTAGCCGAACTTCTTGCGCCGGCAGGGAATTTCGAGAAGATGAAGACGGCGTTGTATTTTGGTGCGGATGCCGTTTATTTGGGGGGGAAGGACTTTTCTCTCCGTTCATTTGCGGATAACTTTTCGGCGGAAGAGCTGCGCGCGGCCGTGCAATACGCGCATGCGCGTGGCAAAAAAGTATATGTCACGATGAATGTATTCGCCAAAAATTCGGACTTTCCGGCGATGGCGGATGCGTTTGCGTATTTGCAGGAGATCGAGGCAGACGCAGCCCTCGTCACGGATGTCGGCGCCTTTGATCAGGCAAAACGCGCGGCGCCGCGTCTTCCCCTGCACATTTCGACGCAGGCGAATACGACTAACCGATATGCGGCGCGTTTTTGGCAGGATCTGGGTGCGGAGCGTGTTGTCTTGGCGCGAGAGCTTTCGCTGGCGGAAATTGCCGAAATCCACGCGACATGTCCGGGGCTGCAACTGGAGGCTTTCGTACATGGTGCGATGTGCATTTCATATAGCGGGCGCTGTTTGCTGAGCAATTATTTGGCGGGTCGCGATTCAAATCGCGGCGCCTGTGTGCAGGCGTGCCGTTGGAA
>CALVHT010000062.1 GCA_944328645.1 uncultured Clostridia bacterium
ATAGACGCGGTGCATATAATCGTAAGGATGGTTTACATTGCTTGAGGAGATCTCGAAATTACTCTTTCCTTCGTCCTCCATGAAGTTCTTTCCGACCGCCTGCATATCGACCACGGCGACCGATCCGTCGTCAAATTCTTCCGCGATCGCCTGCAACTGCCCCAAATATTTGTCGAACATGCCGATCTCGCGCTCATAGAGCGGGTTACACGGGAAGGAGTTGACTAAAATAAAACAGCAATCGGGGGAAGCCGCTTTGATCTGCAGCAGAATGTCTTCAATGTTGTTTTTATAGGTCACGGGCGAAACCGCCGGGCTCGCCGTCGCATCGTTCATGCCGTAGGCAATGATGCAAAGATCGGGCTTGGCTTCTTTCGCGCTCTGCAGTTTGGTGCTCCCCTCCGGCGTCAGCGGATATTCGCTGACCGTGCCGCCCACCGCGGCGTTGGTCAAGGTAACCTCCACCCCGTAGAGCTGTTCCAAAGCGCTGACCACCTGGTTGGCATAACACGGAGTATACGGTTTGACGTTCAAGTTGTCGCCCGTCGAGGAACATCCGGCCGAAATGCTGTCTCCGATGACTGCCACGCGGATGTCTTGCCCCTGCTCCAATTTGCTGCGCAGGCCGCCCAACAGCGTCGAATCGTATTGCGCAAATACGTCCTTCGGCAGTTCCCGCACGTCATAAGCGTACGTCACGCTCAGATACCGACCGTAAAACAGGCTGCTTTCCGTATACACGAACGGTCCGACGCCCAAATCCCACACCACGTATTTATTGACGCTGTCCGGCGCTGCCGCCAATTCGTATCCCTCCGGCACATCGACGCCCGTCTCCGTCTTTTCGGAGAGCAGCGCGATGGCGGATCCTTCCGGGATCAACAGACGTCCGTTTTCTGCATCGACGGTATAGTCTTTGCCCTCCTGATAAGTCGTCTCCAGCGTCTGGTCCATTACGGAAATCACCTTCAGAGGCGTGTAGAGCAAGGTTGCATAGGCCTCCCCGTTTTCGTACGCGATCGGAAGCGCAATTTCGTTGTAAATGATGTTGCCCAACCAATACGGCTGTGACATCTGCCGTTCGTATTCGTCGCCGTTATAGGTCATCGTCTCGTACTCCTCGGTGTAAAACGGAAAATTGCTTAAATCGAGTTCTTCTTCTTCCTGCTCGTCCGTACAGCCCGCCAACAGGGCGCCTCCCAGCGCACAGGCGAGCACGCACGACGCAATTCGCATCCAATGTTTCATAAAGCCTCCAGCTTATCAGAAATTCTTTGACCCGAGCCGGACCGAAATCCGTCTCAGTTTTCTTTTTTTCGAATCATCCCGCAGGCCGCCGCACCGAGCGCCGCCGCACCCAGCACAGCCGCTCCCGCCGCCGAAAGCGCGGAGTTGCACCCGCCTTTCGACGTTGCGTCCTCGAGCACAAACGTGACCGTCTCGCTCACCAGCGCAAAGCCGGACTCCGGTTGCGTGACCAAGATCGCCGTTGCTTCCTCCTCCCCTTTCTCCAAATAGAGGATGCGCGCGCTTACGCTCGTCGATTCGCCGCGGTAGTTGCGCGCGTCGATCTCGATCTCCGAATTCTCCGCCGGAAGCTCCGAAACGAGATATTCCTTTTGCGGAAGAAGCGTTTCCGTCATCGCGGCGCTCACCCAACAGTCGTTGGTGGTGATGCCCGTCACGCCATAGCGCAGAGCTTCGCTCATGCTGTCTGTATCGTACGTCCACATCCAGAAGGAGTATCCGCGATCTGCCAACTGGCGGAACATCTCGTTGTATGAAGACACATATGACCCGTCTCCGTAATACTGCCGGATATAATCGTGCTGCATGTCGATCCCGCTGCCCACCGACTGCGCCTGTTCGATCGCCGACGCGCCGCCCGTAGAGTACAGAAGATACGAGGTAGGAACGGAAGGAAGCTGTTCGGCCACGCGCAGAACCTGTTCGGGATAGAAGGAGATAACGACCACCTGATCGACAAGATCGTACTGCGTTACTTTTTCGCGGAACAGCGAGACCAGCTCGGCCTCTCGCCCCTTGAATTCGATAATGAAGATCAAATCGCCCGTATTGCCCGCGGCCGCCGACTCGAACACTTCGTCCAGCGTCGGAATTTGGCTGATGCCGTCCGAAAGTTTGATCTCGCGGATCTGCTCGAGGGTCAGACTGCTGACCGGAATGCTGTTGCCGTTATAGACCGCGTTGTCATTATGAAAGACGACGATCTGTTTGTCCGCCGTGAGACGGATGTCGATCTCGACGTGCGTTGCACCGTTTTTGGCGGCCTGTTCGATCGCGCCGACCGTGTTTTCGCTGTAAAGCACCCCCCAATCGCCGCGATGCGCGGCCACGAACGGCGCGCGCGAGAGCAGGTAGGGACGGCCGGTCGAGCTGCTTGCGTCTTCCTTTTCGCCGCCGTTGAGCCGCTCGTACAGCGCATACACCGGCGCCGCGTCCGGCGTCACGATTCCGTAAGCGCCGCGGCCGAGCGCATCCGCGATTTGGACGGCGGAGCCGTCCGTTTCGACCCAAACGCTCTTGAAGCGTGCCTGGATATAGCGTACCGCCTCGGCCGATGCGCTCTCGTAGGAAAGGATCATCGTTTGCGCGCCGACCACGTTGGCTTTGCCGATCTCCGAAGAGCAGTTGTCCGTACCGAACAAGTCGCCGGCAATATAGTAGATGCGCGCGTCGCTTTGATCGGCCGCCGTCGTCAGGACCGCCACGCTGTCGGACGCGATCGCCCAATCGTCGAGGGAAGCGCTCTGCTCGAAGCCCAATACCGCATCCAGCGCGGCTGCGTCTTGCGGCTGTACGATCAGCAATGCTTTACCGGCGATCGAGCTTTCATAGACCGTCTGCAACGTACCGAGCGACTCCCCGCCCGATCCGATGACGGATAAATTGCTGTCGATCGTGACCCAAACAGATGCCGGCATCGCGCTTTCGTTCAGCGCGAGCAGCGAATCCTCTTCTTCCACGCGCACGATCACGGTCGGCTGCGCAAAAAAATCCGCGCTGTCGTATGTGGTTGTCGTTTCCGCAGAAACGCTCGCCCAAGACATTCCGCCCAGCGCCAAAAAGGCCGCCGCGACGACGCTCAAAATACGCTTACCCATAGATACACCTCTTTTCTTACACGAGCATTATATACCACTGTCGCCCGCCCCGCAATAAATGATTTAATGAATTAATTGCACTATTTACAGATTTTCACGCCATTTTCACTTTTTTTATAGCATTTTTTTACTATCCGGCGCTTTTTGGCATTGACATTCGCCCGTCGTTGTGCGATAATGGAGACCGGAGGTCGGAAACATGATCAATGCGCTTGTCCCGTTCGAACATTTCGAACTGAAAATCATGGAGGCCGGATTCGACAGCGTAGACAGCAGCTGGAACCGCTTTATCACTTTTTTCCCCTATTACCGCATTTATTACGTTGTCAGCGGCCACGCCGTCATCTATTTGGACAACGCCCAAGTCGAACTGAAGCCGGGAAAAATGTATTTCATCCCGCCTTTTTCCATCTTTGACGCGCACTGCGATCAAATACTCAGCCATTACTGGTTGCACTTCAACCTCGATATTACGGCAGCCAACTACCTTACCGTATACCACCCGCGCCGTGAAACGGACGCCCTTCCGCTGGATAAGGAAGTCTTCCGCGCGCTGGTGGAGAAGATACAGCGCAGCAACGGCGCGGAGTCTCCTGCCGACACGGTGGCATGCGAGGGGCTGAGCAAATACATCCTCTCTCGCTTTTTGCCGGACGCGGAAACCATCGCCCCCAACGAGGCCGTGCGTTTTTTGCCCGTCCTGCAATACATCGACGAACATTTTACCTCGCACATCGCCAATTCCGAGCTTAGCCGGATCATGTTTCTTTCTCCCACCTATTTTTCCAACCTGTTCACCAAACATTTCGGCATCACGCCGCAGCAGTACATCCTGCAAAAGCGCATGAATTTGGCCGCGATCCTGCTTTTTGAAAGCAACAAGACCATTCGCGAGATCGCTTTCGCCTGCGGCTTTGAAAACGAGACCTATTTCAACCGCCAGTTCCGCAAATTTATGGGGCTCTCGCCCGGGAAATACCGAAAGCTGGCGATCCTGTCCGCCCCCACGACCTAAAACGACGCCCTGGGCCGGGATGCAAGGCAAAAAATCGGGGAGTTCCGAGACCGGAACTCCCCGTATGTTTTTTCCTGTACCCGTTTTTAAACGAGAGCCGCCTCCAGCCGCGCCGCTACCGCCTGCAAAAACGCACGCGAACTCCGCTTGCAGGGCGTGACGCCTTCCGCATGGAACAGAGGGATCAGATCCCCCGTCATTTCGCCCTCTTCAATGGTGCGAAGCGTCGCCGCCTCCAACTTCTTGGCGAACGAAACCAGTGCGGGAAGCCCGTCCAGTTCCCCGCGCTTGGCCAATGCGCCCGTCCAGGCAAAAATGGTCGCAACCGAGTTGGTGGAGGTCTCCTCCCCCTGCAAATGTTTATAGTAATGGCGCGTGACGGTGCCGTGCGCCGCCTCAAATTCATAATTGCCGTCCGGAGAAACGAGGACGGAACTCATCAGGCCCAGCGAACCGTATGCCGTGGCGACCATGTCGCTCATCACGTCTCCGTCGTAGTTTTTGCAGGCCCAAAGAACGCCGCCCGAAGATCGTACGATGCGCGCCACGGCGTCGTCGATGAGCGTATACATGTATTCGATCCCCGCCGCCGCAAATTTGTCTTTGTATTCTTTTTCAAAGATCTTTGCAAAAATATCTTTGAATCGATGGTCGTATTTTTTGGAAATGGTGTCCTTGGTCGCAAACCACAGAGGCAGCCGAAGGTCTAAGGCATAATTAAAGCAGGAACGCGCGAAACTTTCGATCGAGGCATCCATATTGTGCATGGACTGTACGATGCCGCTCCCCTTGCGAAAATCCTGCACGAGCAGCTTTTCCTTGACGGCGCCGTCCGCGCCCTCGATCAAAAGGTAAGCCTTGTCTCCCGCCGCCGCGCGCGTTTCCACGCCCGAATACACGTCGCCGTAGGCATGACGGGCAAGCACGATGGGCTTTTTCCACCCGGGGATGTACGGCGTGATCCCTTTGGCAAGAATGGGCGCGCGGAACACCGTTCCGTCCAAAATGCGGCGAATGGTGCCGTTGGGGCTTTTCCACATCTGTTTGAGCTTGTACTCTTCCACCCGCTGGGCGTTGGGCGTGATGGTCGCGCACTTGACCCCGACGCCGTACTTCTTGTTGGCTTCCGCCGCATCGACGGTGACCCGGTCGTCCGTCCGATCGCGGTTGACCAAGCCCAAGTCGTAATATTCCGTCTTTAACTCCACATAGGGGCAGAGCAGATCCTCCTTGATCCACTGCCACAAAACGCGGGTCATTTCGTCCCCGTCCATCTCCACAAGCGGGGTTTTCATTTGAATCTTCGCCATAATTGATACCTCGAAAACATACTTACTCGACCATTGTATCAAAATTCGGCGACAAAAACAAGCGTTTGACAGAAAAAAGCGCGGAGCCGGGGAACGTTCCTTTCCCCGACTCCGCGCCGCCCGTTGCGCCGCACAACTTTTTACGGGCGCGTTTTCCCCCGCGTTTTGCCGCGGCGGACCGCACCGCTCAAAACGCCGCAGTTGGACAACAGTTTTTTCTCCGCTCGGGCACGCCGATCGCAGATCCCTTGCTCGATCAACGCGGTCAAGACCTCCTGAAATTGCTCCAGTTTTTCACTGAACAGATACCAAGCCAGCGCGCCCGGCACCGTGTTCATTTCATTGAAATAGATCTCGTCGCCGCAGATCAAAAAATCCGCGCGCACGATGCCGCGTAAGTCCATGCGGCGATACAACAGCTTTGTGTAGCCGCGAATGCGCTCGGCGCTCTTGCTCGAAATCTTGGCGGGAAACTCGCTGCGGCACTGCTTTCCCTGCTCGGTATATTTATCGGCAAAGGTCAAAAATTTATGGTCGGTTTTCGGCTCTTCGCAGAGAGAAACACAGATCTCGTCTCCTTTCCGATAGGCGGCGCAGTTGATCTCGCGGCGCTCGGCAAAATATTTCTCCGCCAACAAGACCGTATCGTAGGCGAATCCCGCCTGCACGGCAAACAAGAGGCGGGCGCGATCTTCCGCCACGGCGACGCCGATGCTCGATCCCTGCCGGGCAGGCTTTAAAATGACCGGGTAACCCAAACGTTCTTCGATGCATTTGACGGCAAAGGTGCCCCGCTTTTGAAAATCCGCCTCCGCAATGCGAAACCACGGCGCGGCAGGGATCCCCAGCGCTTTGGCGACGACCTTGGTCAAGACCTTATCCATAAACACACCGGACGCCGCGATGCCCGGCGAAGCATTGGGAATGCCGTTCAGATCCAGCAATCCGCTCACCGCCCCATCTTCGCCGGCCATGCCGTGGCAACAGTTGAGCGCACAGTCGATCTTGCACAGCTCGCGCAGTTTTCTGCCCCGCCGCTCGTAAAGACAGCCGCCCGCGACAACCGCCGGCGTAAATCGCCGGGCAAGCGGTTCTCGGTAGTTGGCAGTATCGAGCAAGGCCTCTCCCGTATAAAACGCCCCGTCTTGCGCGATATAGACGGGATACACCCAATAGCGCTCTCGATCCAGCAGATTGGCCGCCATCACGCCGGTCACGATGGAAATTTCGTTTTCGCAGGAAATCCCGCCAAACAGGACCGCCACATTTTTCTGCATAAAAAAACACCTCCGCTTCGGATTCTTTCGCTTTGGTGTTTTATGCCCGCGCGGCGATGGGCCGCGCGGTTTGCTTTTTCGTTGTGTACGCCTGCGCTCAGGCGTAAATATCGGGCAGATCGTTGAGAAACAGCACGGTATCTCCGGCGACCAGTTCGTCCTCCAAAAGTTCTTGCGCCCGCTCGAGCGTGGGCACGACGCTCACCCGTTCTTCCATTCCGCCCGCCGCCAAATATCCGCGCCGGATGGCGGTGACCAGCGTATTGCCGATCAATATCACCCGATCCAGCCCGACCAGCTTTTCGCCCAGCGCCGCGTTCTCCTGCTCTTCCAAAACCCCCAGCTCGACCAGGCCGGGCGTGACGACGAACTTTCGCCCGCCGTATAAACGCAAAACATCCACGGCCGCCGCCGCACCCAAAACATTGGCGTTATAGGCGTCGTCCAAAATCGTGATCCCGCCAATATCGCTCCGCTGCAGCCGATGCGGTACGGGGCGGATGTTCGCGATGCCCTGCAAGATCTCTTCTTTAGATAGCCCCAGCTTGCAGGCAAGCGCCGCCGCCAGCGCGATATTGGCGGCGTTGTGCGCCCCCAACAGACACGCGTGCGCCCGGACCTGCAGGATGCCCAGCGCGAGTTTAAAATCGATCCCATCTGGAGAGCAATGCACTTCGAACGCGCCGAATTCCCCGTGCGCCCCGACCGAAATCTTGCGCAGCTTCGCCCCCGCAACGTCCATTTTTGCCGTGTAATCGTCCTGCCAAATGACGGCGTAGCCGCCCTCTTTGGTGCCGCGCAAAATCTCGGACTTCGCGGCAACAATGCCTTCCGGGGAGCCGAACGTCTCCAAATGCTGCGGGCAAATGCCCGTGATCACGCAGTGATCGGGGCGGACCAGTTCGCATAGCTCGGCGATGTCGCCCTTGTGCCTGGCTCCCATCTCGGCGAGAAAATAATCGTATTCGTTCAGATCGACACCTTCGATCGCGCGGGCGATGCCGAGCGGCGTGTTGTACGATTCGGGCGTGGCAAAGACGCGGCTGTGTTCGGCCAGGATTGTCGCCAAAAAGTTTTTGACGCTGGTTTTTCCGCAGCTGCCCGTAATGCCGATCTTCACGCAGGAAGACGCCTGCAGCTTTTTGCGCGCCGCGGCAATGTATCGCCTGTTTTTGGCGGAAGAAAACGGCTTTTCCAATCCGTTCGCCACTCGCAACAGCCCGGGCAACAGCAGGGGCACGATCGCCAGCGGCAAATATCGCAGCTGCGAGACGAGCGCGACGTCGGCCGCCGCATACCGGGAAAGGGCGTTTCCGCCGAGCGCCAGCAAGGCACAGACGAGAAACAAAACCAACGCGTTCCATGCCCCGATGCGACGCACGCGCGCCGTATGCACCAGCGGCACTTTCAGCGCACGGCGATCCGCCGCGCGGTACAACACGCAAAACAGAAAAATGGGCGACAATGCGATATACGCCGCCCACCGCCCGGCAAACGAAAAGCCGATGCCAAGCACCGCCGCCGAGAGCGCGATCAAAAACGCGAGCAATCCGCAGCGCGAACGGACCATATTCCCCTTGCGGCGCACCCAGGCGGAAAATCGGCGACCGTCATAGTTCGCCTGTTGCAGAGCGCCCAGCATCGTGTGCGCACACAGCCCATACAACAGTGCGGCGCCCAATGCGATCCCCGCATATTCGACAATTTCATACCAATGAAACATTCGACAACCTTCCTCTTCCGATTTTATCCGCCGCTACGCAAAGAACTCGCGCGCCAGCGCATTGAACACATCCGGCTGCTCGCAAAAACAAAAATGCGTACAGCCGCGCATATAGACGAGCTGCGAATCCGCCGTACCGCCGTGCAAGATCTCTGCCATGCGCGGCGGAGTCGCCGTGTCCTTCTCGCCGAACACGTACAACGTGCGCGTGCGGATACGCGGCAACAACGGCGTCAGGTCTTCCGCGACGATCTTTTTAAAACTTTCGCGCATCAGCGGCGAAAGCGAACGGTATTCGGCGGAACCGAAATGCGCCTCCGCAAAGCGCGGCGCCACCTTTTTGACCGCGCGATATGCCCGAACTTTTGCGCGATAGCCCAAACCGCGGCGGGGCGGAACGCCCGCGCACCCGGTCAAAAGCGCACGGCAAAACAGCGCAGGCGACTCGGCCAAGATCTTGAGCGCGACCCGCCCGCCGAACGAATGCGCCAGCAACCGCGCGTTCTGTATCCCGCATTCCTCCAAAAGCGCGCGCGTATGCGCCGCATAGTCGCCGACCGACCAGGCCTGAGGCAACGGAGCGCTCTGCCCCATTCCCCAAAAATCAAACGCCGTCACGCGATAAAATTGTGAAAAATAGCGAATCTGATAGTAAAAACTTTCCTTGCAGGAGAGATAGCCGTGGAGCATGACCAGGTCCTCCCCCGCGCCCTCTCGGATGCATGCGACCGAATCCAATTCGGACAACCGTTTTTACCCTCCTTGCGCCGCGACGCTTTCCAGATCCTTTGCCATGACCAGCGCATCCTCGCCGTCCGCATAATAGCGCGGACGGGCGTACAGCCCGGCATAGCCCCTCTTTAAATACAACGACATGGCCGCGGCATTCGAAACGCGCACCTCCAACAGCATGCGCTTGGCGCCCGCGGCCGCAGCCTGCGCTTCCAGACGATCCAACAATCCCTGCGCCACGCCCCGCCGGCGATACTTTGCCTCCACCGCAATATTGGCCAAGTCCGCATCATCCAACGCGACGGCCACAAAACCGTATCCCACCAATTTGCCTTCATCCACAGCCGCCAGCGTGATCACATCCTCTCTGAAAAACGAATCGGCCAGCATCGAAAAACTCCAGGGATCCGAAAAACAGCGCCGTTCCATC
>CALVHT010000063.1 GCA_944328645.1 uncultured Clostridia bacterium
GGCCACTTCGTCAGGAATTTCAAACGGATCGCATGTCCAGCCCAAGTTTTCCTTTAATTTCTGCAAATTGGCGGTGCCGAGCGGCGAGCCGTGGCATTCGTGCGAGCCGGCCAGGGGTGAGCCGTATCCGATGATGGTCTTACAGATGATAATGGAAGGGTGTTCGGTATCTGCTTTTGCCTTGCGAATGGTGCGTCGCAACAGATCGAGGTCGTTTGCGTCATCAACGCGCAAAACCTGCCAGCCTTGCGCTTTGAAGCGCAGAGCGACATCTTCTTTAAAGGTAATATCAGTATTGCCTTCAATGGTAATGTCATTGTCGTCATAGAAAAGGATCAATTTTCCCAGTTTATGCGTTCCTGCGAACGAACAGGCCTCATAAGAGATGCCCTCCTCCAAACATCCGTCGCCGCACAGGACATAGGTATAATGATCGACGATAGGGAACCCGTCGCGGTTGAACGTTGCGGCAAGATAGGATTCCGCTACGGCCATACCGACGGCATTGGCAATTCCTTGGCCGAGCGGTCCGGTCGTCGTTTCGATGCCGGGTGTGTGCCCATATTCCGGATGTCCGGGGGTTTTGTAGCCGAGTTGACGGAAGTTCATCATGTCCTCTTTGGAGATGTCATAACCAAAGAGGTAGAGCAGGGAATAATCGAGCATGGATCCGTGCCCCGCGGAAAGGACAAATCGATCGCGGTCGTTCCACTTGGGGTCTTTCGGATTAAATTTTAAAAAATCGGCAAAGATGGTGTAGCCGATCGGCGCGCTACCCAAGGGGAGACCGGGATGGCCGGAATTTGCCTTTTGGATCGCTTCCGCAGAAAGCACGCGGATAGCATTTACCGTCTGTTGTTGCACATTCATAATCTTTATCTCCTAAATAATTTATTGAACAGATTTAATCGGTCGGCTCTTGGCCGAATCATTTTCCCTGCGTTCAACGCGTTTTTTCAACTTCATGCGTATTTTTCCAGGGGGGTCAGATCAATTTGCGCGGCGTAAGGTGCAAGGAGCTTTTTCAACGCGCTGGCGATGATCGCACATCCGCCCGAGGTATTGCTTTCGAAATTGATGGGAACGATGGGTTCATGCAGGCTCATGCGGACCAACGCCCAGCCGTCTCCGTGAGTAGAGTCAAAGTTGATGCGCACGCCCTCGTAATTATCCGCGGCGAGCGACATCCCGTCCGCGTTTGAGGCTGCTTCGCGGATGAAAGAAATCGCCGTATTTCCGATCTCTTGGAAGTTTGCGGCCCCGTCCTTGGTAAAGTGAAGACGCGCTTCTGCGGCTTCTTGCGGTTCGGGAAGATCCGCGATCAAATCCGATATCTCTTTGCCCTCTTTGGCCAAAAGTGCGAGGGAAACGAGGATTCGGGTGACCAAATATGCGCCGTCGTCCAAAAAATAATTTTCTTGGAGCGCCGCATGGCCGCTTGTCTCGATGGCGAGAGGGGAATACTCACCCGCGGCGTTCAATTCTTTGGATTTATCGATTACGTTGCGGTAGCCGCGTTTGTAGCGGCAATGTTTGCCGCCATGTTTGGCAATAAATGCGGCTAAGCCGTCACTGGTCACCGAATCAGTGACGATCGTGCCCGGGCGTTCCGCCAGCAAGATCGCTGCGATCAGTGCGATCAGACGGTTTCGGTTGATTTCCTCGCCGTTTTTATCGACCGCGCCAGCGCGGTCAACGTCCGTATCGAAAATAATTCCAAAATCTGCACCGATTTCACGCACGCGCGAAGATATGGCATGCATGGCCTGCTTGTCCTCGGGGTTGGGAATGTGGTTGGGGAAGCGTCCGTCTGGCTCCAAGAATTGACTTCCCTGCGTATCCGCGCCAAGTGGTTTGAGTACCTTATCCACGTAAAATCCGCCCGCGCCGTTGCCGGCGTCAACAACGATCTTTTTCCCGATGAGCGGCTGTTCTTCTCCTGTCTTCTCGCGTACAAAGCGAACGAGTTGTTGGCTATAGCGATCGATATAGCAAAAATCACGAACCGACCCGTCGCCGCTTTGCTGCTTTCCGTCGGCGGCGAAAGACAAAATTTCAGAAATGTCTTTTCCTTCCAGACCACCTTCTTTGGTAAAGAATTTGAGTCCGTTTTTATTAAAAGGCAGATGGCTGGCGGTGATCATGACCGAGGCATCGGCGCCGATGTCTGCTTCCTGTAAAAGCATGAACATGGAGGGGGTCGAGGATAATCCTGTCCGCAACGCCGTGCCGCCGCTCTCTTTGACGGCTTTAACGGCTGCCGCCTCAATGCGCTTCGCCGACAGGCGCGAATCGTGGCCGATCGCAATGGTCAGGTTTGTCTTGTTCAACTGCTTGGACAATCGAAAGTAAAATGCTTTCATGATCCCGACGACCGCTTCGTCGGTCAACGTGATTGGTTCGCCTTCAACGCCGTCGATCGCGACGCCGCGTACGTCCGTTCCGCTCTTTAATCGCATCCAATTGATTTGATCCATTCATTCCTCCGCAAAAAGATTTTCTGTCAATCATTATACTGCAAAACAGCCCTATTATCAAGTCATTTTTGAAAAAACCTCGCGTTTTTTTATCCAATCGAACATTTTGGTGCGCAAAATCCAGCGAACGCGAAAAATGCCCTCTTTGTTGTGTAACATGGTTTACAAAACGCGTCGATTATGCTATAATACCACAAAGCGCAAGGCTTTGTATTTTCTGACAAAAAAGAGGTTACTATGCGGAAGTTTATTGTTTCGACCGATTCGACCTGTGATCTTTACGCCGATTATATTCGCGCGCAGGATGTTCGATTCGTCAGTTTAACGTATATCATGGAAAAAGACGGGGAGTTCACGGAGGGGTTGGACGCGTTTACTGAGTATGCGCAATATGTAGATTTTTACGCTCGATTGCGGGAGGGGTGGTTTTCTCGCACATCGATGCTGAATTATGAAAGCCATTATGCACATTTCAAAAAAATGGCAGAAGAAGGCGCGAAGGATGTGCTGCATTTCACCATTTCCAGCGGCCTGTCGCCGACGGTAACGGTGGCGAATAAAGCGGCGGAGGACGTGCGGAAAGATTTTCCGGATTTTCATTTGCTGGCAGTGGACTCGTTGACGGCGACGATTGGACAAGGCGCGTTGGTGCGGGAAGCGGTTCGCTTGCGCGACGAGGGGAAAACCGTCGAGGAAGCGTATGACGCCGTACGAAATTTGACGATGCATCTGCAATATTCAATTATTGCAAACGACCTGTATTATTTGAAAAAAGGCGGGCGCGTTTCGACGGTCGCGGCGGTCGCCGGATCGCTGTTACAGGTAAAACCGGTGCTTTCCTTTACGCGCGACGGTAAACTCACCGTCGTAGAAAAGTGCCGCGGGATGAAAAAAGCGTTTGCCTATACGATGGAAAAGACGGAAAAATTTCCGCCGCTGGAAAAAAACCGTTTAATGTGGATCGTACATACCGACGCGGAGAAAGAGGCAAACGAGTTGGCGCGGCTTGTGGAGGAACGCTGGAATTTTCGGCCGGATGTCACGATCATGGGACCTGTTATCGGTTCGCACGTAGGCCCCGGTGCGGTCGCAATGCTTTGGAAAAGCGAAGAAGATCGCAACGACGTATGAGTGTTTTTGAAAAAAAGGAAAATGGCCGGGACAAATAAATTGCTAAGCGACGAAAAATATGGTATACTCGTAAGAGGAATACCATATTTTTGTTTTTGCCAAACCGGCGGACGAAAAAGGAGAGACAATGGCTAAGGATAATCAATTCGTCAACCAAATAGCGGATATCGAAACGGATTTTCCCCGTTGGTATACGGACGTCGTTTTAAAGACAAAACTTGTCGATTACGGCCCTGTAAAAGGGACGATGGTCATTCGACCGTACGGGTACGCGATCTGGGAAAATATTCAAAAGGAACTGGATGCGCGCTTTAAAGCGACGGGGCACCAAAATGCCTATTTTCCGTTGTTGATCCCGTACAGTTTCATGACGCGCGAGGCGGAACATGTCGAAGGGTTTGCACCGGAGGTGGCGGTCGTGACGGTCGGTGGCGGAGAAACGCTTGCCGAACCGCTCGTCATACGTCCGACCAGCGAGACGATCATCGGGGAAATGTATTCCAAGTGGTTGCAATCGTATCGTGATCTTCCCATTTTGATCAACCAATGGGCCAACGTGGTTCGTTGGGAAAAAACGACGCGTCCTTTTTTGCGCACAAGCGAATTTTTGTGGCAAGAAGGGCATACCGTCCACGCGAGCGAAGAGGAAGCCATGGAAGAGACCTTGAAGATGCTTGGCGTCTATAAAGAGTTTGCGGAGACATGCCTCGCAATTCCGGTCTTTACCGGCCGTAAGACGGAGAAAGAGAAGTTTGCTGGAGCCGTAGCTACGTTCGGGATGGAAGCGATGATGCACGACGGGAAAAGTTTGCAGGCAGGAACTTCACATTATCTCGGACAGAATTTTTCCAAGGCATTCGATATTCAGTTTTTGGATAAAGACGGTACGCATAAGTTCGGATATACGACGTCGTGGGGCGTATCGACGCGTTTGATCGGTGCGCTCATCATGGCGCATGGTGACCAGCGCGGGTTGATCATTCCTCCGGTCGTTGCGTCCGTTCAGGTGATTTTGGTCCCGATTGCGGCCAAAAAAGAAGGCGTTTTGGAAGCGGTCGCCGCGCTCAAAGCGCAGCTGACGGCCGCAGGTATTCGTGCGGAGAGCGATTGTACAGAAAATAGTCCCGGTTGGAAATTCAACGAATGGGAGATGAAGGGAGTTCCGTTGCGGATCGAGCTCGGTCCGCGCGACATTGAAGCAAGTAAAATGGTCTTGGTTCGCCGCGATACGCACGAAAAGCTGGAAGCATCGCTCGAAGGCGCGGTCGAAACGGTACAAAAACTGTTGGAGCAGATTCAGGCGAATTTGCTGGAAACAGCCAAACGCAGAAAAGAGTCGCGCGTCGTTGCTGCAAACAGTGTATACGAATTGCTGCGTGGCGTTGAGAGCGGCAATTTTGTCAAGGCGGGATGGTGCGGCTGTCGTGAGTGCGAGGATGCGATCAAAGAAAGGACGGCGGCTTCGGCGCGCGTAATTGTCGAAGATGAATGCGCGGAGACCTGTGTCTGTTGCGGCAAGAAGGCGAAGCATACGGTTTTGTTTGCGCGTGCTTATTGATGAAAAGGAAGTCTTTCAAACGGAAAGAACGCACGGTCCGAGTCAGCGATCACGTTGCTCGGGTCGTGCGTTTTTTTAAAGACAGAGCCAAATTATATCATAATACCGCAATATACGCGCATGGATTGTTGTTGCCTTGAACAAATCGGGAAGATAGGATGTAGTATGCCAGGCAAGGATCATTGTTTTTTTCCGATGATTTCGGCCGGTGTTCGATCATAAAATCGTGCAAAATGACGGTAAAACGTAGTCATGGAATCAAATCCGCAATCATAAACGAGCGTCGAAAGATTTGGCTTTTCGGTGCGTTTGGCGGTTTCAAGCAAATTGCGGACTCGAACCATGTTGACATAGTTGTTGAGGCTCTCGCCGATGTAAGCGTTGAACAGTCTTGAAAAATAATATTTATTGTAGCCGATTGCATCGGAGATCGAGTCGAGCGAAAGCGGCTCCGCAAAATGCTCGTCGATATAATTGAGAGCGGTAACGACAGCGGAAAGGTTGGGCGTGGGGGTGACGGGTTCGCGTGGATAGTGCGCCAACAGGGATCCGACCAGGATGTCGATATAGCCTTTGGCGATCAAGAAATCTTGGGGGGCTTGCAACGATTCGAGTTTATTCAGGTACGGAAGAAGGGAGCGGTTGAATGCCTTGTCTTTGAGTACGGGCGGAAAGGATCTTTTCTCCAAGCGAGAAGAGAAGTCATCGGCATAAGCGCTTTTTACGATTAAAACAATATCAGAATAGAGCGGGGTGGGCTGGATGGAATGAACGGCACATCGGCGGACGAACAAGATTTCGTCTTTTTCCGCAACGACATCCGTATCGTCCACCTTGCCGATCAGGGTTCCCTGCGTGATGTACAGCATCTCGATGCACCGATGAAAATGCGGCAAAGTTGCCGCATTGGCAGAGCGAAAAATGCAAAGATCATTTTGTTTGTCATGAAAGGCTTCGTATTGAACGGTTTGTTTCATAAATGTCAATATTTGAAAAAATAATTTAAAAAATTGTATTGAAATTCGCAATTTTTAGTGATATTATATCCATGAGCAAAAAAAATGTCAACCGATGAGGCACATAAAATGAAAATAGCGATTATTGGTTATGGCGGGATGGGAAATTACCATGCGATGCATTTGAAGGCGTACGAACAATCGGCGCCGGAGGACCCTCTTTCGTTGGCGGGTATTTATGATATTGACCCGTGCCGCATGGATTATGCACGTGAGAACGGGATCCGTGTTTATGCTTCGGCGGAAGAGATTTGGCAGGATTCATCCGTGGGCGCTGTGTTGATTGCTACGCCCAACGATTTGCATGCGCCCTACGCATTTGCCGCGGCTGCGGCAGGAAAACACATCATCAGCGAAAAACCGATTGCCATGAGCAGCGCGGAAGCGCAAGAGATGTACGCGCGGGCGGAAGCGGCGGGGCTGATTTTCGAGGTGCATCAAAATCGCCGTTGGGACGATGATTTTTTGACCGTGAAAAATATTCTTGCGCGCGGCGATATCGGCCACGTATACCGCATCGAATCGCGCGTTTTGGGGGCCAATGGAATTCCCGGCGCCTGGCGCAAAGAGAAAGCGCGCGGCGGCGGCATGATGTTGGATTGGGGCGTGCATTTGATCGACCAAATGCTGCAGATGATCGATGCGCCGATCGAGAGCCTGTTCTGCGATTATAGTTATATTTACGGTGAAGAAGTAGAAGACGGCTTTGATCTGTTGGTTCGGTTCCGCGGCGGAATAGAATACCGCATCACCGTATTGACAGACTGTTTTCGTCCTTTGCCGCGTTGGCAGGTTTACGGGACGGAAGGAACGGCGACTGTGGAGGATTGGGAGATGCGAGGCGGCATCACTCGTGTGTTAGAGCGGGAAGACAAGCATTTGGTCGGGATACGCGCTGGCAACGGGTTTACGCGAACGATGGCGCAAAGAAGCAGCGAGTCGGTTGAGAATTTGCCTCTTCCGATCGTTCATGCGGAACCGTTTGCATTTTATAAAAATTTTGCGGCGGCAGCATCCGGCAAACAAAGGCCTGTTATTCGCAAGGAAGAGGTTTTGCGCGTGTATCGGCTGATGGAGGAAGCTGCGCGTTCGGCTGCTTCCGGTGAAGTGATTCGAATCAAGATATGATCGGCGGGGAACGCGGAACTTTGTTCGGTCACAAAGGTTAGAAATTGAGAAGGGAGAATTAAAGAGATGAAGATCAGTGTGGTCAGCGGCATTTTAGGCGGATATTCGTTGGACGAGAGCCTGGAATATCTGGCGGGATTGGGCGTCGATGAATTTGAGTTGGGCGTCGGAGGTTATCCGGGTAAAGCGCATGCGGATGCGCTTGTGTTGAGCAAAGATAAGGCGGCGCGGGAACGTTTGCTGGAAACCTTTCAAAAGCATAACATGGGCATTTCCGCCTTATCCGTGCATGGGAACTGTGTGCATCCGAATCGAGAAATGGCACAAAAGTTTGAGGCGGATTTTGAAGCCGCGTGCATTTTGGCGGGGCAGATCGGCATTGATCGTATCGTTACTTTTTCGGGTTGTCCTGGTTCCGATCCGGCGGCGCAGCAGCCTTCATGGGTCGTGTGCGCCTGGCCGCCGGAATATCCGGAAATGCTTGAATACCAGTGGAACGATGTTTTGATACCGTATTGGGAAAAGGCGGTCCGTTTTGCGCAAGACAACGGCGTACGCCGGATCGCATTGGAAATGCACCCCGGCTTTTGCGTTTACAATCCGAAAACTTGTCTGCGGTTGCGCAGCGCTGTCGGGGATTTGATCGGCGCGAATATCGATCCGTCTCATCTGTTTTGGCAGGGGATGGATATTTTGGAGGTTATCCGAACGCTGGGCGAGGCAAAGGCAATTTATTATTTTCATGCGAAGGATACGCAGTTGGTCATGCACAATGTGCGCAAAAACGGTGTGCTTGATCCGACATCATTTACACAGTTTTCCGATCGTTCCTGGATGTTCCGTACGCTCGGATACGGCCACGATATTGGTGAATGGAAACAAATTCTTTCGATGCTTCGCGTGGCAGGTTATGACGATTCTGTCTCCATCGAGCATGAAGACGGCCTGATGGCGCCGAAGGAAGGGTTGGAAAAAGCCATCAAGCTGTTGCGGGAAAGCATCGTGCGCGAAGGCAACACGAACATGTGGTGGGCATAGAGAATAAGCGAGGGTACCTGGATGAAGTTTGCTGTTCAGTTATATAGTCTGCGTAATATGGCAGAGCATTCCGGAGTGGAATCCGTGTTCCACACCGTATCGGAGGCAGGGTTTGACGGCGTGGAGTTTGCAGGATTTTACGGACTGTCGCCCAAAGAGGTCGCGGAACTGCTTCGAAAATATCGCCTGGAAGCCTATTCGGCACACATCCGACCGGAAGAGGTGGAAGCGGCTCTTCCGTATATCGAGGCCTGCGGCATCCGTGCGGTCTTTAATCCTTATTCAGGGTTGGACGAGTTAGACGATGCGGACCGATATGCAGCCCTGTTGCGTTCGTCGGCGCGGGCGGTCGAGTTGTTGCGGCCGCGCGGCGTTACCTACGGATACCACAATCATGCACATGAATTTACGGGAGGCGTAGATCGCCTGCAAAAACTTTTGCGCGATGCGTCGGATCTGGTCGCGGAAACGGATGTGTTTTGGCTGACCGTTGCAGGAATTGACAGTGTTTCGTATCTTCGTGCGCTGGGCGATCGGCTGGCGATGGTTCATATCAAAGAAGCCGCGGCACAAGATCCCGTAGCGGCTCCGCAGCCGATTGTCGGGAAAGGCGTTGTCGATATGGAAGGCGTGTTTGCGGAAATGAACCGCCGCGGGATGGAATGGGCGGTTTTGGAAGTAGAAAAATATCCGTGTGCGGAGAAAGAATATCTTTCAAGCAGCTTACGGAATATGAAACGGTTTGCTGGATCAGACGAGTAAAGCCGAAAGAGTCGGGCAAGCCTCATAAAAACAATCAATTTCGGAGGGAAGAGCAATGGAAAACAAAATTCGGATCGGTGTCATCGGTTGCGGTGGCATCGCTCGAACAAAACACATGCCGGCAGAAAAACGCAATCCGGCATCGGAACTGGTCGCGTTTTGCGACATTATCGAAGAGCGTGCGCTGAAAGCGCGAGAAGTGTTCGGCACACCGGATTGCGATGTGTATACAGACTATCGTCAGCTTTTGCAGGACAAGAGCATTGACGCTGTTTTGGTGCTTACCCCGAACAACGCGCACTGCGAAATTACGGTGGCTGCGCTGAATGCGGGCAAACACGTATTATGCGAGAAGCCGATGGCAATGAACTATGGTGAAGCGAAGCGGATGCTCGAGGCGCGTGACC
>CALVHT010000064.1 GCA_944328645.1 uncultured Clostridia bacterium
TAGCCGTTCGAGGATCAAACAGTGGATTTTCAAACTTTGATTCATTTACTCGGATTTTGCGAGGAAGCGACCGCCCGCATTCAGCGTATCGACGCCTCCTTCAATCCCACCGAGCTACAACCGCTTTGCTCGCTTTTATATGATGAAAAAACCGCCGACGCGGGCGTTCAACGGCTCAGCGATGCGCTCTCTCCGGACGAAGATGGCATGAAAATTCTCGTTTGTATGTTGCATTGTTGTTTAACGACCTACGAACAGTATCGCGCATGCGGCATATCCGAACAAATTTTCTTGGATACAATGAAATTTTTGTCTCGCTTTGTTAACGACCAGGTCCTAAAATACGGACGCTGTGTCTTTACTTGGGCTTGGTGGTTTCATCGGCAACTTGGTCTGCGTGAGTTCCGAATCGGCACACTGGAATACGAATTGTGTTCCGCCGAAGGAGATCGCACAATTTCCATCCATATTCCCGGAGATGCCAATTTGGAACGCACACAGTTGCATCGCTCTGTCTGCGACGCACGCGCCTTTTTGGAAAAATATTTTCCGCTCTACCGCGCGGCTGATATGTTCTGTGATTCTTGGCTGCTCTCGCCCGCGCTGCACCAGGTACTTCCCCCGTCCTCTCGCATCCTTGGCTTTCAACGTGAATTTGAAATTTTGGACTGGAACAAGGATTCTCCTTTCTTCCTCGAATGGATCTATCCGGACAAGACGGCGCGAGTTGCAGATTTGCCGGAAAACACCTCCTTGCAGCGCAACGTCAAACGGTTTTTGCTCGATGGCGGTAAGATCGGCTGGGCAAAAGGTAAATTAAAAAATTCTTATTTCGCCGACTGATCAATTCTATGTATAACGTAGTACTTTGCAATCGATGGCTTCCTTTGCTTTTCGATAGACGGCGCAGTTTTATAGATCGCATAGAAAAAACGGGATGGCTGAGCCATCCCGTTTTTTGTGAAACTGCGATCTATGACAAACATTCTATTCTGCACAAGCAAAACAATCCTATTTATGATTTGCACACAAACCGCAGACGCATCGTTTTCTCCCCAAACGAATGCGAGAGAAGGAACTCCCCATCCTGCATAACGGTGGAACAACGCCGCGTTTGGCCGCCGCTGCTGATCCAAAATGTAATCGTTCCTGTTTCTTCCGAATATTCGTAATTACCCGCACCGCGAATGGTCGTTCCCAAACGCGGCATGATTTGTACCGTAAATCGATCGTCGGCCTCTAAGGTCAGCAAAATCTCACGAACATATGAAAAAACATTCTCCTCCCCATAATAGGCCTCCGTACATTCATACACACCGATCCACGGCTGTGAAAAGGCGCGAAGCGAAGTCAATTGTGCGACGGAACAACCGCTCAAAACAACTAAAAAAAGGGCAGACAATGCGACCCCCAAATTCTTTTTCCATCCCCTAAGCAGATTCATAGTAGATTTCGTTTGATTTTTACTCCCAAAAACTATATAATAAAAAGAAAACGGAGTTTATCCGCAAGCAGTATGCGCAAACGAGCGCGCTTTATGCACGGAGATAGATCGCTATGAAATTTGACGTGGAACTTGTCGGAAAAATTGGTTCGATGGCGCTCATCGACAAACAAGACAATATGATCGATTACACGCGCGTCGCGCGGCTTTCGCGCGAATTAAAGCCGGGTTATATTTGGGTCTCCAGCGGTGCGACGGAAATTGGCCGACTGGATTATATGATGCGTTCCGGAAAAGAACTGCCGGATACCGAGGAATCCAAAGCGGACTACGCTGCACAAGGCCAAGCCATTCTGATGCAGACCTATCGGCAATATGTTGACAGTAATTACTCGGTGCGACAGATCCTCGTCGAACACCACCACTTTAATGATGCGGTCAAGAGCGCGTATATCCGCAAGTTATTGTTGCGTTGCCGCGAGCAAAATGCAATTCCCATCATCAACTACAATGATGCCGTCTCCCAGTCGGAGAACCGCCGTATGGAAATCTCCGCGTTGGCGCAATCGCATGAAAAAGTACACGAGTGCATCGACAATGATGAGACAGCGGCTTTGGTCGCCTGCCTCGTTCGGGCAGAAACCTTGCTCATCTTGACCAGTGTAGACGGAATCTATACCAATCCGAGCGATCCGTCAACACTGATCGAGGAGATCAGCGGCAAAGACAGCTACGAGCTGCTGGACAACATAGAAAATTATAAACGCTACTGCGAAGGGGCTTCTCGCAAAGGAGCGAACGGCGCTAAAGCCAAACTGGAATATATCAAAGAGGCTGCCCAACAGGGAACGCGCGTACTGATCGCCAATGCAAAATATTCTATCCGCGAAATCCTGGCCGGAAATGTTCGCTGTACTCGGATCTGCATGCGCTGACGCCACGCGGCAGCACGCCTCTCTTTCGAGACAGAAGCCCTGCGAATCCTCGATTTTGGATCCGTTTTTGCTTATTTTTCTCCTGGATTGAATGCACGTAAAAACGGCGGCTCGACGAGCCGCCGTTTTTTAGTATTCTTTTGTTTATTCCATCTCGTAATGGCAACCGGAAATTTGCGTGGGCGGAAGCGTTTCGCCTTCTTTCATGTGTACATTTCCGATCACTTTGCCCTCGGGGCTGACAACCTTGTAATTTGCCGTCTTCAGCGCGGTGTCTCCGGAATTCAGTCTCATACGTTTTACCTCCTGTCTGAGATAATCGTAGTATGTGCCTCTTTCTTTATTCTATTCCGTTTTTTCAAATTTCTGACGAAGAAATTCTCTCCAAATCGAGACGCGGTACCGTTATTTCCCTCTAAAAAATAAACCGAGTCTGACTTCCGTCTTTGTTCAGACAAAAAATCCCTTTGGAAGTAACAAGCTCCAGGCGATCTTGACAGACACGCCCGTACTCAAAGAAATCCGCTAACAAAAGCAAATCTTCGGTTTCTCTGGTCCGCAAATCCACCCACTGCACCCGATAGCCCTCTCCGTTCCAATCTACAGATATGGCCTTTGCACCGTCGTTGATTATGTAGTTGTTTCTGTTGTACAAGTGCCGAATAAACCCTGGAATTGTTTCATGAATGAACGTTTCTCCCGTGTCGAACAGGTAGACGTGTTCCCAAAAATCTTCCTCCGTTTGTATCAGCGAATAGGAATAATACAACACACCATGATTGATTGCAAACAGGTGCGGAGACTGTGCCTCATTCAAAGGCAAACGTACTCGCTGGAAAACCAGTTCTCCGTCCTGCACCCCCACGCGCATCACGGCCGAGCTCGATTCATTGTTGCTATGCAACGAGAGATACACATATCCGCGATCGGACCCCAACAACGAAGCGAACTCCGCATTGATCCCATCGAATACATTTAAACTGTATCGCTCCGTACCATCTTTGGAAATCGCATAGGCACCCAGTCCGCCGAACGCAATATGCCAATCGCCGACACAGACAAAGTAGTCATATTCGCCACGGTCGATCTGCTCTAGTTCCCAAGACTCTCTCTGCAAACGATAGAGACTATGATTTTTCCCCAGTAAGCGGACATACTCCCCGTCGATCATAATATTGCTGTAGGTGAATGTATTGACGAGTCCGTCCACGATATCCACCGACTCTTGCAACACCATTTCAGTTTTGCCTCCCTTCTTGCGATAAAGAGAGACAAGATCGTTGGTCGCTTGGCCAAAAAATGCCTCGTCTCCCTCCGTCTGCCCCATCTCCCAAACCTGCGGCAGAGCCAAATATTCCTCATCCGTCAGCGAGGCCTCTGCTTTTGCCTGCTGATAAAGTTTCATCGGATAAAAGGTCCTGCGCCCAGAACCATACCGGAATTGGTTTACATCGATTTGCGGAAACGGGCGGCTCTCTTCAAAAGAATAGGTCAAGCGGACATCAATTTGGTAAGGCATTTGCTCGGCAATACCCTGTAAAGAGACATCCAAAAAATCAATTTTGCCATCCTCACATACGGTCCGAAAAGATACCGTATCCGGGAAAGCAGTAAATGAAACCGCGCTCAGCATTTGATCGATCAGCGGTTTGACCGCCTGCGTATTGACCTCTACTTCCAACACAGAGCTCTCTCCTTGTTTTTCAATTTGGAAGGAATCAACGACATTCGCAAGCAATTCGGCATCCACATAATTGTAGAGAGAGAGAATCTCCATTGAAGTGAAATCGAACGGCATGATTGTCTTATATCCGTCTTCATTCAAATAAAAAACACCGTCATAATAATACAACAGGAAGGATTCCTCCTCTTCCTCGTATTCCATATAAGCCCGAACATCCTTTTCCCGACTCAACTGGAAAAAAATCGTGCGTTCTGCTTGAATTCCCGCATAATCCATGGAAACCTCGGCACGGCTTTCCACATAAGGCGCCTGTTCGATCTGCTCAATCGCAACGACAAAGTCATCTAAATTCAAAAAAGTCAGCAACTGTTTGCACCCAGCAAGCAAAAAACATAGCGCACCTGCCAACATCAAAACGATCAGCTTTTTTTTCATCGTGTCTCGCTCCTTTTATCGATGTTTTTAGTATACCATATCCCTAACCGGATAACAAGTCTTTTTTTCCAAAAATCATGGAAAGTGAAAAGCCCTTTACAGCCATCTTTCACAAAAAGCCAGCACAATTGCCATGATAGACAAGTAAATCGCAAAGGGATACAAATTCCCCGTTCGTATCTTTTTGACGAACCAACGGACGGAAATAAATCCGCTCAGCGCCGCGCAGACTGTACCGACCAACAAACTTTGCCACGAAATTACGCTTATCGCCCCATGCCCGCCGGTCCAAACTTTCCATAATTCTACCGTAACAGCTCCGGCGATGATCGGAATGCTCATCAAAAAGGAAAAATCTGCAGCAGTGTCCCGCGAAAGGCCACAGAAAATACCGGCTGCCAATGTCGTGCCGCTGCGTGAAAGACCCGGAATAACCGCCAAGGCCTGAGCCCCGCCTACCCATGCCGCCCGCTTCATGTTCAACAGACGGATCGAATAGCCGCGGCGGACTTTTGCAGAACAGAGAAACAGCAACAGCGCCGTCCAGGCAAAAGCGACCCACAAAAATCGACCGGCGAAAAAGACGCGCTCCACCCAGCCTCCCAGCAGCACACCGACCAGCGCCGCCGGTATGGTCGCTACAAACAAATATGCCAGTTCCTTTCGGTCTCGACGGATCATTTCCGCCAAACGCCGCGCATAAACAAACAAAACAGCCAGCAATGTTCCGGCATGCAGCATGACCCCCAAGAACAGATCCGCTCCGCCCGTATCGACGCCCAGCAAGCGCTCCAACAACAACAAATGGCCGCTTGAGGACACCGGCAAAAATTCCGTTACCCCCTGCGCAATCCCCAAAATCGCCGCTTTCCAAATCTCCATAACCGCCCCGCGATGCTTGTACTTCGTTTCAGTATATGCATGCGGGAACACAAATAGAAGTCTTCCTCTAAGCGGACAAAGCCAAGCAAAGCGGAAGAATTTTATTCATAATCCGAAAGGCTCCAAGAATCTTTCCATTCGATGATCGGCATGTCCCCGTCAAAACGAATGGGTAGCCAAACATACCGCGCATCACGCGTACATCGCTTGGCGTCATCTCCGCCCAGCTGCATCAGTTCGCGATATGCTCCGGTGTCTCCCTGCGACATCGACGCATAGATTTTCGCATATTTTTCGTAATTTAGATGCATCCTATCCGGCGCCCAACGATCGGCCAAGGCAATATAGAGATCTCGTTTTCCCTCCACACGAAATACGCTTGCAATCTGTGAATGAAAGGAGGTCCGGCTCGCGTCCCCTCTGTGCGGGTCACCAAGCACCGTATATGGGCCATGCCAGGTATCCGCAACAGCTGCTTCGGACGGATTGGGCAGATAACCCGTAGTTCCGGAGGTGAATAAATAGTGCTTTCCGTGACGCGTAAAATGCGCCGTTGCTTCGCGCACGTACGGGGGCGAAATATGCGGAAAGTGTGTTGAATAATACCCCGTCACTCCGCAATAATCGTCCGTTAAATCGGCGCATATCGTTTCAGAATGCACCCGCTCAAAATAGATATACGCCTTTCCGTCCGGTGCTACCGCCAAATCAAAATCTCCGGAATTCATTCCGCAAGGGCGAAACCTCTCTCGTATTTTTTTGTACGGGCCGAGCAGGCGGTCCGCGGTGCAAATCGTCATCGTCTGTGTTCCCGCCTTGCCATCCATCACCTTCATCCAACAGACATATTTACGCGTGACCGGATTGTAGAGAATATGCGGCCGGTCCATCATCGATGCGGGATGCAATGTTGACCCCGCATCGTTTGGTTCTGGAGGAATGATCAGACCGCAGTCGGTCCACTCGTACAGGTCCGACGACGAATAGCATCGCACGCCCCAGTGCCAAATTCCGTCGGTCCCGGTGGTGAATTCTTTATTTTCCCCATACCAATAATACGTCCCGTTCTCGTATCGAACCGACCCGCCGTGCGCTTGGATCGGTTTGCCCTGCGTATCCTTCCAAACCTGGCCGGGATAAAACATTTTTTCCATAAGCCGCCCCTATCCTTTAACCCTTCAATTTTTTGATCCGTTCTTTCAAAAAAATTTGTTTCAGTGTCTTTTCATCTTTGACTTTCGTCGTTCGAGCTCGTCCTCTTGATAACCGCGCCCGAAAATGAAAAAGCCGATTGAAACCCACACGCGCACAAGATCGACAAGCGTCCCGTTCTTATTACGCCGAAAAAATCCCTTTCGCGATACCTTACCATTCCAAGTTCGGATCAGACTTTTTTCAAAGAAACGTACATCTTTCGTGACGCAAAGAGCCCAGCGAAATGCCGGGCTCCCGTTAGGTTCTGTTTTTTAGTTAAAGATGCAAAGCTGCTTTTGGATCACTTTGCATACTCGACACCGCGAAATTCGCGAATGACATTGACCTTGATCTGCCCCGGATATTCAAGCTCTTGTTCGATCTTTTTGGCAATGTCTTTTGCCAGAAAAAGCGTCTGTGCATCGTCGATTTGTTCGGGTTTGACGATGACGCGAACTTCTCTGCCTGCCTGGATCGCATAGCTTTTATCGACGCCTTTGAACGACGAGGCGATCTGTTCCAGCTGTTCCAAGCGTTTGACATAATTTGTGCTTGTCTCGCGGCGCGCCCCGGGACGAGCACCGGAAATCGCATCGGCCGCCTGGACCAACACGGCTTCCACCGTTTTGGGCTCTACGTCGCCATGGTGCGCCATAATCGCATTCACAACGTTGTTGTTTTCTTTGTATTTCTTGGCAATATCCGCACCGATCTGGATATGCGTTCCTTCCTGCTCGTGATCTACCGCTTTACCGATATCGTGCAAGAGGCCGGCGCGCTTTGCCAAATTGATGTCTAACCCAAGCTCTGCCGCCATCATCCCCGCCAGCTGAGCAACTTCCACGGAATGCTTGTATACATTCTGCCCGTAACTGGTGCGATATTTCAATCGCCCGAGCAGCTTGATCAACTCCGGATGCAGACCAAAGATCCCCACTTCAAACATCGCGGCCTCGCCGTTTTCCTTGATCTGCTGTTCCAGTTCTTTTTTAACCTTTTCCACCGTCTCTTCGATACGAGCCGGATGGATTCTTCCGTCTCCGATCAACTTTTCCAGCGCAATGCGCGCCACTTCACGGCGCACCGGATCAAATCCCGAAAGAATGACGACTTCGGGCGTATCGTCGATGATCAGCTCGATCCCCGTTGCATTTTCCAGCGCGCGGATATTCCGTCCTTCGCGGCCAATGATGCGCGCCTTCATATCGTCATTCGGAAGCGGAACGACCGACACAGTGATCTCGGACGCATGATCGCTGGCACAACGCTGAATGGCAAGGCTGACGATCTTTTTTGCGTTCATTTCCGCCTCGTCCTTCGCTTGCTGCTCAATATTGCGAACTTGTACAGCCACGTCATGCCGCGTCTCATCGAGGATGTTTTCGGTCAATAATTTTTTGGCTTCTTCGCGCGTAAGTTGCGCAACTTTCTCCAACTCCTGCACCATCAAATCGTGTTGATGGTTGACTTTTTCCTGCATTTTTTTAATCTCGCCCTCTTGCCGGGCAAGATTCTTTTGTTGCTGCTCGAGCGAATCGGAGCGCTTTTGCAAGGAATCTTCCTTCTTGTCAAGATTGTCTTCCTTTTGCAAAAGGCGCTGCTCAGCCCGCTGCAATTCTAATTTTTTCTCTTTGGTTTCACGTTCAAATTCGTTTCTGAGTTTTAAGTCCTGTTCCTTCGCCTCTAAAATAGCTTCTTTTTTTAATGCTTTGCTCTCGCTTTCCGCTTCATCCAGCATTACTTTGATTCTCTGATTCACTTCGCCGAGCCTTTTTTCGGTCGTCTTTTTGTACCAAAAAAGTCCGAACAAAAAGCCTGTGGCACCGATCACTACTATAGCGCCGATAAGCACCCCGACAAAAACTCCTGTCGGGACCGCCAGAAACAGGGAGCTTACATTCGCTGTCAACATCGAAAAGCCTCCTGTGATTGATAATCAAATATAAACTGCACAAAAGAGAATCGGACGCCCAGCCGATGCTTTCCCGAAAAAACATTCCGGGCAAAGCCGATAATACTCCTTTTAGAATTTATACCTAAACAATTATACCGCATTTTAACAAAAAAGTCAACGTTCTCACAAAAAGATTACATCCGGCAAACAAAAAAGTTTCGGCAAAAAAGCCGAAACTTTTCATTCTTGTGCAATTTAGGATGCACTTTATAATTTTTCCGCCTCGTCTAACCAGAGTGCGGCGCAGGCGTCCGAGGGCATCCTCCAATCTCCGCGCGGAGAAAGACTGACCGAACCGACTTTGACGCCGTCCGGCAGACAGGAACGCTTGAATTGCTGCGAAAAAAACCGGCGATAAAAATTTTTCAACCAGCGGCGCAACGTTTCCGCATCATATCGATCGCCAAACGCATATTGCGCCAAATAGAATACTTTTTTAGGCGGAAATCCCCATCGGATCGCATAATATAGGTAAAAGTCATGCAATTCATACGGGCCGACAAGTTCCTCCGTCTTTTGCGCGATCTTCCCGTCCTCCGGAGGAAGAAGCTCCGGGCTGATCTCCGTGTGCAGAATGTCTTCCAACACGTCACAAACCGCACCTCCCAAGCGCTGCGCTTCATACCCGATCAAGTACTTAACCAGCGTTTTGGGAACAGAAGCATTGACGCCATACATCGACATATGATCGCCGTTATAGGTCGCCCAGCCGAGAGCCAACTCGCTCAGATCCCCCGTTCCGACAACCAGGCCGCCCACGTCGTTGGCAATATCCATCAAAACCAGCGTGCGCATACGTGCCTGCGCATTTTCGTAAGCGGCATTTTTGATCGATTCGTCATGCGAAATATCAT
>CALVHT010000065.1 GCA_944328645.1 uncultured Clostridia bacterium
TGTTTGCTGCTGCTAAAGCCTTTGTCGTTTTCCTTTCTTCCACCGGCATAGCCGGTGGTTTTTGCTTGATAATAAAAGAGTTCGGTTTTTTACCGAACTCTTTTTCGTTTGTTTTTCCCGCGCCTTTCCAAAGCATGCCGCTCCGTTTTCCGCCGAAGGCGCACGGCTGCCCTGCACCCAAAAAATCAATCGTTATACTCTTTTATGTACACGACCCGCTGTTCTTGCGCGCTGCGATCTGCCGCATAGACGCATAGGTGCCCGTTGATCGAGTCTTGGATGGACGTCGTCGAAACCGAACAAGGCATCCCGCTCTCCGTCTTGACAAAATCTTCGACCAACCGCAAATCGCCGCCCATGTGCCCGCTGTCGATCTCTTCGGATACGTCAAATTGCTCTTCCCGGTACGACATCTCATCCGCGCCGAAAATACGGACCGTATAGATGCTGTTTTCCAAAAAGCCGCTGATCTCCCCCTTCGTTCCGATGATGTGGATTCTGCGGCCGGGATAGGTCGCATTCGAGATCAAACTCATGCTCGCCGTGACCCCGTTTTCGAATTCGACGGCAACCGTTTGATGATCGTAAAGATCTCCGTCCAACTTGTAGACGCATTTTCCGAAATCGCTTTCGCGCAAATGCTGTTCTTTTTGCTCTTCCGTTACATCTTCAAAATACGTATCCATTCCCGCCCAGGTCAAAAAGCCCATCGTGTCATGTTCCAAATACATCTTCTTGGCGGAATACATACAGTCTTTTTCCACCGGGCAATCCAGCGTGCAGATGTTGCCGGAGCCTTTGGGGGCGTTTTCCGGAATAAAGACCGTCCGTTTTCCGAACGAAACCACGGCGCGCGGGGCGGAATCGCCGACCAGCCAGCACATCAGATCCAAATCGTGACAGGATTTGGCCAACAGCATGCTGGACCCCGAACGAGCGTTGCTGCGCCATTTTCCCCGTATATAGGCGGTGATCACATGCTGTATGCCGACATGCTCGGACATCTCCATCGCAATGACGGTGCCGATCTTTCCCTCGGCCAATACCCGCTTGATCCCCTGATAAAAGGGCGCATATCGAAGAACGTGACAGATCATCAACCGACAGTGGTTTTTTTCCGCTCGCTCCTTCAATAAAAACAACTGTTTCGGATCGCTGGTCACCGGTTTTTCCAACAACACGTCGTATCCGGCATCCAGCAGAGGCAACGTGGTCGATACGTGCAACTCGTCCATCGTGCAATTCAAGGCACAATCGGCAATCTTCCCTGCCCGTATAAGCTCTTCGACGCTACGATAACATCGCTCCTCCGGCAAATCGAACGTTTCCTTCGCTTTATTGCGGTTCATATCCAACGGATCGACCACCGCGACGATCTGAAACGTTTCCGGATGCAACAAGGCATATTGGCCATACACTCTACCTCGGTCGCCGTATCCCACGATGACTGCATAAATCGTTTTCATAATTCCTCATCAACCTTCTTCCGTATATTCCAGTAATTTTTGATTTTCGGCGCCCGCTTCGTGTAATGCGTAAAAACGATCCCGCATATCCGCGATATTCCCCGCCGTGATATAGTACTCGTATTCCAGCGGATCCAGCGTCCGAAATGCAATTTGCCGAATCATTGTCGTATAAGATGTCGCGTTCAGCAGCGCGGCTTCCTGTTCATAATAGGGGCTCTGCGGGTCCTGTTCCGCCGCTTTGGACCCAAAGTTGGTCGCTATCGCGCTGGACAAATCCGGAACATACACGCCGACCCCAAAGTCGTCCGCGTTTAAAAGGGCGACCCAATTTTCGGTCAGCAGTGAAGACGTAACCTTGTTTTCGGCGCCTTCTCCCGCAATATAGGCCTGCAGCTCGCCGCCCGTAAAAGGCCGGTCGCCCTCATAGACGACCCAACGCTCCAAACATCTGGCCGTATATATGGCCGGAAGCTCTTGGTCGCGCATCTGCGGAATATAGTTGGAAAAATCCACAAAACGATTTTTTACGCGAACGTAGTCGTCTTCCAAGGTATACCAATTTTCCATATACGAAGGTGTCTGCTGACACGGAGCCCAGTCGCGCGGCTGGCATTTGACATAGATCATCCCGTCTTTTTCCTGAAAGTCCACAATCTTGCTCTCGTTTTCTCCCGTATCGCCGCCCTGCACAGGATTATACGGCACGATGTTTCCCAAATATTCCCCCGGCTCGTACGGAGGGAGGATGGACCCGTAATAGGATTGTTGGATCAGCCGGCCCACATCATGGTGATTCAGCAAGTTCACGTCCCCTTCATATTGCAATTCTGCTCCCGGCAAGTCCGCGTAATCGATCCCGATCTGCACTTCGCCGCCGACTTTCACCTGCTGCACTTTCTGCTTCCGGTACGATAAAAAGCAGATCCCGCCGCCCCAAGACAGATTGACGCCAAATTTGAGATTTTCATTTTCCAAATACCGAAACCCGGTGGGCAAAGGTTTTTCGGTAAACGAACAGGATGAAATTTGAAAGCGCCCGCTTTCCTTTTGCAAATTCTCCACCGTAAGCCCGGTAACCGTTCTTTCGGACATTTCGATGCCCGCTTGTTTTTCTTCCTGCCCGATGTAGAGGCGGAACTCCCCGTTTTTCGCACCTTCCAGATAAAAAACTTCGCTGGCCGTCTTGTCCGGAGAAGAACTGTCGCGGTAGTGCATCGTCACCTTGACCCCCACGCCCGCGGAATATTGGACGCAAAGATAATTTTTTCGACCGATTTCACCCCCGATCGGAATTTGTTCGCTCCCCGCGCTCTCCAGCCGCAGCGAGATCGGCTCGGAAACCAGCTCCTCCGTCGTCTTGATTCCCTGGTCCGGATCCGGCAACGAAGAATCGTCGGAAGGTTTCCCGCACCCGCAGAAACACCAAAGGCATAAAATTGCCAGCACGACTGCGCTCATTCGCATATCAGCCCTCCGCGTAGTTTAAGAATGAAAGATTGTTGGCGCCCGCCTCATGCAGCCGGTAAAACGACTGCCGCATGTCGGAAAGCCTTCCTGCGGCCAAATACGAAACATACTCCAGCGGCCGGAAGGATTCGAACGCGGTTTGGCCGATCATGGTCATATAGCTGGTTGCCGTATGCTGGCTGAGCGCAATGTTGTAATACGGATCGTAAATATTTTCCAATACGTCATTGTTTCCGAAAATCGCATGCGATCCGCGCTGGATGTCGGGAAGATACACCGCTACTCCGAATTGATCGTCATTCACGAGCGCGGCCCAATTTTCGCGCAGGCTTCCGCTCGTGAGCTGCCCGCCCAAATCCTCCGTCTGCGCTTGGTAGGTACTCAACGGCCCATTGGTAAACGGCTCTTCCCCGTCATAAACCACCCAGTTGTCCAAATTCCGCACGGTATAAACAGCCGGCATCTCTTGATCCGCATAGCGGGGCACATATCCGGTAAAATCCACGAACCGATTGCGGATCTTGACCACATCGCCCTCCAACGTGTACCAGTTTTCCATATAGGCATCGCATAATTTTGCCGGAGCCCAGTCGCGCGGCTGGCATTTGACATAAATTTCCGTTTCCGTTTGAACAAAATCCACGATCTTGCTTTGATTTTTGTTCTGATCCCCGCCCTGTACGGGATTATACGGAACCGTTGCACCGTGATAAACACCGGGAACATAGGGTTCCTCTGCCGTACCATAGTAGGACTGTTGCACCAACCGCCCCACGTCATGGAAGTTCAGCAGATTGATCTCCCCTTCATATTTTTTCTCGGCTCCGGGAAGCCGGTCGTAATCGATGCCGATCTCCACTTTCCCGTCCACTTCGACCTGAAACACGTCTTCCGCTAAATAGGCCAAAAAGAAGATCCCCCCGCCGGCTCCTAAATTTATCCCGACTTTGAGCATCTCGTTTTGTAAAAAACAGTAGCCGAACGGGATATCTTTGTTCGCGAAACAGATGCTCTCGATCGAACAATTTCCCGTCTCCTCTCCGATATTTTCAAAACGAACCCCCGTCAAAACGCGCTCCATAAAAAGCAGGCTTTGTTCGGTTTCTTCCTGTCCGATATAGAGATTGAACGTTCCGCTCTGCAACGGCTCCAAAAAGAACGACTCCTCGGCCGCATAATTGGCATCCGCCGGATCGCAATACTCGATCGTCCCCTTCAGATACACGTCGGAGGAATAGCGTATCGTCAGATAGCTGTTATAGCCGAGATCTTTTTCCGCAGCGATCTCTAAGGTCTCGCCCGAAGCCAGCGACTTTGCGGCAGCCGAATTTAGGATCTCTACGGTTTTAGGATCTTCTTCCGGTTTTTCGTTCGGTAAGTTTTGCGGCGTACAAGCCGTTGCGAGAGAAATCAAAAACGCAAGGGTCAAAACACACGCTATCTTTTTCATAGAAACTCCTATAGTTTGATTCCGGCAGCAAAATCGCCGCTGGAAAAATATTTCATGCTGATCGCGGTCGTGACGATCAACGGCAAAGAGCAGATCAAACACATCGCATACGGAACGCGAAGATTTTTGACCAAATAGCTGTCCGAAACCCTCTTAAGAACGGCCATGACCGGCTGCAGGTCCGGATCCTTGATGACCAAGCTCGGCCAAAAATAATCGTTGTATACGCCCGAAAAGACGTTGATAAAGCTGAGTACCATGATCGGAAAGGCCAGCGGTATGGAGATGCGCAGATATATTTGCACATCGCTCGCGCCGTCGATCCGCGCCGCCTCATAGACGGCGCTGGGATGCTGCCCCAAAAATGTGCGGAACAGAAACAGCGCCCCCACTTGCCCGCCGGACAACGTGGTCAGCCAGATCGAAAAATAATTGTTGATCAGATGCAGTTCGTTGATCAGCGAATATTGAATGGGCAGGCCCACAAGGCTGGGCGTCAGCATAATAAAGATGTAAAAACGATAGATCAGTTCCTTTCCGATAAATTGTTTTTGCTGAAAAATATAGGCGATCAGGGAGCCGAGCATCGTGTTCAATACCCCGGCAACAAATGCCACAAAGACGCCGTTCCATAAATTTTGGGAAATATCTGCCCATGCTCTGGCGAATCCCCAAAAATCGATCTTCGACGGCGGAGCAAAGACATCCGTCATGATCTCAAAGTCGTTCTTAAACGCATTGAACAAGGAGATCACGATGGGAAGGAAACACATAAACAGGGAAAAACCCAGGATCACATATAGGACAAGCTGCACGGTGACCGTCTTTGAAATTTTTTTTGCTCTGTCTGCGTTCATTGCCAGCCCCCCCTTACGAATCGAAAGTAACGGTCTTTGTCCGCAATGACAAAAGGGTCACGACGGCCAAAAAAGCAAACAGCAGTAAGGCAATGGCCGAAGCCTGTCCGTACATGTTTTCATTGATATTATTGTACATCATATAGATCGGCGTCATTGTGCCGTACGCACCGCCCGTGGTGAGCATCAGCAACCCCACATTCTGCACCGAACCGATCATTCCGGTAATCAGCAGATACTTAAGCTGCGGCGTCACGAAGGGTAAATCGATCATCCAAAGTCTTTTATAATACGGGCATCCGTCCAGTTTCGCCGCCTCATAAAAAGAGCTGGGAACGGCCGTCAATGCTCCGTAAAAGATCAAATAGCTGCCGATGAACGGGAAGCCGATCAAGATCAGCGCAAATCGGTTGACGCTCGGGTCTGCCAGCCAATCTTTGGCGGTCATCCCGAACAGCGCCGTAATCGAATTCAACAGGCCGTATTGATTTAAAATGGCGGATTTCCAAATGATCAGACCGGCAGCCCCCGGCAGAATCCCGGGTAAAAACAACAGCATCCTGACCCAATATTGTGTCGCGCGCGGCCGAAGGGCGACGATGATCTCTGCGTAAATAAATGCCGGAATGACCCCTTTGGCCAGGTCGGCAAGGAGAAAGATCGCCATATTCCCGACGCTGTGCCAAAATTCCGAATCCGCAAAAATCGTGCGGAAGTTCTCCAAACCGATCCAACGAAGCGGAAAGCCGATCCGATAGTCCATAAAAGCGTAGCAAAGCGAGCTGAAAATCGGATAATAGCAAAACAGGATCAGCAGCGCCATCGAAGGAATGAGAATGTAAAAGATCCGCCGCGCCCGAAAGACGCCCGTCAGGCCGCGCGCGATCGCCTTCCGCATGCGCAAGTTCCGCTGCGGGGACAGCAATCCGATCAAACACGGGATAGACGCCACAAAAAATACGATGGATAAAACCATGGTCGCCGTCGTTCCCGCCGCGATCGCATTCCGATTGTTCAAAGACGCGAGGCGAAACGTATAGACGTGCGCAAAAATACTGCTTCCTTCCGGCTCGGATTGCCGAAGAATGAACTCGTCTCGCTCGCGGCTGACAAACATCTGTTCAATATCGTAAAATGCCGTAAAAACCGTTTCCTGCGTTCCGCTCTGCCCGTCAATGATGTATACTTCGCGAAACTCTCGCATCGACACGAACACGTTGCCGGATGTCGGATCAAACAAAAGGTGTTCGGCGATCTCGGCAAACGAATGGGCGGGCATGTACTCGGTAAATTCCCCGTCTTGTTCTTTTACTGCTTGCAGATCAAATTTTGTCAAAACATAGCATACGCCGTTTTCCGCGTCATAATCCAAGCCGACCGGCGGCGAATCCACGCTGTAAACGTTTTTCTCGGCCCCTTCCAAAAACCCGGGGATCTCCCCGTTTGCATCCGCCGGATCAAACAAAAACAAATTGAAATAGGCATCCACGAAGAATATCCCGCTGTCGTCCGGCTTGACCTTCATTCCCATGATCGGAAGAGAGGAAGTATTTCTTGTGCTCGCGATCAACGAAAGATCGGAATCAAACTTGTATAAAAGCGCCGTATTCTGTGCCCCCGAATTGCACGAAACATACAGGTGCTCTTTTGAGCAATCCATCGCCACCGAAGAAACGGGAAGCTGATAGGTTGCCACGATCGTCTCTTGCCGGATCAAATATAGGTTTCTTTGCATGGTGCTGACATAAAGGTTTCCGTCTTGCTCTACCATATCCTGCACGATCTCTTGCTCCGGCAATGTCACCTGCGCCAGCACTTCATTGTTTTCATCCAACGCGTAAACGTTTTCCGCTTGCGCGATGTACAGCCCTCCATCCGTTCCTACCGTCATGGCGTCGATGTCGCTGCGGGGCAGTTCCGTCGGCGCCGTTGTAAAACCGAAGCGGAGAAGCAACCATCCTGTCAAGGACAGTAAAAACAGAAGGATCACCCCTAATTCCACTATTTTAAAAACACTGACTCTTTTTTTATGCATGGTTCTCCTCCGCGCCGGTCAAAAATTAAATCGGGCTGATCTCCGGTGTTTTCCAAGCCTCCGCCCTGGAATAAGCCTTAGTCTGATTCAGACGTTCGGTCTCATTGTAAATGATCGTATAATACTCCTCAAAGAACTGATCCGTCGGCGTTCCACCGTTTTGGACCTGTTCCACGAACAGATTATACATCTTGGTCGATTCCCCTTTGCTGAAAACCTCAAACGGGATGATCAAATAGGTCAGATATTGATTTCTGTCGCACAGCCCGTTCTTTTCCAGCTCGGGATTGTTGTAGATCTCGTCCCATTCCTCCGGATAGGATACGCCTATGACCGTGGAAGGCCCCGAAAGCGAGCTGTCGTTCTCGATCAATGCCTCAATAAACACCTCCTGTCCGACCGGAGACATAAAATACTGGACAAAGTCGATGCACATGGCATTCGTCTGTTTATTTTTTGTCTCGCGGACGGCCAGCCAGGCGCTGTTTCCGCCCAAAGAGCGCAAAATACGCGTCTGCGTCGCCTCCGCTTCCATGACCGGGAAATTAAAGACCCCCAGCTCGAACGGGTTGCTGCTGTCTTTGATGAGGCTGGTAAATTTGCTTCCGAAGCCCAACACGTCGATGTAGAACACAGGATCCGTCTTGCCGCCGGCCACAAACTTTCCGGTAAGATCATCCGAAGTGGTCAAAACATCCGGCTGCAGATACGGCGACATTTTTAGAATGTTGGCATAAAGTTCGCGGTACCTTTCGCTGGTCGGACCCGCATAATTGGGATCCTCCTTGTCCAACATCAGCTTCTGCATGCGCAGCGTATTCATGTTCCAGCCCGGCTCGTCTTCCGGCTGCGGCATGTCTTCGGCATAGACAAACTCTTCCAGCGACGCATCGTAACAATAGTCGCCCTCCTGAGCCTGGATCAAGTCGTACAGATCCCGATAATATTGGTCTCCGTAAACGCGGAAAAGCCAACTCAACTGCGACCCACGGTAGGACTGATCCGCCACCGATACCCCCATGGGATGCATATATCCGGCCTCTTGCATGGTCTTACAAGCGTTTAGCAGATCATCCCAAGTTTTGATCTCTTCTGCGTTGACGCCCGCGGCCGTCGTCGCCGTCTTGTTGTAATACCAAGCGACCGATATAATGTTGGTCGCCATCATTTTGGTGGTGTTCGTTGTTCCGGGGCTGATGTACGCCGCCGTTTGCAAACAGTCACGCCAGCGCGCGCCGGTGTATTGATTGGGCCGCAAAATATACGGATAGAGATCCACCGCGGCATCGTTGACCAAGGCGCTCACATAGTTCCCCGAAAAAATATTGATCGAACTTTCCGAATACGGCTGCAATATATCGTTTTGCAAAATGCTCGAATAGGTCTCTGTGGACTCGTTTTTGAGCTTGACCGTCACGTTCGGCTGATACTTGTTGTACTCTTCCACCAGCTTTTCATAAGCCGGAAGGTCTGCACCAAACGGGATGCAGAAATTGATCGTTCCCTCGTAGGTTTCCGTGATCTCAATTTCTTCGTTTCCGCCCCCGTTGGGCTTTTCTTCTCCTGGATTGTCTGTACATGCGACCAATCCAAACGCGAAAACAGACAAAAGTACAAAACTGATTATTTTTTTCAAATTAAAACCTCCCCTGCCGTCTCTTACGGCAAACCGCCACGGTACCCAACAGGACCATCGCCGCTGCAATCAAAGCGGAAGACCCGATGCTCATTCCGCAGCCGCCAGGCGTCGATTC
>CALVHT010000066.1 GCA_944328645.1 uncultured Clostridia bacterium
CGCTTTATATAGAGTGCTCGCATATTTAAGCAAGGCTATCCGCTCAGCGGGGCGCGTTATTGGCGCGTCCAGAAATAACAGCAATAAATGCTGTGCAAATATCGTGCCGCCGTTGCGGGGGTTGAGAGGAGGCTTGCCGAAAGGTCTGTGCCGCCCGCGCGCCACCCGTTCGGATTCTCAAACACGGCGCCCGTAAGGCCGGTGCAATTATAGAATGCAAAATTTTCGATGGAAGTGACGAGAAGACCGTTGCGGACGGAAGAAATATACACTTCCATAGCGAAGCCGATATCATCGGTCACGCTATAGTAGTATGTGCCATCATCCGAACGGGGAAAGACGAGTCCTTCCGTTGCGTAGCTTTCATCCCGTTTGCCGCACATAGCACAGACTCCGCCAACACAGTTATTGGAAATTGCCGGCGGAGTTTCCTGCCCTACGATTATTTCTCCGCACACAGAGCAATGTTTTCCTTCCGCGCATTATTTCTCCCCCGTACCGCTTTCGCGGCCGAGCAAAGCAACCGTCCGCGTCAGGACATGATATGCCGTTTGCGGATCATTCGTATCCAAAACCGCGCTTTCCATGGGGCATATCCCGTCGCCGCGACGGTTGATGATCTGTTTGGTACGCGTCGCACATGTGTATGGGATCCCGTGCGCACGCAACACCGCCTCCCCGGCTTCCGAAAGAACCTGGGCATGTACGGCGCAAATCCCCGCAAAAACGAACAACAATGCCGCCGCTTTTCCCACGATCTTATCCGCAACGGAAAATCCGCGCAAATCTTCTCCCGCAGGCAACCATTCCAATAGCGGTGCAATCCCGCGGCGATCGCTCGTGCGGCACTGACCATCTTTACAGATGCAGATACTGTGCCCCGCCAAAAAAAGCCGCGCCGTTTCGACGTCCGTCATGACTCTTTGCGCAGAATTGCGCGCAATCCGATCACAATGAGCGGAACGGCAACAGCCTGCACGAGCAACCCGATCGCCCCGCTTTGGATCTGCGCCCAAACAGCGGATACCGGCCAAGGCGCAATCGCCTGCAATCCGATCGCTGCCGCCAAAAACAGCGCGCGCCCACTCACTGCGGCGAGCAAAACAGCCGGAAACGCCATCCAACCATTGTGGTATATCTTCCGGGAAAACAGGCCGGAAACGGAGGCAAAAACGGCCAATTCCGCGGCCATAAACGGAAGACGGGCAGCCGCCGGCATCGCGTCACCCATCGCCGACGTGAGGAAAAAGCTGACAATCGGCGATGCGATTCCGATGCCCAACCCCCAACGCAATCCAAGCAGACAGCCTCCCAACAGGACAGGAAAATACATGGGCAGCCATGTCACGCCCCCGTCTTCCCCCGCCGCGGCATGCACCGCCAGCGGCAGCAGTACCGCCAACAGAACGATGCCCGCAGCCAACAGGCTTTTCAGCGTTATCTTTTTTCGCACCGATGCATTTTTTTGCGTCAAAACAAATTCAAGCATTGTCTCCCTCCTCTTTATAGAGTACCCGCACGGCCTTTTGCAGTTCATCACGAATGTGTATATGTTGCGGGCAAGCCTGCTCACAACGACCGCATTGCACGCATTCGGTGGCCGGCGCCTTGCCGCGCCCTTTTACCGCCCATTCCTCCTGTTGTTTGGCAGACTGCTTGTTTTGATAGGCGGTCCAATGGTTCATCGCGGCAAAAGTTCCCGCAATTCCGATATCTTTCGGACATACTTTCGCACAATAATTGCAGGAGGTACAGGGAATCAGCGGCAACTTTTGAAATTCCTGCCGCGCGCCGTCCAGCGCCGCACGCTGCTTTTCGGTCAGCCCCGAAAAATGCTGCATACATTGCAGGTTGTCTTGCATCTGTTCAAGATTGCTCATTCCCGAAAGCACGGTCATGACCCCATCCAAATCGGCGGCAAAACGAATTGCCCATGCGGCGGGAGAAGTTCCCGGTTCGGCGCGCCGAAAGATCTCTTGGACGGATGCGGGCGGCGAAGCCAAAATGCCGCCTTTGACCGGCTCCATCACGATCACCGGCTTGCCGTGCCGGCGTGCGACCTCATAACAGGCCCGCGACTGCACAGCCGGGTTCTCCCAATCGGCATAATTGATCTGCAACTGCACAAATTCCATTTCCGGATGCGCATTTAAAATATGCTCGAGATCCTCCGGCGTAGAATGGAAAGAAAAGCCGATATGCCGGATCAGACCTTCTCTCTTTTTCTCTTGCGCCCAGTCCCAAAGTCCAAATCGATCAAAAAACTGCGTTCTTCCTTCGCCCAAATTGTGTAAGAGATAGAAGTCGAAATATCCGGCCCCTGTGCGCCGCAAGGATTCTTCGAATTGCGCAACCGCATCCTCGCGCGTTTTACAATCCGCCCAAGCCGCATTTTTGGTCGCCAGCCGATATCGCTCGCGCGGGTAGCGCTCGACCAAGGCTTGCCGGGTAGCGTCTTCGCTGCCGGCATAGATCCACGCTGTGTCAAAATAGTTAAATCCCGCTTCTAAAAATAAATCCACCATCGTTTTGGTCTGTTCGATGTCGATTGCGCCATCCTTTTGCGGCAAACGCATCAGACCAAATCCCAGCTTTCGAATTTCATCCTGCCAATTTTCCATACAACCTCCCGTTTTTTCGCGCGGCGAGCGCGTCACCCTGCACGGCGCGAAACCGTCAACGCGGCCGTCCGTCAAACACGGCCGACGTTTCAATCTGCCCGATCGTTTCGCCGTGTATCATTCGCCCGGCATTCCCGTATTTTTTTCCGTTCTACTTGCAACCGCCGAATCAAACCGATGCCACCCACGCGCGCACGTCCGGTTCGGATGCGTTCGAAGCCAACCGCGTACCCTTTTTCAACGCCGCTCCGGGACAAGATCTCTCCAAAAGCGCATTGGTTTTTCCGTATCCGCTCCCGCCGCTCGTAACAAACGGCACGATCGTTTTTCCCGCAAGATCGTACGATTCCAAGAAAGTCTGCACGATGCGGGGCGCCGTATACCACCAAACCGGAAAGCCCAAATAAATGGTGTCGTACTCTTCCATGTTCTGCACGCGCGAGACGACGGACGGACGGGCGTCCGGATTGCGCATTTCCAGAGTGGAACGGCTATTCTGTTCCCTCCAATCCAAATCTTCCGCCGTATACGGCTGCGCCGGAAGAATCGAAAACAAGTCTCCCCCCGTCACCTTCGCTACGGTCTGTGCAAGGCGAGCGGTCTGCCCGCTCGCCGAAAAATAAGCAACCAATGTCTTTGCCATATTCCGCCTCCTCGCATTGCTGCCGCATTGATCATAATACCCGCGCTTTACAAACTGGCCTTTAAAATTGCCACGATCTCTTCACGGGTAAGTACCTTGTATCCGCCGTCCATGACCAACGTACTGTCGGCAATGGCTTCGATCATGCTTGGATCGACCCCCAGTTCTGTAATGTTCATGACCAATCCCAGTTCTTTCATCCACTGCTCCATTGCGCACAGCCCTTCTTCGGCAATCTGCCGCGGCGTCTTGCCTTCCGCCGGCACGTTCCATACATGGGTGGCATAGCGGCAAAACTTTGCCAAGCCGTATGGCAGGATGTGTCGATAATACGGCATCGAAACCGCGGCCAACGTCATGCCGTGCGTCGCGTCGGTATGCGCCCCGACCGCCTGGCCAAGCATATGCACCTCCCAATCCGTCGTCTTGCCTTGCGCAATCAGCGTATTCAGCGCCCAGGTCGCCGTCCACATGATGTTGCTCCGCGCTTCGTAGTCGGTCGGATTTTGCAACGCAATCCGAGAACTGTGAATCAGCGAACGCATCAGCCCTTCCGCTATATAATCCGAGGTGTTGTCGTCTTCCCCGGAAAGATACTGCTCCAAAATGTGCGAAAGAATATCAAAAAAGCCTGCCACCATCTGATATTTGGGAACCGTAAACGTGTATTCCGGGTTTAAAATCGCAAATTTGGGAAAAACCTCCGCGCCAAACACATGCCCAATTTTCAGTTTGGCTGCCGGATTGGTGATCACGGATCCGCCGTTCATCTCGCTTCCCGTACCGACCATCGTCAAAACACAACCGATGGGAATGATCTTGCAGGTCGGCTCTTCAAATCGAACAAAATATTTATCCCAAGGGTCTTCCGAACAATAGGCGGACACCGAGACCGCTTTGGCATAGTCAATCGTCGAACCGCCGCCCACGGCCAAGATCAGATCAACCTCGTTTTCGCGGGCGATCTTGCAGCCTTCCGCAAGTTTCTCCACCGTCGGATTAGGCATGACGCCCCCATCCTCAAAGACCTCCTTTCCGGCCGCGCGCAGTTCGGCAAGAACGGTTTGATAAATGCCGTTTCGTTTAATCGATCCGCCCCCATAGGAAAGCATCACTCGCTTTCCGTAACGCTGCAATTCCTCGCGCAAGGCATTCGGCGCGTCCTTGCCGAAATGCAGGCGCGTCGGGTTACAATACACAAAATTTCCGATCATGGATATCCTCCTTTATTAATCCGCACCCTCGACCGCCGCAAAAAATGCCGGCAAAGGTCGTTCGGTACGGCGTTTTATTCCAGTAATTTCAAGATCGTCTTGTAAGACAACTCATAGATCCCCAAATAACGGTAACGCACACCGGCCCGTTCCAAGGCCGTTTTTTGTTTTTCCGTCGCGACCGAATGCGGATAAATGCCGTATACAAACGGAAAAAAAGATGCCAAAAACGCCTCTTTCTCCGCCTCGCTCTTGTCGGAAAAAAATTTATCCAAACAGGCGCGGATCAAAGCCATTGCCCGCCCAAAGATCACCTTGAACTCGGTCAGACACTCGACGCGACTCTCCGCCTCGATCTCGTACAAATTCATCGACAGAAGTTTGAGCATATTCGGGCGGGCGGCCAACGAACGTGCCAAAAGGTCGGCCAGCTTTTCCGCATCCGCAGTCTCCAGGCGCAAGACGTCTGAAAGACTTTCGCACCAGCGTTCGTATTCTTTCCCCAAATATGCCAAAAAAATTTCTTCTTTGTTTTCAAAATAATTATATACGGACGTGCGTGTAAACGAGGTAACCTCCCCGATCTCTTTGACCGTGATCTCCTTGAAACTTTTCGTCTGATACAGTTTTTCACATGCGCCGACGATCTCTTCTTTTCGTGCGGCAACGTGCTCTTCCGACCCTTTCGGCATGACTTTTCTCCTATCGGGAACAAAAATTGACACCGTGTCAGTAAATGTAGTGTAACACATTTCTGACACGGTGTCAAGTCTCTTTTTAAATTTTTTTGAAAGTCCGGGGCCGACCTTTCGGCCGGCCCCAAAAATCCAACGTCAACGCATCGCAATTATTCAATCATGATACGGCTTTCGTCTGGTTTCTTCCGCGTTTCCTTCGGAATCATCACGTTCAAAATGCCATTTTCATACTTTGCTTTGATCGCCTCTTTCTCCACGTCGCCGATATAATAGCTGCGACTGCAAGAAAAACTGCGCTCCCGATGGATATAGTTCTCCTTTTTCGATCCGTCCTCCTTCTCGCTCTTGTTGACGGATATGGTCAGATAGCCATCTTTCCAGTCCAAATGAATGTCTTTCTTATCCATGCCCGGAAGTTCTACTTCCATCCAATACCCTTCTTCCGTCTCTTTGATATCCGTTCGCATATACTTTTGCTGTTTTCCGACAAAAAACGTCGGGAAGAAATCGTGCATCGCTTCATCAAAGAAATCATAATCATTTCCTCTGGTCAATTCATGTTTCATAATAATCATCTCCTTTTGAATATTAGCACTTTGTTTGGTTAAGTGTTAGCACTCTCTTTGTTTGATTGCTAATATTATACCACTTTCTAAAGAAATGTCAAGCATTCGCCGATACTTTTTTTAAAAATTTTTGGAATTTTTTTACCGTTATCCATTTTTTTTGATTGCACGCAGTCAAAAAAATGTTTGACAAAAAAATATCCCGGCAATGCCGGGACCATCGGACAAAAATCCGGGCAGACGTGTTACGTCTGCCCGGACAGGATCATTCTTTTTTCGTCGGACCTTCCTGCGGAGAGGCAATACCGGAGACAAGCAAGTCGTAATCGTCTTCGGACGGAACGGGACGGACCGCCTTTACTTGCGCGGGACGGTCCTCCAAGTAGGGATCCGCAGCCTGCTCGACCGCCTCGCTGAGTCCTTCGAAGGGCTGGAACAAGGCCTGCAAACGCGCTTCGTCTGCCGGTTTCCGCTTTTGCAACAGGGAAACCGCCGGTACCAACAGGAGGCCGACGATCATCGTCCATGCGCCCACATAGATGGATGACTGAAACAGATATTTGTACAGGAACGACTGCCGGAACGTTTCGGGCAACGCGCCGTACGTATTGCAAAGCGAGATCACCAAGGCGACGATGGCCGTCAGCACCCCAAATGCAAAGCAAATCCAACAACTGAGCTTGGTCGTACGCTTCCAATACAAGCTGAACAGATACGGAGCCAGGAACGCGCCCGCCAGAGCCCCCCAGCTTACCCCCATCATCTGCGCAATGAACGAGAGTTTCAACTCCTCATATACGATCGCAATGACCGCGCTCAAAAGAATAAAGACCGCAATAAATACGCGAATCAGGATCATTTGACCGCGATGTCCGAGATCTTTTTTCATTCCGCCCTTGATCAGATCGAGCGTTATGGTCGAACTCGAACTCATGACCAGCGAAGACAGCGTACTCATGGAAGCCGAAACAACCAAAACCAAAACCAAGGCAATCAAAACGACCGGCAGACTCTCCTGCAACATGGCAGGAATAATGGAATCGTACCCTGCCGAGACATCGTCCACAAATAATCGGCCGAATCCGCCGAGAAAATAGCAGCCGCCTGCCACGATGAGCGCAAATCCGGTGCTGATGATCATGCCCTTGCGAATGGAGGATTCACTCTTGATGGCATAAAATTTTTGCACCATCTGAGGCAGACCCCACGTTCCCAAACTCGTTAAAATAACAACCATGAGCAACCCGTACAAATCCGGCCCGAAAAAGGAAGTGTATGCCCCCTGCTGTTCGCCGACCGCCGTCTGTGACAGGCTTATGATGGCTTCACTCAGTCCGCCGCGGCTGGCAAGGACCGCCAGCACGACGATCACGATGCCAAAGAGCATGACGATACCTTGAATGAAATCGTTCCAAGCCGTCGCCATATACCCGCCAACAAGCACATAGACTGCCGTTACCGCTGCCATGATGAGAATGCATACCCAGTAATCAATGTCGAACGCCATCTCGAACAGACTGCCCAGCCCTTTATACAGTGAAGCGGTATACGGAATCAAAAAGATAAATACGATGATGGATGCAGCGATCTTTAATTTATTGTCCGCGAAGCGTTTCCCGAAATAATCGGGCATCGTGGCCGAATCCAGTTGCTGGGTCATGACGCGCGTGCGCCGCCCCAAAACAGCCCATGCGAGCAAAGAACCGAGTACGGCGTTGCCAATGCCGATCCACGTCGCTGCCAGTCCGAAATTCCAACCGAATTGCCCCGCATATCCGATAAAAATAACCGCCGAAAAATACGACGTTCCGTATGCAAAGGCGGACAGCCACGGTCCTACCGACCGACTGCCCAACACAAATCCTTGCACCGAACGCGCAGTGCGCCGACTGCGGACGCCGATCAAGATCATCACCGCAAAAAAGGCAAGCAATACCCCTACATACAATAGGACATCCATCCCGTCTCTCCTCCCACGTAAATGCGTATAAAAGTATATTTATTCATGCATAGGAATAATTATACAGCATTCCGTTTGCTTTGTCAACGGAAAATGGCAAAGACAACTAAAAAAGCATAACTTTTTACGCCAAACACTGTTGAGTCGGACGAGCAAACGCAACCCGCGGCAACCCGTCTTTCGTGCCGCTGGCCGATAGGCGGCGCGTTCTCCAACGAAATACAGCCGCGAAAGCCGGTTTTGTTCCTTGCCTGTATCGGAGCATCTCCGTTCAATCCAACTCAAATGCCCCCGTGTATAACTGATAGTATCTCCCCCGCTGTGCCAGCAGTTGTTCGTGGTTTCCGCGTTCGATGACGGTTCCGTGTTCCAAGACCAAAATGGCATGGCTGTTTCGAACCGTTGACAAACGGTGCGCAATGACAAACACCGTCCGCCCCTCCATCAGCTTATCCATACCCTGCTCGATGAGCTTTTCTGTGCGCGTATCGACCGAAGATGTTGCCTCATCCAAAATCAAGACGGGGCAATCGGAAACCATCGCCCGCGCGATGGAAAGCAGTTGTCTTTGGCCCTGCGAGAGATTCGCGCCGTCGCCGGTCAGCCACGTTTGGTAACCTTCGGGCAAATGCGTCACGAAGGAATCCGCATTGGCCAGTTTTGCCGCGCGAATGTATTCGGCATCGCTCGCATCCAACCGACCATAGCGGATATTATCCATGACCGTTCCCGTAAACAAATGCGTATCCTGCAAAACCACGCCCAGCGATCGACGCAAGTCCCCCTTGTCAATGTCGCGGATATTCAGTCCGTCAAAGGTGATTTTCCCCTCTCGAATGTCGTAAAATCGATTGATGAGATTGGTTATGGTCGTCTTCCCGGCGCCCGTAGAACCGACCAGCGCGATCTTTTGTCCTGGCCGGGCATACAAGTCGATATGATGCAACACATCTTCTTGGCCGGTATAGCCGAAAACGACGTCTTCGAAACGAATTTCTCCGCGCAACGGAACTTTTTGAACGCCGCTTTGCGTTGGAACCGCCCAGTACCATGCTCCGTTGCAATCCCGTACGCGCGCGATCGTACCGCCGCGATCTTCCGGCGCGGTATCCGTCATGGCGAAAATCCGCTCGGCTCCGGCCAACGCCAGGACGATTGCATTGAACTGCTGCGAGACCTGTTGCACCGGGCCGTTCAGCTGGCGCGAGTACGCGAGAAAGGAGACCAACATGCCAGCCGCTACCGCGACCCCGCCCCCTTGCATC
>CALVHT010000067.1 GCA_944328645.1 uncultured Clostridia bacterium
TTTGTCGCCGTCTTTTGCGTCGGTCAGCATGTCATAGCGGGTGATATAGGAAGGGTTGTGGCAAGCCACAAAGTCCGCGCTGTCGATTAAATACGATGACTGGATGGGCGTCTTTCCGAACCGCAGGTGAGAAACGGTAATGCCGCCGGATTTTTTGGAATCGTAGAAGAAATAGGCCTGCGCATACATATCGGTGTGATCGCCGATGATTTTGATGGAGTCCTTGTTGGCGCCGACCGTACCGTCCGAACCGAGCCCGTAGAATTTGCAGGAGATGGCACCTTCCGGAGCTGCGTCATATTTTTCGGAGAAGTCCAGGGAGGTATGGGTCAAGTCGTCATAAATACCGACGGTAAAATGATTTTTCGGCTGCTCCAGTTCGAGGTTCTTGTAGACTGCGTAACACATGGAGGGGTTAAACTCTTTGGAGCCGAGGCCGTAGCGTCCGCCGACGACTTGAATGTTGGAGATGCCCTGTTCAAAGAGAGCGGAGCAAACGTCGAGGTACAAAGGTTCGCCGAGCGAGCCGGGTTCCTTGGTGCGGTCGAGGACCGCGATCTTTTTGCAGGTTGCCGGAATAGCCGCGACAAATTTTTCCGCAACGAACGGGCGGTACAGGCGCACTTTGATCAAACCGACCTTGTGGCCTTCTTTGTTCATCTTGTTGATCGTTTCTTCCATTGCATCCGCGCCGCTGCCCATGATGACGACGACGTTTTCCGCGTCGGGTGCGCCACAATAATCAAACAGATGGTAATTTCTGCCCGTCAGGTGGCTGACTTTGTCCATCATCTCTTCGACGATGGCAGGAGTGGCCAAATAATACTGATTCGCAGTCTCGCGGTTTTGGAAGTAGGTGTCACCGTTCTGCGCCGTGCCTTTCTGAATGGGATGTTCCGGATTGAGCGCACGAGCCTTGAAATCATCGATATCTTTCATGTCAACGAGCGCTTTCATCTCGTCATAGTCGATAACATCGATCTTAGAAACTTCGTGCGAAGTGCGGAAGCCGTCGAAGAAGTGCAGGAACGGCACTTTTGCTTTCAGCGTGGAAAGATGTGCGACGAGAGCCAAATCCATGACTTCCTGAACCGAGCCGGATGCAAGCATCGCAAAACCTGTTTGGCGGCAGGCCATGACGTCCTGATGGTCGCCAAAAATATTGAGCGAATGCGCAGCGATCGCGCGGGCGCTGACATGGAACACGGTAGGAAGCAATTCGCCCGAGATCTTGTACATATTCGGGATCATGAGCAAAAGCCCTTGGCTGGCCGTGTAGGTTGTGGTCAGGGCACCGGCGGAAAGGGAGCCGTGTACAGCACCGGCAGCGCCGCCTTCCGACTGCATTTCGGCCAAACGCAGCTTTTGTCCGAACATGTTTACTCTGCCGGCGGTCGCCCATTCGTCCGCAACTTCTGCCATAGGAGAAGAAGGGGTAATGGGGTAGATGGCCGCTACTTCTGAGAAAGCATAGGCGACGTGGCTGGCGGCGGTATTGCCGTCAATCGTCATCTTCTTCATAGAAAATATAACCTCCGAATCTTGATTTTCTGATAATTTTTCGCGATACTGCGAGGGAATACGGCCCGTGCCGCTTTACCGCTGAACCGCTCTTATTTATTATAATGTTTTTTGGCGGATTAGTCAATACAAATCGGTGAAAATTGTCAAAGAATTATCATGAGTGCGTGAAAATCCGAATCGGTCGCCTGAAAATCGTTGTTAAATTTTGTGGGATTTGCTATAATATTAAATACTATGGAAGCTGTACGGTTTGAACATGTAAAATACTCGTATCGTGAGGATGAATCGGAATATGCGGTCAACGATGTCTCGCTTTCTGTCGAGGAGGGGGAATTCGTTGCCATACTGGGCAGAAACGGCAGCGGCAAATCGACGCTTGCCAAACTGATCAATGCTTTGTTGACGCCCACCTCCGGAAAGGTATCCGTGTTCGGGCTGGACACAAGCGACGAAAAACAGACTTTTGCAATCCGCAAGAGCGCCGGAATGGTGTTTCAAAATCCAGACAATCAGGCCGTTGCTTCCATCGTGGAAGACGATGTGGCTTTTGGGCCGGAAAATATCGGCGTTCCGCGCGAGGAGATCGGTAAGCGCATCGATTTTGCGCTGAATGCCGTGGGAATGCAGGATTTTCGCAACGCCATGCCGTCTCGCTTGTCGGGCGGTCAAAAACAGCGCATCGCGATCGCCGGTGTGATCGCCATTCTTCCCAAAATAATGATTTTGGACGAATCGACCGCCATGCTGGATCCGCAAGGGCGGCGAGAGGTCATGGCAGTCGTTAAAAAACTGAATCGTGAACAGGGTATGACGGTGATTTTGATTACACATTTTATGGAAGAGGCCCTGCAAGCGGAGCGTGCAATCGTTATGCATCGCGGCGAGGTGGTAATGGACGGGACTCCCGAACACATCTTTTCGCACAGCGATGCGTTGGAAACCTACAATTTAACGCTGCCGCGTGCAGCGTATATCTGTAAAAAGCTGCAAGCGGCAGGCATGCCTATTGGCGAGGCGTTTACGGCCGAAGAGTTAGCGGAGGAAATATGCAAATCGTTGCAAAAGGGTTGACATATACTTATAACCCTAAGTCGCCCTTCGCGTCGCAGGCGCTCAAAGGCGTGGATTTGACGATCGAAGAAGGAGAATTTTTCGGCATTATCGGGCACACTGGCAGCGGAAAATCCACGTTTGTCCAGCATCTGAATGCGTTGATTCGCCTGAGCGGTGGTCAGCTTCGTGTCGGGGAATACGATCTGTCGAGCAAGAAGTGCAACTTTGTGGAGTTGCGCAGCAAGGTCGGCATGGTGTTCCAATATCCGGAATACCAGCTGTTTGCCGCGACCGTGGAGAAGGACGTAGAGTTCGGGTTAAAAAATTTTCGCAAGGAACTGACCGAAGCAGAGCAGACAGCCGCGGTGCGCGAGGCGATCGAAACGGTCGGGTTGGATTACGATGCGCTGAAAGACCAGTCGCCTTTCGAACTTTCGGGCGGACAAAAACGGCGCGTCGCCATAGCGGGCGTCATCGTTACAAAACCGGAGATTTTGATTTTGGATGAGCCGGCAGCGGGGTTGGATCCGTTGGGAAAGCGCGAATTGATGGAATTGTTGCATTCGATTCATGGCGGTTGGTGCAAGACAATCGTGATCGTTTCGCACGATATGGATGAAATTGCGGAAAACTGTACGAATGCGGCGGTGTTTTCGGACGGGAAAGTCGTTTTGCAGGGCAAACCCTCGGAAATTTTTCGGCAAGCGGATAAATTGTTTTCGCTGGGCTTGGATATACCGATGACTGCCCGTTGCGCACTGTTGCTCCGCGCACAAGGGATCGAGATAGACACAGATTTTACCTGTGACGACTTTGCGGAAAAGGTCTCGGCGCTTTGGCGCAAAGGAGGGAACCATGCTCAATGACGTGACCTTCGGGCAATATTATCCCGCAAAATCATTTGTGCACCGCTTGGACCCTCGCGCGAAGATCCTTTTCATGATCGCGTATTTTGTCGCCGTATTCCTGGCAAAAAATTTTTTCGGCCTGGCGGCGGTCACGCTTTTTCTGCTCTTTGCTGTTTTCATGTCTCGCGTTCCGTTCGGGCGGGTCCTTCGCTCGGTAAAGATGATTTTGTTCTTGATCATTTTTACGGGCATCTTGAATTTGTTGTTTTACAGCGGCGAGCTGACTTATGAGCCGTTGGTGCAGTGGTGGATCGTCACGATTTCTTACGAATCGATCGTGCAGACCGTTTTTTTGTCCTTTCGTTTATTTTTGATCGTGATGGGAACTTCGATCTTGACGCTTACGACCACGCCCGTTGCCTTGACAGACGGAATCGAAAGTTTGTTGAAGCCGCTCATGTATATTAAAGTTCCCGTACACGAGGTAGCCTTGATCATGAGCATTGCGCTTCGGTTTATTCCTACCTTGATTGATGAGACCAATCGTATTGTTGCGGCGCAAAAAGCGCGCGGGGCCGATTTTGAAACAGGTGGACTGTTCAAGCGAGCCAAGGCTATGATTCCCGTCTTGTTTCCGCTCATTGTTTCGGCGCTTCGGCGCGCGGATGATTTGGGCGATGCGATGGAAGCGCGTTGTTATCGCGGTTCCAAGGGGCGAACAAAATATAAAAAATTGGTATTGACCTGGCGCGACCTGTTGGGACTTTTGTTTTTTGCCGCCCTGATTGCGGGTATCGTTCTGCTCAACATATATTTTGGCGGAAAGTTCGACATTCTGCATTATTTTATGGGAGGGTGAGCGCACGGGCGCCGAAGCAAGAGATGATTGCGGCTTTGCAGATTGCCTATGACGGCACGGATTTTTCCGGCTGGCAGGTGCAGAAGAATAAAAACACAGTGCAGGGAGAAATTGAACAGGCGATCGCCGCAGCGTTCGGTTTTTCTGCCCGTGTGACGGGCAGCGGTCGGACGGATGCGGGGGTGCATGCCGCGGGGCAGATCTGCAGTTTCGAGATGCGCGATGAAATTCAGATCCATCCGGCGCGCATCGCCGATGCCTTGAATGTATTTTTACCGCCGGCGGTGCGCGTTCTTTCCAGCGTGCGCGCGCCGGATGGATTTGACGCCTGTCGGGCCGCGAAGCGAAAGACATATCGCTATCGGATTTATTTTTCCCGACGGGAGAACCCTTTGTGGGAGCGTTACGCGGCGCGCGCGGCGGGTCCGTTTGACCAAGCGCTCGCCCTGCAATGTGCCTCTGTTTTGGAAGGAGAACACGATTTTCGCTGTTTTTCTTCGACGGGTTCGTCCGTCAAGACGACAATTCGCCGCCTTTATTCGGTTACGATGGAGGCGTGGACGGACGGTTTTGTTCGCGGAACGGATCTGGTCGTATGCGGAAACGGTTTTTTATACAACATGGTCCGAATATTGGCGGGAGCGATACTCGGTTGCGCGCAGGGACGATTGACGGTTTGCGATGTTGAAGCTGCGTTGGCCGGCGGAGGTCGGGATTTGCTCGGTAAAACCCTTCCGGCAAAAGGATTGACGTTGTTGCAAGTGGATTACGGATTTCCGTTGTTTGAATAGCGGCTGCGGTTATGGCAGCAAGAGAGGAGTGCCTTATGGAGTTTATTGCAATTTTTGAAGCGATTTTCATGCTTTGTTATCCGGACGTTGTCAATTTGGGACTGAATCCCTTGGATGCATATGTTGCACTGGCCATCGCCGGCGGGCTGTATGTCGTATTGTACGCCTTTAAAGCAGTCGGCCTGTGGACAATGGCAAAAAAGCAAGGGAAGAATCGTTTGCTTTGGTGTGCGTTTGTTCCCTTTGCCAGCACTTATTTGGTTGGCGAGCTGGCCGGGGAATTGAAATTCGGGAAAACAAAGATCAAGCATGTCGGCTTATATGCGATGCTGGGAGAACTGATCAATTTTTTGTGCTTTGCGTTTGTCTATGGCTACATGGTGTACGCTTTTAAACACGACTTGGTCGAGCTATACAGTCTCACGAACACTGCCGGAGAATTGACCGGGCTGGTGGACTGGCGGTTTACGGCGGCCGTGCCCGAGGGGTTGTTTCGTGCCGTGCAGATTGTAAATGTCTTGACAGGTTATTTCCTCAGTCTGATCGTGTTGGTTTTGTTCGTGTTCCGAAATATTGCGTTTTTCCGGCGCTATTCGCCGGCGTCATACATTTGGATGGTTGTCCTCTGTGCGCTGATTCCGGTCGCGGAGCCTTTCCTGATCTTTGCCTACCGAAATCGTACGCCGGTTGACTATGAAAAATATATGCAGGCGAGGATGGAGCAGATTCGTCGCATGCAACAGGCGCAATACGGCCCTTATGGAAATCCGTACGGCAGGCCGTACTCCAATCCGTATGGGCAGGATCCGTATCGGCCTTCGCCCAACGGGCAAGGCAGACCGAATGAACAGCCGGATGATCCGTTCGGCGAGTTTTCGAGCGGCTCCAACAAGGCGAATGATTCAAACGGCTCGCGTGCTTCGAGCGGCGGGGGAGATGATCCGTTCGGGGAATTTACCGGATCCAACGGCCAAAACGGTTCAGGCGGGCAAAACGGTACCAAGGAATAGAGCATGACGGCGTAAAGGAGACGGCGGTACGCGAAAAATGCGGCCGCCGTATTTTTCGGTTGTGGCTTGGCGTTTGACAGCAGAGTGGGGATATGGTATAATTTGGACGAGTTTTAAGGAGCAGGAAAGATGAAAAGCGAGAATATTGCGGCCATTTCCACGCCGCCCGGTAAGGGCGGGGTCGCCATAATCCGATTGAGCGGTGAAAACCCGTTGGCAGTCGCCGAAAAGATGTTTTGCGCCGCGGGCGGGGTGGCGGTCAGTGCGTTTGAGCCGTATCGGATGTATCCCGGAAAGATCGACGGCGGCACTTTTTATGATTTCGGCCTATGCGTCTATTTCCGCGCACCGCACAGTTTTACGGGTGAAGACGTGGTCGAATTTCATTGCCATGGCGGATCGAGCATTGCGCGCGGTGTTTTGCGGCGTGCCTTGGAACTGGGGTGTCGATTGGCGGAGCGGGGCGAATTTACCAAGCGCGCATTTTTGAACGGAAAGCTCTCGCTCGCCTCGGCGGAAGGCCTGGTGGATATGATCAACGGCGAGAGCGAAGCGGAGGTGCGCGCGGGCTATCTTCTCTATACTGAACGCTTGACGGAGACGGTGCGCCGCCTGCAGGGAACATTGACCGAATTGCTCGCCGGGATCGATGCCGATATGGATTTTCCGGAAGAGGACATCGAACATACCGACTTGGCGAATGCCCATGAACGGATCGGGGAGGTCTGTTCCGCATTGCGTGCGCTGGTCGCGTCCTACCGCACGGGGCAAAAAATCAAGGCGGGGATCTCTGTCGTACTGGCAGGAAAACCGAATACGGGCAAAAGTTCGGTTTTAAATGCATTGCTCGGTGCAGACAAAGCGATCGTTTCTTCAATCGCGGGTACGACGCGCGATGCGGTCGAAGGATCCCTGGAAATCGAAGGGGTTCGTTTTAATCTTTACGATACGGCTGGTATTCGAGAGAGCTCGGACGAGATCGAAAGCGTAGGTATCGCGCGGGCGCGCTCGTTGATTGACGGGGCAGATCTGGTCTTGTTTATTTTGGATTCTTCGGCGAAAATGTCGCAAGAAGATCGGGAAATTTGGGCTTCGATTGCGGATAAGCGAAAACTGGTCGTATACAATAAAACAGATTTGGGCGGCAACGAGGTAACGGAACCGCCCGCCGATATCCGTGTATCCGCCAAGACAGGCGAAAATATCTCCGCCTTGCGTCGGGAAATGCTTCGGTTGTGCATGGAGGGTTACAGTACGGATGCAACTTTTTTGATGGAAGAGCGACATTATGCGGCGCTAAAGCGGGCTTTGGAAGAGACGGAGAGTGCATATACATGTTGCGGAACGGTTCCGCTCGATCTTTTAGGCATTCATTTAAAGGCCGCTTGGGATGCGCTCGGGGAGATCAGCGGCGAGACAGCAAACGAACGCATCATCGACGAAATTTTTGCGAAGTTCTGCGTGGGGAAATAATGGTGCAGGAAACGGGCGCGGCTTGTTTGGATGCATGGACGCCGAGCGTACAGTCTCGCACGCAAAACTAAAACGAAAGAGGGCAAACGTATGGTAAATTTAGAATTATATCGAGTGTTTTATACGGTCGCCAAGTGCGGAAGTCTTACCCGCGCTGCCGACGAATTGTTTATTAGCCAGCCTGCCGTTTCGCAGGCTATCAAGCAGTTGGAAGGACAATTGGGTGCGCCTTTGTTCAACCGGACGCATCGCGGTATGGAGTTATCTGAACAGGGCGGAAAACAAATTTTCGATATCGTGGAAAAAGCCTTGGGCGAGTTGGATGCCGCCGAGAACAAGCTCAAAGAAATCAACACCACGGCTTCGGGGACCATCCGCATCAGTGCGTCTGATACGATTTTTTCGTATGTTCTGATCGATAAGATCGCCCGTTATCATGAAAAATATCCGGATGTTCGGTTGAACCTGATTAATTGCATCACGACCGATACCTTGGAATTATTAAAAAACAACAAGTGTGACATTGCGTTTCTGAATTTGCCGGTGGATGACAAGGATTTTGTTCTTTCCAGCGTGGTGATGCCATTGCACGATACGTTTGTCGCCAATGAGAATTATGCGACGTTGGCCGAAAGTGTACAACCCTTAAAGTCTATGCATGATTATCCTTTGCTCATGCTGGACGCCAATACCGTCACGCGCAAGGCGATCATCAATTTTTCGCATTCCATCGGTGTGCATCTGCATCCGGAGATCGAGTGCGGGAGTTTAGAGCTCATGATCCAGCTCGCCAAAAATGGGGTGGGTATTGCCTGTGTTCCGAGGGAATATGTTCGCCGCGAGTTGTGCGACGATAAGACGCTGTTTGAGATAAAAACAGAACCGGAGTTGCCTGCCCGCGCGGTGGGGATTGCATTCCCGAAAAATCGTACGCCTTCGTTTGCTGTGCGTGAATTTTTTAAAATGTTTGATGAAACTTAAATATGCTTTTTTCGATAACCGCCCTTGTTGGGGCGGTTTTTTGATTTATTTACGCCGAGTACAAAAAGAGGATGGGGCGGATAAAAAACAGCGCTCGCGGCAAACTACTTTCGGGCGCAAAGGGCGCCGGAGGGAAAAAAGATGCAGCAAGGTCAGACCGTTTTTTTTAGAAATCATCCGAAAATGATCGCAACGGCGGCGATTGCCGGGCCGAAAGAATGTGCGGGCATTGTTGGGGAATATGTCGATTTCGCGCTTACAGACGATATGTTCGGAGAAAGTACCTTTGAGCGTGCAGAGCGAAAGATGCTTCTTCAGGCAGTCGAAACG
>CALVHT010000068.1 GCA_944328645.1 uncultured Clostridia bacterium
GTATAGAACGGTGGAAGAAAAAAGAGCACGGGCGGATAAGTTTCAAGTCCGCGACCTCAACTTATATTACGGCAACTTTCATGCGCTGAAAGACATTTCCATGCGCATTGCGGAACGAGAAATCACCGCCTTTATCGGGCCGTCCGGCTGCGGCAAGTCTACCTTTTTAAAGACGCTCAACCGCATGAACGATCTCGTTCCCGACTGCAAGATCACGGGCGAGGTCCGCATCGACGGCGAAGATCTGTACGGAAAAGTGGATATCAACGCCCTGCGAAAGCGGGTGGGCATGGTGTTTCAAAAGCCCAATCCCTTCCCGATCAGCGTGTATGAAAACATCGCCTACGGCCCGAAAACGCACGGCATTCGAAAAAAAGCGCAGCTGGACGAGATCGTCGAGCGCTCCTTGCGGCAGGCGGCCATTTGGGAGGAGGTCAAAGATCGCCTCAAAAAGCCGGCGCTCGGCCTTTCCGGCGGCCAACAGCAGCGCCTTTGCATCGCGCGGACGCTCGCCGTCGAGCCGGAGGTCATTTTGATGGACGAGCCGACCAGCGCGCTCGACCCGATCTCTACCTCCAAGATCGAGGATTTGGCACAGGAACTCAAAGAAAAATACACCATCGTGATCGTCACCCACAATATGCAGCAGGCGGCGCGCATTTCCGACAAAACGGCCTTCTTTTTGCTGGGCGATCTGATCGAATATGGCGAAACGGACGAAATTTTTGAACGCCCGCGCGACAAACGGACGGAAGACTACATTACCGGGAGGTTCGGTTGAGCGTATGACCAGAAGACAATTCGACGAGCAGATCGCGCAGTTGAAGGATCTGCTCATCAAGATGGGAGAACTGAATTGCGAGGCGATCGAAAACGCGGTCAACGCCGTGGAAAAACAGGACGCGACCCTCGCGCAGTCAACCAAGGGATTGGAGCGGCAGGTAGACGAGAAAGAGCAGCAGATCGAACGGCTGTGCCTGAAGCTCATTTTAAAACAACAGCCGGTGGCCAGCGATCTGCTGTTCGTGACGTCCGCCATGAAGATGATCACCGACATGGAGCGGATCGCCGACCAGGCGGTCGACATCTCCGAATTGGTCGTCAAAATGAGCCGGCTCCCGTACGCCGATTCGCTGCACGAGATCGATGAAATGGCGGATCGAGTGCAGGCGATGGTCCGCAACGCCGCGCGGTCCTTTGTGGAGCGCGACGCCGAACTCGCGAAGGCGGTATGCCGTGCGGATGACGGCGTTGACGACCTGTTCGAAGTCATCAAACACAAATTGACGGGCATCGTACACCGAGAGATCGAAGAGGATGACAACGGCGAACAGGCTTTGGATATGCTCATGATCGCCAAGTACCTTGAAAAGATCGGCGACCATGCTTCCAACATCGCCGAGTGGGTGCTGTTTATGATCACGGGCGAGCACAAAAAACTGAATTGAATTCGACCAAAAACGGGCGGCGGGGCGCGGCAAAAAGGAGGCGCCCCGCCGCCTTTTCGCAAACAAAGCCGCCCGGCCCGCCGGATCGCCGCGGCCGCCTTCGAGCGATCGCAAAAAAGCGGCGCGCGGCGCCCGAAAGCGCGCCGCTTTGCGTTCGTAGAGCGCCGGCGAGAGGAGATCGTCGGCTTTGTTACAAATTTATTACAAATTTATTACAAATTTTGGACTTGTATTATACAACTATACGATACAATGACAGGGTAAGAGAAATTTGCAAAGGAAAAAAGGAGAGAGGAGAGCCTGTCATGCAGTATGGGGTGGGGGATTATGTTCTGTCGGTATTTAAGCTGTTCGCGGGGCTGGGCGCATTTCTGATCGGATTTAAACTGTTGTCCGAAAACATCGAAAAACTGGCGGCAAACAACCTGCGCCGGTGGTTCGATAAGACGAGCAAGAGCCGCCTGGCGGGCGTGGGCATCGGCACGGTCACGACCGCGCTCGTGCAAAGTTCCGCCACGACCACGGTCATGGTGGTCGGGTTTGTCAATGTAGGGATCATGTCTCTCTACCAGGCGACGGCGATCATCATGGGGGCCAACATCGGCACGACGATCACCGCGCAGATCGCCGCTTTCCGCGCGTTTGAAATCATGCCGTATGTCGCGTTTTTCGCCTGCGTGGGGATTTTTATGGACATGCTCAGCAAAAACGAGCGCGTCAAGACGGTCGGGCTTTTGATCGGCGGGTTTGGGCTGATCTTTTTGGGCCTGGACTATATGTCGGACGCGGTCTCCTTTTACCAAGACGTTCCGGCCATTCAAAACTTTTTATCCGGCGTTGACAATGCCTTTTTGCTGTTGCTGGTCGGCATCGTATTTACGGCGATCGTACAGTCCAGCTCGGTCATCACCTCGCTGGTCATCGTTATGGTCGGCGCGGGTCTGTCCATCGGCAGCGAGCCGAACGACGTGCTGTTCCTCATTTTGGGCAGCAATATCGGCTCTTGCATCACGGCGATCCTTTCCTCGCTGGGCGCCAACACCAACGCTAAGCGCGCCAGTCTCATTCACCTGATGTTCAACGTCGCGGGCACGATCGTCTTTGCCACTCTCCTTTTGTGTTGGAGAGACTTTATGTCGATGACGTTCATGCGCTGGTTTTCCAAACCCGAAACGCAGGTCGCCATGTTCCATACCTTCTTCAACCTGACCTGTACCTGTCTGTTCCTCCCCTTTGTCAACGTATTTGTCAAGGTGGCGACCAAGGTCATTCCCGAACGCAAGGGGCAAGAGCCGACGGATGCGCTGTTGTTGGACGAGCGTTTTATCAAGACGCCCGGCATCGCCGTCAACCAAGCGAACAAGGCGGCTGCGCGCATGGCGGATCTGGCAATGGAATCCCTGCATACCGCGTTCGGCGGGTTCATCGCCGGGGAGGAGAACGCCAAGGAAAAGGTAGACGAGCTGAACGCGCGCGTCGCGGAGCTGGAAAAGCGCATCGTGTCTTACCTGATCAAAATTTCCGCCTCCGATCTGTCTTTGCACGACGAGCGGCTGATCTCCGCCATTCACAACGCCACCGGAGACATTATCCGTATCAGCGAACTGGCGGACAATCTCACCAAATATACGCGCAATTGCCGCCGCGATAACATTGAATTTTCGCGCGGGGTGTTAAAATCGCTGGAAGCGATGTACGATAAGATCCAACTCTTGTACGAGAACACCATGAAGGCGTTCGGCGAAAAAGACGTCACCGCGCTCAAGGCGGTTGACTCGGTGGAAGAAGAGATCGACGCGGCGCGCAAAGAGATGGTCAAAGACCACATTCGCCGCCTGAACGAGGGCAAGTGCAAGCCCAGCTCCAGCGGCGTGTTCATCAACCTGGTCGGCAACTTGGAACGTGCCGCCGACCACCTCACCTATGTCGCCCATGCCTTTGACTGAGCGGCCGCAAAAGCGCAGAAAGATGCCGAAACTCTCTTGCCAAAGGGCCGCGGATATGGTATAATGGCGGTACAGGCGAGACGGCAGGAGCGCATGCTTCGAATTTCGCGTCCGCCGGGAGACTGTTTTGGAAAAGAAGGTTTACCTGCTGGAAGACGATCAAACGATCGGCGAACTGGTGAAATGCGCGCTGGAAATGTCCAATATTTCGGTCGAAGGGTTTTCCACGGTCGCGGATTTTATGGCCGCGGTCGAAAAGGCGCCGCCGGCGGCGGCTTTGCTGGACATCATGCTTCCCGATGGGAACGGACTGGAAGTTCTGCCCAAACTCAAGCAAAAATACCCGGCGATGGGCGTGATCATGCTTTCGGCGCTCGGCCAAGAGACAGACAAAGTGCGCGGCCTCAATTTGGGCGCGGACGACTACATCGCCAAGCCCTTCGGCGTTTTGGAGCTGGCGGCGCGCGTCAACGCGCTGTTGCGCCGGTCCGCGGGCAGCGCATCGCTGGTGCGCGGCAATCTTTCGCTGGACGAGGAGACCATGACCGCCACCTTGCACGGGGTCAAGCTGGAACTCAACAACAAAGAATTCAACCTGCTGAAATATCTCATGCAGAAAGAAGGCAAAGCGCTTACGCGCGAGAATATCCTCAACGCCGTGTGGGGGTATGACGAGGGCGAAACGCGCACGGTGGACAACCACGTGGCGCGCCTGCGCAAACTGGGCATCGATTACATTGAAACGGTGTTCGGCGTGGGTTACAAATTCGTATACCGCGAATGAGCGCGCGGCGGACCCGCCGCACAAACCAATAAATTTTCCGATCAGACGGCGCACCGCGAACGCGGCGCGCCGTCTTGAACGAAGGGGACGCTTTGTTCCCGAGGGATCAAAAAAGGAGGAACTGCCGTGCGAAAACGCATTTTGCTCGTGACGCTGCTCGTATCCGTGGTCGGCATCCTGCTCCTGTCTGTGCTGTTTTCGGATATGTTTTACCGCCAATCCGTGCAGCTGGTCGAGGGGCAGCTGAAAAGCTACATGAACATCTATGCGGCGGAACACGGCGGCGATCCGCTGACGGCGGAATTGGCGCTGTCGCTTTCCGAAGAATTCGGCGGCGCCCGCGTCACGTTTTTGACGAGCGACGGAACGCCCGTCGCCGACTCGCAGACGGATGCGTCGCAGATGGAAAATCATGCCGCGCGCGAAGAGGTGCTCGCCGCCCTGCAGACGGGCGAGGGATACGCCGTGCGCGAGAGCGCTTCCGTCGGCCGCAACTGGGTGTATTTTTGCCGCCTGTTCGGCGACGCGGAAGCGGGATTTTTGGTGCGGCTGGCGATCCAAGCGGATTCGGGGCTGGCGATCTTTGCGGATGCGCTCCCGACGGTCGTTTGGTTTTTGTTTTTGGATATTTTGATTTGTCTGTTCGTTGCCTGGATCGCCACCGCGTTCATCCTGCGCCCCGTCGAAAAGCTGACGCAGGCGGCGGCGCGCAGCGCGGGCCGCGAGGTGCATTCCGACTATCCCGAACTGCAGCCCATCGCCAAAATGATCAACGACATGAACGCAGACTTGAGCGACAAAGTCGCCAAGATGAAGGAGGACCGCCGGCTGGAAAAACTCATCCTCAACAGCATGGAACACGGCATCGTCATTTTTCGCGACCCGGCGGACATCATTTTGATCAATAAGACGGCGATGCGCCTGCTCGATTACGAGACGAATGAGCCCATCCCTTGTTTTACGCAGGATCGAGAGATCGCGCAGATCTTGGCGAGCGGAGAGCCGGCTTCGGTCCTGCGCAAGATCGAGGGGCGCGACTACAGCCTGCGCTTCACCTTCAACGACCGTTCGCGCGTGCTTCTGATCACCGACATGACCGAAACCATGGCGGCGGCCCGCTCAAAAAACGAGCTGATCGCCAATGTCACGCACGAGATGAACACGCCGCTTACGAGCATCCGCGGTTTTGCGGAACTCATCGAGGCGGGCGGCGTTCCGCCCGAAAAACTGGGAAGCGTGGCGCATACCATCATCCGCCAGAGCGATCGGCTTGCCCACCTGATCCGCAGCATCATCAACTTTTCGGCGATCGATTCGGACGAGCTGCCGGATTACGAGGTGGATCTGAGCGAACTGGTTCGCGAGGCGGCGGCCGCGTTTGAGCCGAAGATCGCGCAGAAAAACATTGCCTTTACGTTGGAAGCGGACGAGGGCGTCAAGGTGCTTTCTCGTCGCGAGCGCCTGTTGGAGATCGTCAACAACCTCATTTCCAACGGCATCCGCTACAATAAGGAGGGCGGATCGCTGCTGGTTCGCCTGCAAGGAGGGCCTGAGCCGATGCTGTGCGTTCGCGATACGGGCGTGGGCATCTCGCCCGAAAACCAGGGCCGCATTTTCGACCGCTTTTACACGGTCGACCGTTCGCACAACGGCGTCGGCGGCGGGTTCGGCCTGGGGCTGGCCATCGTCAAAAAACTCTGCCGCCGCGCGGGATGGGAATTGTCGGTGGAGAGCGAGCTGGGGCAAGGAACGGCCTTTGTCATCCGTTTTTGCGCCAAGAAGGCTGAAACGCCCGCCAAAGACGGAACATGATTTTTTCAGCGCAACGAAAGGGGACGCGGGGCATAGCCCCGCGTCCCGCTCTTTGCGCTGTTCTGTGCCTTCGCCGCGATCGCGTCTCGGTCGGCGCGATCGGCAAAACCAGGCCCCTTCGGCGATCCGAAGAGGCCTGGTTGCAAGTTCAAAGGCTTTCCAGATAGAGAGAGGCGTTCGTTGCGGCGATCGCGCCGTCGGCGACGGCGGTCGAAACCTGCCGCACCGCCTTTGTGCGGCAATCGCCGGCCACAAATACCCCCGGCGTGCGCGTCTTGCAGCTCTCGTCCGCGCGGATATAGCCGGCTTCGTCCAGATCCGCGACGTTTGCAAAGGCGGCATTGTCCGGAACCTGGCCGATCGCCACAAATACGGCGGGGATTTTTTGGCGGCAGAGGTTTCCGTCTTTGTCGGTATATTCGATCGCTTCCAGCTCCGTTTCGCCGATAAAATCGGTCACGTTGGTGTTGGGGCGCACCTCGATGTTTTCTTTGGCGCGCAGCGCCTTTACGAGACTTTCGTCCCCGAAAAACCGATCGAACAGAGTATATACGTAGACCTTTGTGCAGTAACCGGAGAGGAGCAGCGCGTATTGCAGGGCAGAATTTGCGTCGCCGATCACGGCGACTTCGCGGCCCTTATAAAACGGCCCGTCGCATACGGCGCAGTAATAAACGCCTTTGCCGAGCAGATCTTCCCGATCCTGCCGGGTGCGGAGATGTTTGTGCTTGACGCCCGCCGCAATGATCACGCTTCGGGCCGCGTATTCGTTGTACTCGGTTCGGACGAGAAAATGCCCGTCCGCCTGTTTGTCGATGCGGACCGCCTTTTCGATCTCAACTTCGGCGCCGAGCGCGCTGACCTGCTCAAAGAGATTGTCGGCGAAAGCCTCGCCGCTGATCTCGCGGATGGACGGAAAATTTTCCAGCCGGGGCGAAGTGGCGATCTGGCCGCCCAGGCTGTCTCCTTCCAGGATCAGCACGGATTTTCCGTTTCGCCGGGCGTAGAGCGCGGCGGTCATCCCGGCCGCGCCCCCGCCGATCACGAGGATGTCGTACATATCAGCCGATGCTCTCGATGTAGCGGCGGATCTCGCTGGCATTGTCATAAGTCCGGAACCCGTCGCCGTCGGGAACCAACAGGGAAGGCGCTTTCTTCACGCCGTACCGGCGCGTGGTCTCCGCATCCTCTTCGGCATTGATGACGCGGTATTTCACCCCCGCCTTGTCCAGCATGAGCTTGCTGGTCTTGCAGTTGGGGCAGCCGTTGCGGGTAAAGAGCACGGGTTCGTCCGGCGCGGGCGCCGTGCAGGCGGCCTGCGTCGTTCCGACGGGATGATCGTGCGCCTTTAACGCAGAATTTTGCACGTCATACACCTTGCGGTCCTGAAATTCTTGCGCCTTGCCGTCGTTCCAGTTCTGTACGGGGCGATAGTAGCCGGTGATGCGGCTGTACACCTCGGTTTTTCCGCCGCAGTGCGGGCAGACGTACTGTTCGCCCGTGAGATAACCGTGATCTTTGCAGATGGAATAGGTGGGCGAGAGGGTATAGTAAGGCAACTTGTAGTTGTCGGCGATCTTCTTTACCAGGGCTGCGGCCGACGACCAGTCGGGCAGTTTTTCGCCGAGGAACGCATGGAACACGGTGCCGGAGGTGTACAGCGTCTGCAAATCGTCCTGGATGTCCAGCGCGTCGAACAGATCGTCCGTAAATCCGACGGGCAGATGCGAGCTGTTCGTGTAATAGGGCGTGCCGTTTTCGTTGGCGGTAATGATGTCCGGGAACTGCTCTTTGTCATGTTTGGCAAAGCGGTAGGTCGTCGATTCGGCGGGCGTCGCTTCCAGGTTGTACAGGTCGCCGTATTGTTCCTGGTAGTCCGAGAGGCGCTCGCGCATGTGGTTCAAAACGCGTTTGGTAAATTCCTGGGCTTCCGTCTGGGTCATGTCTTTGCGGATCCACTTCGCGTTGAGGCAGGCCTCGTTCATGCCGACCAAACCGATGGTAGAGAAGTGGTTGGCGAAGGTGCCCAAATAGCGCTTGGTGTACGGATAGAGCCCCTCTTCCAACAGCTTGGTGATGACCGTGCGTTTGGTTTTGAGCGAGCGGGCGGAAACGTCCATGAGCTTGTTGAGGCGGCGGAAGAAATCCGCTTCGTCCGTCGAGAGGTAAGCGATGCGGGGCATGTTGATGGTGACCACGCCCACCGAACCGGTGGATTCGCCGCTGCCGAAGTATCCGCCCGATTTTTTGCGCAGTTCGCGAAGATCCAGGCGCAAGCGGCAGCACATGCTGCGGATATCGCTCGGCTCCATGTCGGAATTGATGTAGTTGGAGAAATACGGCGTGCCGTATTTGGAGGTCATTTCGAACAGAAGGCGGTTGTTTTCGGTATCCGACCAGTCAAAGTTTTTGGTAATGGAGTAGGTCGGGATGGGGTATTGGAATCCGCGGCCGTTGGCGTCTCCCTCGATCATCACTTCGATGAACGCCTTGTTGACCATGTCCATCTCTTTTTGGCAGTCTTTGTAGCGGAAGTTTTGTTCCTTGCCGCCGACGATGGCAGGCAATTCCGCCAAATCGTTGGGCACGGTCCAGTCCAGCGTGATGTTGGAGAAGGGAGCCTGCGTCCCCCAGCGGCTGGGCGTGTTGACGCCGTAGATGAACGACTCGATGCATTTTTTGACCTGGTCGTAGTTCAAATGATCGGTTTTAACGAAGGGCGCGAGGTAGGTGTCGAAGGAGGAAAACGCCTGCGCGCCCGCCCATTCGTTCTGCATGATACCGA
>CALVHT010000069.1 GCA_944328645.1 uncultured Clostridia bacterium
CATGGCATCTTTGATGCGGCGGAGATCGCCGAAGCAACGGTGCGGGCGTTGGGCGGCGCGCCTGCAATCGGTGCGCGTATCGGCAAAGAAGAAAATTATACGCGGTTGGCCGAGGTGTTTGCCGCCGCGGCAGATATTTCGAAGATCGAGCAGATTGTCGAAGCAGGCGTATAACGATTCAGGAGGTACGGATTATGAAACCGGGAACGGGGCAGGCACAGGTGCATCTGTATTGCGGCGACGGCAAGGGAAAGACGACCGCAGCCTTCGGTCTGTGTCTGCGCATGGCGGGGGCCGGCGGGCGCGTGCTCGTTGCGCAGTTTTTTAAGGACGGAAGTTCTTGCGAGATCGGGATCCTGCAGGGCATGGGGGTAGAAGTACAGGTGGAAACACAGCATTTCGGGCGATGCTCGCAGATGTCGGAGGATGCGCGCGCGCGGGCGCGAGAAGCGTATTCGGCGCTGTTCGAACGCGTTACACGGCGCGCGGCGGACGGGTTTCGGCTGCTCGTGTTGGATGAGATCGTCTCCGCTTGCAACACCGGAATGGTAAGCGAGACGCGCTTGATCCGTTTTTTAAAAACGCGGCCGGCCGCATTGGAAGTGGTCTTGACCGGCCGAGACCCTTCGGCGGCGCTGATCGAACAGGCGGATTACGTTACGGAGATGCGAAAGCTGGCGCATCCTTACGACGAGGGCCTCTATGGCCGCCGCGGCATCGAATTTTGAGCGATCGGGCGGACGAAGAAAAAAAGGCGGAGCGGGTCCCGCGCAATTTGCGCGGGACCCGCTCCGCCGTCAACCGGCTTTACAGCAGCGTTTCATAGTCGGCGTACAATTCGTCCAGTTGTGCGTGCAGCCGGTCCAGCTGCGCGCATGCCTCATTCATTTTCCGAAAATCGGCGGCTACGGCCGGATCGGCAATTTTTTCGTTCAGCGCGGCGATCGCCTGTTCGGTGTCGGCGATCGATTGCTCGATCTGTTTGAGCCGTTGTTTGCGTTTTGCTTCTTCCGCGCGATCGGCTTTGGAACGGTAGGAAGCGGTCTTTGCGGCGGCGCGATCCTGCTCTTTTGCCGCCTTTGCCTCTTCCTCCGCCTGGCGTGCGGCAGCCTGGCGCGCGGCGGTAAAGCGATCGTAGCCCCCCGGGTAGAGCGTCACGGTCGCGTCCGCGATTTCGATGATCCGATCGGCGAGGTTGGCAATAAAGTAGCGGTCGTGCGAGACGAACAACAAGGTCCCTTCAAAGTCGCGCAGGGCGGCTTCCAAGCTCTCGCGTGCCTGCAAATCCAGGTGATTGGTCGGCTCGTCCAATAGCAAAAAATTGGCTTTTTGTGCTTCCAGCAAGACGAGGGCGAGTTTGGCCCGCTCACCGCCCGAGAGGGAGCGGACGGGTTTTTCGATGTCTTCGGCGTCCAATTTCGCGCGTGCAAGCAGCGCGCGGGCCTGCGTCTGGCTGAGTGCGGTGTATTTGTGCCAAAGGGCGCCCAGTACCGTTTCATCCGCATCCAAGTCTGCATTTTCTTGGTCGTAGTAGCCGATCTTTACCCCGCGTCCCCAGCGAACGCAACCTTCGCGCCGCGTGAGGAGGGCGCGGATCAGCGAAGATTTTCCCGTGCCGTTTTCTCCGACGATGGCTGCTTTTTCGCCGCGGCGCAGGGTGAACTGCGCGTTTTCGAACAGCGTCTTTTCCCCGGCTCGAAGGCAAAGTCCTTCCACTTCGAGCGCCCGTTCTTCGCAGCGCTCAGTGATCTCGAAGCAAAATTTCGGAGGTTGCGGCGGCGGGAGCGGTTTTGAAAGAAGCGGCATCGATTCCAGCTTTTTGACGCGCGACTGTGCGCTTTTTGCGGTCGTGGCGCGCACGATATTGCGTGCCACGTAGTCTTGCAAGGCGGCGATTTCTTCCTGTTGCTTTTCGTATTCTTTGCAGTCGTGTTCGTATTGTTGCTGTTTGAGTACCTTGTATTTGGAGTAATTGCCGCGAAAAGCGCGGATGTGCCGCCCTTCCAGTTCCAAGATCTTTCCCACGACGGCATCCAAAAAATAGCGATCGTGCGAAACGGTAAAGATGGCGCCGGTGTACGTCTGCAGGTAATCTTCCAGCCAAAAGAGGGTGGGCATGTCGAGATGGTTGGTCGGTTCGTCCAAGAAAAGGATATCCGGCTGTTCGAGCAACAGGCGGCACAATTGCAGGCGGGTCTTTTCTCCGCCGCTCATGATCGCGATCGTCTGCTCGTACATGGAAGCAAACCCCATACCGTTGAGCACGGTCTTGATGCGCACGTCGGCGTTGTATCCGTCGGCGGCTGCGATGAGCTTTTCGAGGTGCTCAAAGCGAGCGGAAAGGGCGCGGTACTGTTCGCTTTCCTCGTCCGTTTGCGCGAGCGAGCGGCTGATTTCGCGCTGTTCGTCCATAGCTCGGTATACGTTTGCAAAGACTGCGCGCATCTCTTCGAGTACGGTTTTTTGACTTTCCAGTCCGCCGTTTTGTTCCAAATAGCCGATTTTAAGTCCGCTTTTTTTGCGGATCGTGCCCGCATCGGGGGAGAGCAATCCGGCCATCAGCCGCAGGAGCGTGGTCTTTCCCTCGCCGTTCGGGCCGATCAGCCCGACGCGCTCCCCCTCCGAGAGGGTAAAGCAAACGTCTTCCAAAAGAATTTTATCGTCGTAGCCGAAGCGTACATTTTCCAGATCGATCAACATAAAAACTCCGAAAAAATCGCAAACTGTGCAATATGAAACAAATCGAACGCGCGGATCTGGAGCGGCTGGAAGCCCAGCTGGCCGCCGCACCGCCTGCCAAAGTGGCGCCGCTTGTCAAAAAACTCGTCAAACTTCGGCGCCGATATTTGCGGCAAGGCGTCTAAAACAGGGTATCCGTGTCCGAAGAAAAGTCCGGGATAAAACGCTCATCCGCCGCCGAAAGCTGTTGCAAAAAGACGTGTTCCGCCCCGCGGTCAAGCAAGTAGTCGCGCACTTTTTTGTATTCGCGCGGCGTAATGCGCCGTTGCAATTCGGGAAAACGCGCAATATCGCCGCAAGGGGTGTATTGTCCCATCAACGAAAAATAGGCGGGCGACTGCAGCGAGGAAAACCAATCGATCAGGCGCAGACTGTCGTTTGTGCAGAGGGGGAGAACGAGGTGGCGCACGATGCATCCGCGCAGCATTTTGCCGTTTTCAAAAACGGCTTCCCTCTGTGCCATGAAGCGCACCGCCTCGCGCGCAAAACGGAAGTAATCGGATTTGCCCGTATAGCGCGCGGAAATGTCCGGCGAATAAAATTTGAGATCGGGCAAATAGATGTCGATGTATGGATCGATGGCTTGCAGGGCGTCCGTTTTCTCGTACGAATGGGTGTTGTACACGACGGGGATCTTGGGGCGATGCAGCCGAAATGCTTGGATTAATTGGGGGATATAGTGTGCGGCGGTTACGAGATTGATGTTTTCGGCGCCGCGCTCTTCCAATTCGGCAAAGAGGGCGGCGAGTGCCGCCGCATCGGCGCGGCGGCCGAGCTGGCCGTGCGAGATCTCGAAGTTTTGGCAGAACGCACAGCGCAGGGCGCATCCGCCGAAAAAGATGGTCCCCGACCCGTTTTTTCCGGAAATGCACGGTTCTTCGTACGGGTGCAATCCGTATTTGACGATGCGCACGGCGTCTTCGCCGCCGCACGCGCCCGGATGTTTTTTTCTGTCTGCGCCGCATTCGAGCGGGCAGAGCGTACATTGTTGCGACATACGCAGATTGTAACATATTTTTTGCGCGAATGCAAAGCAATCGTCGAAAACATTGACTTTTCCTTCAAAAAAATATATAATTGAAAAAAAATTCCAACAATACTTGGGCAGAGAGAAACGGTCGCGGCAAGGGCCGCTCTGCCGTGCGTGAAGATGAGGTTGTATGCGTTACTTTTTTACCAGCGAAAGCGTGACCGAAGGTCATCCGGACAAAGTCTGCGATCAGATTTCCGACGCCGTGTTGGATGCGGTGCTGGCGCAAGACGAATATTCCCGCGTAGCCATTGAATGCTGCGCGACGACGGGCATGGTGCTCGTAATGGGAGAGCTGTCCACGCATTGCTATGTCGATATTTCCAAAATCGTCCGCGAGACGGTCAAGGGGATCGGCTATACACAGGGGCAGGGCTTCTCGTACAACTCGCTCGCCGTTATCACCGCCATCCACGGTCAAAGCGCGGATATTGCACTGGGGGTGGACGCTTCGGTGGAGCGGAAAGCCGGAGGCGACGTTTTCGATCAGATCGGCGCGGGCGATCAGGGCATGATGTTCGGCTACGCCGTCAACGAGACGCAAGAGCTCATGCCGCTGACGGCCGTTCTCGCCCAAAAGCTCGCGCGTCGTCTCGCCGAAGTGCGCCGAAACGGCACGCTGCCCTACCTGCGGCCGGACGGAAAGACGCAAGTTACGGTGGAGTACGAGGGCAAAAAGCCGCTGCGCGTGGATACGATCGTCGTCTCCGCACAGCACGACGAACAGATTTCCCAGGAGCAGTTGCGGCGGGATATTCGTCGCTATGTCATCGACGAGATCGTGGATGCAAAGCTGTTGGACGCGAACACGAAATATTTTATTAATCCGACCGGGCGGTTCGAGATCGGCGGACCGGAGGGAGACAGCGGATTGACCGGCCGCAAGATCATCGTCGATACCTATGGCGGTCGTTGTGCGCATGGCGGCGGCTCATTTTCGGGCAAAGATGCGACCAAGGTGGATCGCAGTGCCGCCTATATGGCGCGCTATATCTGCAAAAATATCGTGGCGGCCGGCCTGGCGGACGAGTGCGAATTGCAGCTTGCCTATGCGATCGGCGTCGCCAACCCGGTATCGATTTTTGTCAACACGTACGGTACGGGAAAACTTTCGGATGAGCGGCTGGTGGAGATCGTGCGTGAAAATTTTGATCTGCGCCCGTACGCGATCATCGAAAAACTGGGGCTGCGCAAGCCCATTTTCAAGGCGACGGCGGCTTACGGCCATTTTGGGCGCAGTGAGTTTGCCTGGGAGCAGACGGACGCCGCGGAAACGCTGAAACGGTATCTATAGTCAACGGGGGCGGCTTCGGCCGCCCTTTTTTGGAGCAAGGGGGGAAGAAAAATGCAAGGATCCCAAGGCGGAACGGCTTGCCGAATGTTCGGCGGCGCGCGCGGGCGTGTACGGAGAAACCATGGCTGAGGGGCTGCGGGCGCGGATAGAGAGGCTGCGGGTTTTGCTGTTTGGAAAAGATTGTACCTGCGCAGTGTGCAATGCAGACGTGTTTTCGGACGGGCATTTTTGTCGGCGGTGCTTGGAAACGCTTCCTTGGAATGCAGGATTTATCTGCGAAAAATGCGGCCGAGCCATCCGGGAGGACTATCCGGTATGCGGGGAATGCAAGGCAGCCATGCCCGAATATGACGCCGCGCGCAGCGTGTTTCGATACGAAGGAGAGATCATACGGCTGATCAAGCGGTTTAAAACGGGAGAACGGTGGCTGGCGGAGGCGCTTGCCGAGCGCATGGCGCTCCTGCTGCTCTCCGATTTTTCGGGGGCGGAACTGTTGGTCTGCGTTCCATCCACCGAGCGCGCCCGGCGCCGGCGCGGCTACAATCCGCCTGCCTTGTTGGCCGAAGAGGTCAGCCGCCGCACGGGCGTGCCGTTTGAAGAAAATCTTCTCTGCAAGACGCGTGAAACGGCGCCGCAGAAGGCATTGACGCGGCAGGAACGCGCAAAAAATCTGGCGGGTTGTTTTCGCGTGCACGAGCGCACGAAGTGCCGCGGGAAGGCGATCGTGCTGATCGACGACGTGCTGACGACAGGCGTCACCGCGGATACGGCGGCGCGCGCTTTGCGGAATGCGGGGGCGCGGAGCGTGCGGGTGCTTACCGCCGCAAGCGTGCCCGATCGGCGGCCCGTTGCGGCGGATACCGTCGAAAAAGCGCTGGAAAAAGCGTTGAAATAGCGCCTATTTTTTGGAAATACGCGGAAAATGTTTTTACTTTTTTCGAAAAATATAGTACAATAAATACAATATGCAATTCTACCGCCTCGACCGATATGGCAGGCGGTCTTCAATTCGAATGGGAGGCCCGTGCCTGAAACCGGGCGAACATTTGTCGGAGGAACAGAAATGGGACTGATCAATTTCATGTTTAACAGCGACGGGCGCCGGAGCATGCGCAAGCTGGAAAAGACGGCTTTGCAGGTAGAAGCTCTCGAACCCAAATATGCGGGGATGAGCGATGCACAGCTGCGCGAGCAAACCAATGTTTTGAAAGGGCGGCTTGCGAAGGGCGAAACGCTGGACGACATTTTGTGCGATGCGTTTGCCGTCGTGCGGGAAGCGGCGAGCCGGGTCTTGAAACTCAAACATTACTATGTGCAGATCATCGGCGGGATCGCCTTGCACCAGGGGCGCATCGCCGAAATGAAGACGGGCGAAGGAAAAACCTTGGTCGCCACGTTGCCGGCCTATCTGAATGCGTTGGCGGGCAAAGGCGTACACATCGTCACGGTCAACGATTATTTGGCAAAACGTGACGCCGAGTGGATGGGCAAGGTGCATCGATTCCTCGGCCTGAGCGTAGGCGTGGTCGTGCCGGGCATGGAGGATGCGGAAAAGAAAGCCGCATATAACTGCGATATCACTTATGCGACCAACAACGAGTTGGGGTTTGATTATCTGCGCGACAATTTGAAGACGGATCTTTCCAAGATGGTCCAGCGGGATCTTGACTTCGCGATCGTCGATGAAGTGGACTCCATTTTGATCGATGAGGCGCGGACGCCGTTGATCATTTCGGGCAAAGGCGACAAGTCCAGCGAATTGTACGAGCGGGTGGACCGGTTTGTCCGTACGCTTCAAGGCGGATTTGAGGATGACGGCGTCAAGGCGGAAGCCGACGTCGATCCGAAAAAGAAAAAGAAAAAGGAAGCGGAGGAAGAGATCGAAGAAGAGCCGGAATCCAAGTACGGCGATTACGACGACATCGCGCGCGGCGATCGCTACGGGGATTGGGACTATGTCATCGACCGCAAGAACCGCAGCGTGCAGATCACCGAAAAGGGCGCAGCCAAGGCCGAACACTTCTTCAATATCGAAAATTTGGGCGATATCGACAATGCCTCCCTCAACCACCATATCCAGCAGGCATTGAAAGCGCATAAGCTGTTCCATCGCGACGAGGATTACATCGTCAATGACGGCGAGGTGATCATTGTCGATGAGTTTACCGGCCGTCTGATGATCGGCCGCCGCTACTCGGACGGTTTGCACCAGGCAATCGAGGCGAAAGAAGGCGTCAAGGTCCGCAACGAGAACAAGACGTATGCGACCATTACCTTCCAAAACTTTTTCCGTCTGTATAAGAAGCTGTCGGGCATGACGGGTACGGCCAAGACGGAAGAAGGCGAATTCCGCACCATTTATTCGCTGGACGTTTTGGAAATTCCGACCAACCGACCGGTCGTTCGGAAGGATCTGCCGGATATGGTATATTCCACGGTAGACGGCAAAAAGCGCGCCTTGCTCCAAGAGATTTTGCAACGGCACGAAAAGGGTCAGCCGTTGCTGATCGGTACGGCGACGGTTGAAAAATCCGAAGAGATCGCTCGATTGCTGCGCAAAAACGGCGTAAAACACAATATTTTGAACGCAAAAAACCACGAACGCGAGGCGGAGATCGTTGCACAGGCCGGGCGTCTGGGTGCCGTTACCATCGCAACGAATATGGCTGGCCGCGGCACGGACATCTTGTTGGGCGGCAACCCCGAATATCTTGCCAAAAAGCGCATGCGCGAGGAAGGCGTTGAGCATGAAATGATCGAGCTGGCAACTTCCTATGCGGAATTGGAGGGGGAGCAGGAAGAGCTTCGCAAGCAATATCGCGCGCAATACGATGCGTTGTATCAAGCCTATAAGGCAGAGACCGACAAAGAAAAAGAAGAGGTCGTCAAGGCGGGCGGTCTATGCATCTTAGGCACCGAACGGCACGAGTCGCGGCGTATCGACAACCAGCTTCGCGGCCGTTCCGGCCGGCAGGGCGACCCCGGCGTATCCATCTTTTTCATCTCCTTGGAGGATGATCTGATCAAGCGGTTCGGCGGCGAGCGCATGAAAAAGATCTACAACGTGTTCAGCAAGGACGACGACACCTGTCTGCAATCCAAGATGCTTTCGCACGGCATCGAGAACGCGCAGCGCGCCATCGAAGGCCGTAACTTCGGCATCCGAAAAAATATCTTGCAATACGACGATGTGATGAACAAACAGCGTGAAGTCATCTATGCCGAACGCATGAAAGTGCTCAAGGGGGAGGACGTACACGATCAGGTCGTCAAATATATCCCGGATTTTGTCAGAAAGGTGGTCAGCGAGGCGGTCAACATTGACGAGATGCCCGAAAAATGGGATGCGCAGGTGCTCAACCGCGCGCTGGAAAACCGCTTGCTGCCCGAAGGAAGCAACTTTATCACGCAGGAAAAGCTGAATCGATGGGACGTTGACTATGCGATCGACAAAATCATTCAAGAAACGGAAAAAGCGTATGCGGCAAAGATCGCCGAAGTAAAAGAAGACCTCGGCTTGGATTACGCCGACGTCGAGCGCCGGTTCCTCTTGATGACCGTAGACCGCAACTGGATCGACCAGATCGACGCGATGGACCAACTGCGCAAGGGGATCGGGCTGCGCGCATATGGCAACGTTGACCCCGTCATTTCGTACAAGCAGGAAGGGTTCCAGATGTTCGATGAAATGATCGAACGTATTC
>CALVHT010000070.1 GCA_944328645.1 uncultured Clostridia bacterium
ACCAACAAAAAGGACAAATCCGGCCGCACGATGCACAGCGGCACCGAAGGAAATCCGCCGCCCGAGCCGATCTCCGCACAGCGCGCGCCCGCCGGAAAATATTCCTCGCCCAACAAACTGTCATAAAAATGTTTGATGCGGCATTCCCGTTCGTCCACGATGCGCGTCAAATTAAATTTTTGATTGTACTCGCACAGGAGCCGATAAAACACGGCGAATTTATCGCCCGTCTCTCCCGCAACGATCCGCTGCCAATAGTCCTGCATGCCTTTATTATACCATAACAGCACAAAACGCACAACCAAAACGCCTCAAATTTTTTTCAGGCGCTTTTTGCACGCGCGCTGTGCATTTTGTGCGTTTTTGTGGATAACTCCTGTGATTTTCTGTAAAACTTTTTCTCTGCGGGTAAAATTTTTCAAAATCCTGTCCGCGCGCGCCTTCGTTTTTCCTCTTGTTATGGACAGTTCCACTTTTTGCCAACAATTTCCTCCACAAAAAAATCGTGCGTTATCCACACTTACAAGCCCGCAATAACTTGCTTTTTACCCGGTTTTCTTATATAATATTCTATGGAAAAGCACTTTCGGCGCCAGTTATACACAAATTGACAGCGCTTATTATTATATTTACAATACAAAATAAGAATTTATTTATTTATTCTTACGGCTCACGGCGGCGGATTTTTCGTTTTGGCGGCTTTTGCGGGGGCGCAGGGTTTTTTGCGATCGGGGATCGCGAATTATCTTTTCTTGTTGCGCACAGGCGAGCTGCCTTTCGTTCAAACGATTTGCCGTACATTTTTTTCAACAAAAAGAGTGAAAGGTCTCGGTCTGCGTGGAAAGGCTGCGGCGAGAAATCATCCTAAAAGGAAGGAGATCAAGTATGAAACTGCACTGTGAAGGAATCGAATTATCGGACGGCGTGATGAAGGCGGTCAAAGCCTGCGCAACCAAGACGACCAGCCCCATTTTGGAATGCATTCGCCTTTCGGCTCACAACGACACGCTTACCCTGCTGGCTACGGACGGAGAAATCGCCATCTGCAAGGCGCTGCGCGCGGAGGTGTTGGAGGAAGGCGCCGTCTGCGTTCCGGGAAAATATTTTTCCGATTTCATCAAAAAATTGGAAAACGAACAGATCACGCTCGCGACGGAAGGGGATACCCTGCGCATCACCTACGGAGAGGCGGAGAGCGCGCTGCAAACGCTCAATGCAGACGATTTTCCGCAGATCGATTTTGAGATCCGCGAACAGAACGTGCAGCTGCTTTCCAAGGATCTGAAAGAACTGATCGCGCAAACGACTTTTTGCTGCGCGCAGGACGATTCGCGCCCCATATTGAAGGGGTGCCTGCTCTGCACGGAGGGCGATTTTGTGCGGTTTACCGCGCTGGACGGCTATCGAATGGCGGTTTGCCGGCGCCCCATCTGCGGCAAGGAAGGGGATCTTCGCATCGTTTGCCCCGGCCGAACGCTGAACGAGATCGGGCGCATGCTCGGTGCGGATGAAGACGTCGTGTGCATCTACGTACAAAAAAACATGCTGCTCGTGCGCATCGACGACACGATTTTGACCAGCCGCCTGTACGAAGGCGAGTTCGTGAACGTGGCGGGCATCATTCCGCACGAATTTGCGAGCGTCGCGGTCGTGGATAAGAACGCGCTGGACGAGAGCGTGGAGCGCGCCTCCATACTCGCCCGGACAGACAAAAACAGCGTGATCACCTTCGACGTGCGGGAGGGGAGCATGGGCATCTCTTCCAACACCAGCATCGGCCGCGTGGACGAGACGGTGCGCATCGCTCTCACGGGAAAAGACGTGCTGATCGCGCTCAACTGCAAATACATCAGCGATTGTCTGAGCGCGATCGGCGACGCGCAGGTGCGCATTTCTTTTAACGGTTCCATCGCGCCCTGCGTAATAACCCCGACCGAAGGCGATTCCTACCTGTATTTGGTGCTTCCCGTCCGCACAACGGCGTAAAAACGGTTGACAGCCGCGGGATTTTTTATGTATAATGAAAAAACAATTTTAAAATAGGAGCAAAACGGTATCATGAAGAGAACATATCAGCCGAAAAAAAGACAGAGAAGCAAAGTGCACGGATTCCGCCAGAGAATGAAGACGCAGGGCGGCAGAAAGACGTTAAAACGCCGCAGAGATAAAGGCAGAAAGAAACTTTCCGCATAAATTCGCAGGGGCAAGTCGGCCGGGAAGGGAGCGTTTTGTATACGAGATTAAAGAAAAACAGTGATTTTCAGAAATTGTTTACGAGGGGAAAAAAATGTTTTTCCCCTGCTTTAATTGTGCTGTATCTTCCTGCCAAGCAGACGTCTTTGGGGGTATGCGTCAGTAAAAAGCACGGAAAAAGCGTTCGCCGCAACCGCATCAAGCGCCTGCTGCGAGAAAGTTTTCGGCAGGTGAGCGAAGAACTGAACGGAACGTATTGCGTCATTCTCATTCCGAAGCCGGCGGAAACGTATACGCTGGATGCATTCGAAAAAAGTCTGCGCGCCGCATTTCGGCGGGAGAAGATGCTCGCATGAACGGGCAGACGGCCAGAAAAACGCTCCAACACCTTCGCGGCAAGATCTTTCGGCCGTACCTGAAGGCGCTGTGCATGCGTTTGATCATTTTGTATCAAAAATATTTCTCCAGGCATACCTGCCTGTATCGACCCACCTGTTCGCAGTATACGCTTGAGGCGATCAACAATCTCGGCGTGATCGTCGGCATTTTGTTGGGTGCGTGGCGCATTTTGCGCTGCAACCCTTTTTCCAAAGGCGGGTACGATCCCGCGCCCGAAAATCCGTTCAAGGCGCGCTGGCTGTATTAAATCATTGGGAATAAAACCATGTTATATTCATTGCTTGACAGTACGATCACTCTGTTTTCGCCTGAGATCGCAGAGGGACTGAATTTTCTCGGAAAGATCGTTCAATGGATCGTCGAATGGCCGTGGCTGCCCACCGTCGGGCTGGGCATCGTGCTGTTTACGCTCATCCTCAAGATCATCACGCTGCCGCTGGATATTTATTCCAAAGCGTCAATGCGCAAGAATAGCCTGAAAATGGAAAAAATGCGCCCGCAGCTTGAAAAATTGCAAAAACAGTACCAAAACGACCAGCAGACGTACAACGCCAAGATGATGGAGCTGTATAAAAAGAACGGCTATTCCATGTTCGGCGCCTGTCTGCCGATGATCGTGACCATCGCGGTTTTCATGATCGTGATGGGAGCGTTTTCCGACTACTCCAATTATGCGAATTTAGACGTATACCGCGAAATGGCGCTGCAATACAACAGTGCCGTGTTGCGCTATGCGCCGGACATCGAAAACGAAGCGCTGTTGCAGGCGGATGAGATCGCCTACGGCCGCGGTGAAAAGCAGGCGGACGGCAAGACGCCGTATTACCGTTACGAGACGTATGACGCGAGCGACGCGTTGATCTATGTCCGGGTGGAAAGGACGCTGCTGCTGGAGGCCGAAGGGCTGAGCGACGCGCAGTTGGCCGCATACGATTGGTACAATACCGATCCGGCCAAAGGTCCGGTGGTGCAGGTCGAGCAGATCAACGCACGCGAATATTTTGTAAAGACCGCGGCGGTTTTGGAGAGCACAGACGAGGCCGTACAGGCGGCCGTGGCGGTGGCGCGCGAGACCTTAGAAAGCGCAAGCGACGACGCGATCGCCAAGCTCGCGATGCAGACGATCGGCCGCAACGCCGCGGAGCAATCGTACCGCAATTATAATTCCCGCTTCCTTTGGGTCAAAAACATCTGGACGCCGGATACGTCCTACCGTCACCCGATCGAGCTGGACAGCGGAACGGGCACGCAGGCGATGGGCGCGGACTTGTTCGACGAGATCACATACAACCTCGGCGCGGAAAAGAGCGCGGCGAACGGGTATTATATTTTGATCCTCATTTCGATCGGAACGATGTTCCTTTCGCAGTTTATCATATCCAAGAGCCAAAAGGCGCAAAACGAATTGCAGACGGCGGACGGGCGCGGAAAAAAGATGCAAAAGACCATGATGATCGCCATGCCGATCATTTTCGGGTTCTTTTCCTTCTTTTATAGCGCGGCGTTCAGCATCTACATGATCGTGAGCAATATTTTCAGCATTGCGAGCACGTTGTTGATCAATTTCTTTATCGATCGGAAATTCAAGCGGATCGAAGAGCAGGAAATCCAGGAAAAATACAATAAAAGAATTCCGCAAACGGCGCGAAATACGGACAACGTGCGGAAGGGAGGAAAAGCAAAATGACAGAGTTGGAGTTCACGGGCAAGACGGTCGAAGAAGCGGTCGAGATCGGCCTGCAAACGATGCAGTTGACGCGCGATGAGGCGTGTATCACCGTCTTGGAAGAAGGAAAGAAGGGAGGACTGTTTTCCAAAGGCGTCAAGGCACGCGTAAAGATCGGAAAAAAACAGACGGACGGCGAGCGTGCGGTAAATTTTTTGGAAGGAATGTTCGGCTTGCTGGACGTGGCCGCAACCACAGAATTGGAAGAAACCGAAGAAAATACTCGGATCAACGTCATTACCCCCAACACGTATGCGCTCATCGGCCATCGCGGCGAGGTGCTCGATGCGTTGCAGGTTTTGGCAGGCGCCGTCGCCAATATCGGGCGGGAGGAATATAAGCGGGTGGTCGTGGACTGCGAAGGCTATCGCGACAAGCGCGAACAGACGCTGCGCCGCCTCGCCAACAAGCTGGCGGAAAAGGCAGTGCGCACCGGCCGCAAAGTTTCCATCGAACCGATGACCCCGTATGAGCGCCGCATCATCCATGCGGCCTTGGCAGACAGCACCGAAGTGAAGACGACCAGCGAGGGCAAAGAACCCAACCGCTACGTGGTCGTCATTCCCAACAATCTCCGCCCGGGTGCGGACCGCACGGAACGCCGGGGCGGAAAACCCCGCTTCTCCGGAGAAAAGAAGGGCGGATTTTCGCGCGATCGGCGGCAAAACCGCCCGTATGAGGACAAAAAGGAGTCCAATCGCGACGATCGCCGCAGTTTTGACCGCGACCGGCGCGAACGTCCGCGCGCGTCCGGACTGCCTCGATCCAAACGGCAGCCGTATTTCGGCACATACCTGGGAAACAGCAACGATCTGCAAAAGACGGATGCACCCAAAGACGAGGAAGAATAAACGGGCGATCCCCGGGCAAACGATCGAAAGCGCCGCAAGGCGAGATCCGAAAGGGCGCCAAGCGACAAAACCGGCACGCAGAAAGATCTGCGTGCCGGTTTTGTCGCTTGGCAGTCGCTTCGCTCGGATTTTCGCTGCCGCGCGAAAGGGGCGCGAAACAAGGCGCGCCGGTCGGCAGCGGCGCGTCCGTGCGCGCGAAACGCGCGCATCGCCGATGCAGGAAGCGCACCTTTTGCAAAAAAATCCGCGGAGCGGCAAGCACAGCCCAAACTTTGCCCAAAAACAAACCCAAACAAACGAAAGCGGCGGAGGCCGCTTTCTTGTTGCGCGCGGCCGCACGGCAGGCTGACCTTCCGCCGCAGAAAATAAATAAAATTTCGCGAAAATTTGCTTGACAGCCTTCGGAAAAAGTGCTATATTATATTTCGTTAACAATGGTTAACGAAAGTTAACCGCAAGCGAACGCGAAACGCGAGAGCGGCGGAAGACGGAAAAAGCCGCCCGCGGGCGGAAGGAGGACAGGATATGCCGTTGCCCATAGCGCCGACGGGAGAAGAACTGACGGTGCGCAAAATATTGGCGGATGAAAAGAACAAGCGCCATTTTGAGAATTTAGGCATCACGATCGGCGCCAAATTGCAGATCATATCTTCGGTCGGCGGGAGCGTCATTCTCAAGGTCAAGGAAGGGCGGCTGGCGCTGGATAAGGCGCTGGCCATGAAAATTTTAGTTTGAGGCGCCGGACCGCCGGCAGCGCGCCGCACACGGTGCGTACGCGCAAAGAGCGGTAAAAAAGAAAAACCGGAGAGGTTGTATGGAAAAGAAATTAAACGAATTTGTTCCCGGCGAAAAAGGCGTGGTCAAGCGCATCGAAGGGGAAGGAAAGATCCGCCGCCGGCTGTTCGACATGGGCGTTACGCCGGGTGCGCAGATCCTGTTGCGCAAGCTGGCGCCGCTGGGCGACCCGGTGGAAGTAAATCTGCGCGGCTATGAGCTGACGTTGCGCAAAGCGGAAGCGTCTTGCGTGATCATGGAGGTATAGCATGCTGAAATTTGCATTGGCAGGCAACCCCAACTGCGGAAAGACGACGCTGTTCAACGCCCTGACGGGCAGCACGGCGCACGTCGGCAACTGGCCGGGCGTCACCGTCGATAAGCGGGAGGGCACCTACAAAAAACTCAGCGCGCCCGTGGCCATCGTCGATCTGCCCGGCATCTATTCGCTCTCGCCGTATACACCCGAAGAGGTCATTTCGCGCAACTATATTTTGGACGAAAAACCCGACTGTGTCATCAACATCGTCGACGCGACCAATCTCGAGCGCAATCTGTATCTGACGACGCAGATCATGGAGATCGACGTGCCGATGGTCGTGGCGTTGAACATGATCGACGTGGTGAAAAAGAGCGGCGACAAATTGGACGCAAAAAAATTGGAACAGAAGATCGGGCTTCCCGTGGTCGAAATTTCCGCCCTGCGCGAAGAGGGGATCGCCCGCCTAATGGAATGCGCGTATGCGGCGGCGCAAGCCAAGCGAGCCGGCACCACCGTCTTGCAGGGCACGGCGCTCTCGCACGTGATCGACGACGTAAAGATCGCGCTGAAGGGCAAGGGCGTCGAAAATCCGCTCTTCCATGCCGTCAAGCTGACCGAAGGAGACGAGCTGGAAGTGGTCAACCATCCCGACGAGATGCAGATGGTCGAAGAGTTCAAAAAGCAGTTCGCCGACGACGTATTTGCGGGCGATTTTGAGGCCATGGTCGCCGACGCGCGATACAAATACATATCCGCCAATTTTTCTACGGCGGTCGAACATGCGAAGCGGGAGCAGACGCTCACAAAGTCGGACCGCGCGGACAAAGTGCTGACGCATCGCATTTGGGGGATCCCGATCTTTTTGGTCGTTCTGTTCGCGATCTTTCATCTGACATTCGGGGAAGATTTGCTGTATCTGAACGCGCTGTTCGGATTTGCGCAGGACGTTGCTACGGGCAACGAGACGCTGGATGCGTTCGTGGCCGTGTTCTACAGTTCGGCGGGCATCTCCACGCCCGGCGCCATCGTGTTTAACCTGATGGGATTCGTGACCGACCAGATCGGCGGCGGGATCGCCGCGGGGCTGGAAAGCGCGGGCGCCGCACCTTGGGCGCAGGGTTTGGTCAACGAGGGGATTTGGGCCGGCCTTTCGGGCATTTTGTCTTTTATTCCGCAGATCCTGGTGCTGTTTTTGTTCATCTCCATCCTGGAAGATTCGGGCTACATGGCGCGCGTGGCGTTCATTTTGGACCGTGCATTCCGCAAATTCGGGCTTTCCGGGCGCGCGTTTATTCCCATGATCATGGGATTCGGCTGTTCGGTGCCCGCGGCGATCAACACCCGCACCCTCGCCGACGAAAAGGAGCGGGTCATGACCAATCGCGTCATCCCCTTCTTTACCTGCGGCGCCAAGGCGCCCATCCTTGCCGCCGTGTGCGGCGCGATCGCCTCGCTGTATACCGGCATCAACGCCGATCTGCTGGTTTTCGGGCTGTACGTGTTCGGCATGGCAATGGCGATCGTCATGGTCGCGTTCATGCGCCAGACGAGCATGCGCGGGGAGGTGGCGCCCTTCATCATGGAACTTCCCGCCTATCACGCACCGCAGTTCCGCAACCTGATGCTGCATCTGTGGGATAAACTCAAACACTACATCAAAAAGGCGTTTACCATCATCCTCGCTTCCTCCATCGTCATTTGGTTTTTGTCCAATTTTTCCTGGAGCTGGAAGATGGTCAGCGTGGAAGAGAGCATACTCTACGATATCGGCGCGTTTGTGCAGTGGATCTGCACGCCGATGGGCTTCGGCGTACAGCTGAGCAGCTTTGGCTGGGTGTTCGTCGTGGCGGCGGTCACCGGTCTGATCGCCAAGGAAAACGTGATCGCCACATTCTACGTGCTGGCCCCCGCCATCGGCGCGCTGATCCCCGCCTGGGACGACGGCGAAAGCGGCATCGGCGCCGTGGTCGCCCTGATGGAAGCGACGGGGATCACCTGGCAGGCGCTTCTCGCCTTCACGGTCTTTAATATGCTCACCGTTCCCTGTTTTGCGGCGGCGGCGACCGTTCGCGCGGAGACGCCCAAGGGCAAGTTTAAATATACGGTCGCGTTTTGGATCCTCACATCGTTCGTGACGGCGTCGCTCGTCTATGTCCTTCTCAGCTGGTGGTGGACGGCGCCGATCGTCGCGGCGGTACTTGCGCTGGTCGTGGTATTCTTTGTTCTGCGCAACCGAGGAAAGATCAAGTTCAGTTTTAAAAAGAAACGCGGCACCCAGGCGCGCGAATAAGCCGTCGGCCGTACGGGAGGAAAGCATGCTCGCAAATTTGTTGTCTGCGGCGGGAACCGCCGTATCCGTCATCGTCGGCGTGGTCGCCGTGGGGATCGTCGTGTTTGCGATCGTCGATCGCATCCTGCAAAAGAAGCGCGGCAAGGGCGGTTGCGACTGCGGCTGTTCGGGCTGTACGGGCTGTACGGGCTGTACTTCCCGTCCGCCCGAAGCGAAAACCAAAGAACAAAAAAAATAAGGCG
>CALVHT010000071.1 GCA_944328645.1 uncultured Clostridia bacterium
ATCTTTCATTTTAATATCCTCCGATTGTGTTTTTTCTGACTGGAAGGTCTGCTAAATTTTACACAATCGGAGTACTTTTTCAAGACTCATCGGTTAACCTCAACCCAACCACACGACTATCGCGTGGTTTTTCTTTATATCAATAAGCGCGCCCGCATAAGCGGGCGCGCTCTCATTATTTTTAAAGTATTTTTTCCGAAAGAAGTTTAATTCCTTTTGACTGCAAAAGCGCCAACGCACGCTCCGTATCTTCCACTCGCATTAGAATTTTTGCCGTGTTGTGATTCGTTAAAACAAAGGAATAGAGATACTCGATGTTGATGTTTTCTTTTTCCATCAACGCGACAACCTCGGCAAGCGCATTGGGTTTATCGTCGACCTCAACTCCAATCAATTCGGTAATTCCGACAGTAAATCCTTCGCTCTTCAAGATCTCATACGCCCTCTCGTTATCGCGCGCGATAAATCGAACGATTCCGAAATCTTTCGTATCGGCAATGGACAGCGTCACGAAATCGATGCCCTCTTTTCCCAGCGCATGCGTCAACTTATACAGTCGTCCCGGCCGATTTTCCATAAATACAGATAATTGTTTCACTAACATACTGTTTTCCTCCCTATGATTTCAGTGATTATACCTGACATACTACTCTCTGCGATCAATAACGCGGACAGCCTTCCCTTCGCTTCTTCGGATCGAACCACTTTCACAGAGTTTGATCTTTGCACTCAACCCGATATACGAGTTAACTTCTGTCTCTACCTTTTTCTTGATCGATTCCAGATCCGAAACCTTATCCGGCGCAAGGTCACCAGACAACTCAATGTCGATCTCCATCACGTCAAGATTATTGATTCGGTCAACATAAATCATGTAATGCGGCGACACGCCGGAAACATTCATGATCGCAGCCTCGATTTGCGACGGAAAGACGTTGACGCCTCGAATGATCAGCATATCGTCCGAGCGCCCCTTCACCTTGCTCATCTTGACCGTCGTTCTGCCGCAGGCACATTTGCCACTCGTCAGCGTACACAAATCGCGCGTGCGATAACGAATCAACGGCTGCCCGGTTTTGGTGATGGTCGTAAATACCAGTTCGCCTTCGCTGCCGAACGGCAACGGTTCCAAGGTTTCCGGATCAATGATTTCGGGAATAAAATGATCCTCTTGCACATGACTACCCTGTTTTTGCATGCATTCCATCGCAACGCCCGGTCCGCTGATCTCCGACAAGCCGTAAATATCCAACGCATCAATATGCAACAGACGCTCCAACTCGTCGCGCATTTGGTATGTCCACGGCTCTGCACCAAACGCTCCGCCAACCAACGAAAAATCCTCGATCTTCATGCCTGCTTTTTGAATCTCCGTACCGAGGAAAATCGCATATGACGGAGTGCAACATAAATGCGTCGCCCCAAAGTCTCGCAAAAGCGTCAGCTGTCGTATCGTATTGCCCGCGCTCGCAGGTACGGTGGACGCTCCGATCTTTTGCGCACCGTAATGGGCACCCAATCCCCCCGTAAAGAGTCCATAACCATAGGCGACATGAACCAAAGAATCCTTTGTCACCCCAGCCATTGCTAAAGAACGCGCCGCAACTTCCGCCCATACATCGACATCGTTTTTCGTATAACCGACAACCGTCAATTTTCCCGTTGTGCCTGACGATGCATGCACTTCGATAATGTCGCTTGCCGGAGAGGAATAAAACCCAAACGGATATGCCTCGCGCAGGTCATGCTTGACCGTAAACGGCAGTTTTGCCAAATCGGATACCGAGCGAATGTCGGTCGGTTTCAACTTGAATTCGTCCATCTTGGCCCGATAAGGCTTACAATGATTGTAAACGAGTTCAACCGTTTTCCGCAAGCGTTCGCTTTGCAGATTTTCCATTTCTGAGCGCGAAAGGCACTCGTATTCCGGACTGTAAATATAATCTTTTACTTTCGACATAATCTTCCCTCTGTTTTCTTCGTTGATCTATTTGGATAAGCCCCAAGTTATGCGGCTTCATACCCGAGTGCAAACGCACGCCGATTCATTTCAACGGTCTTTTGCGGAATGCTCGCGAGCAAGGCCTGTTGAAATTTCTCCCGGTCAAACCCAAGTTCTTTGCATAATGCGCCCAGCATAACCGAGTTAGCCGCTTTGGCATTTCCGGCCTCCATGGCAAGTTGCAGCGCATCAATTCCTTTTCCGCACAATTTTGTTTCGATCTCCCGCGGATATTCTGCGACTCCCGTCACCACAGGCATCGGCATAATTTCCTGCGTCGAATACAAAATTTTTCCGTTCGGCTTCAAAAAATGCGCGTAGCGCAAAGCCTCCAATTTTTCAAAAGCAAGAATAAAATCAGCGCCGCCTTCGTCAATAATCGGCGAAGCGATTTTTTCTCCGATGCGGACATACGTCATCACGCTCCCGCCGCGCTGTGCCATTCCATGCACCTCACTCAACTTGACGTCAAACCCATTCTCCAGTGCATAGCGACCCAAAACACGACTGGCCAGCAATGTTCCCTGTCCGCCCACACCGACGATTAAAATATCCATACTTATTTGACCTCCCCGTCGATTGCGCCGAATTTACAAACGCTCTTGCACAAACCGCATTCCGTGCAAAGCGAAACATCGATCGTAATACCATCCTTGCCATTGACAATCGCCGGACACCCCAGTTTGAGGCATGCTCTACACTTTTTGCATCGATCGTTGACGCGGAATCCGTTATACAATTTTTTTGTCAGCAATGCGCAGGGTTTCTTGGCGATGATCACCGAAACCTCTTCTTTCTCCAGCTCTTCTTTGACGGCGATCTCCAGCGCCGCCAAATCACCAGGATCCACCGTTCGCACGTTTGGAACGCCAACCGCATGACAAACCTCCGCTAAATCCAACTCGTAGGTAGGCTCGTTTTTAATGGTTTTCCCTGTGGCCGGATGATTTTGATGTCCTGTCATCCCCGTCGTACGGTTATCTAAAATTATGACCGTGATTTTGGAGCGATTGTAAACCGCATCGATCAATCCGGTAATACCGCTGTGAATAAAGGTAGAATCCCCAATCACGGCAACCGAATGTTTATGCGCCTCGGGATCCGCCTTATCAAAGCCGATCGTCATGCCAATGCTGGCCCCCATGCAGACGACCGCGTCCATGGACCCAAGGGGAGGCACTGCTCCCAGCGTATAGCACCCGATGTCTCCCAATACGTTCAGCTTCAATTTCGAAAGCACATAGAATACTCCGCGATGCGGACACCCCGCACACAAGACGGGCGGACGAGCCGGCACGTTTGCCGAAGCAATCTCGTTCGTCTCCCCCAAAACGCAGCGGCGGATCAGATTGGCCGAAAACTCGCCGCACAATGGAAATATATTTTTCCCTTCAACTTGGATGCCATGCGCCCGTACGAGCGTTTCAATATGCGGCGCCAATTCTTCCGCCACAACACAGCGCTTTACGCTCTTTGCAAATTTCTCAATTTGCCCAAACGGCAACGGATAGACCATTCCGAGCTTTAGGATACTTGCATGCGGAAGAGCCTCTTTAACGTATTGATATACCCCGCCCGAGCAGATAATTCCCAATTCTTTGCTCCCTTCCTCGATACGATTGATTGCAAACGAATCGGAATCCTTTTCCAGCTTTTGCATACGGGCTTCGACAACACCGTGCTTGACTCGCGCATTGGCCGGCATCATGACATACTTGGAAATATTTCTTTCGTACCCTTTTAAAACAGGTTCTGTACGCTCCCCCAGTTCTACCAAGCTCTGCGAATGCGCCACGCGCGTCGTCAAGCGCAAAATAACCGGCGTATCATACTGTTCCGAAAGTTCAAAAGCAAGTTTTGTGAACTCTTTGGCCTCTTCGCTGTCCGACGGCTCTAAAACGGGAACTTTGGCACTGACCGCCGTCAAACGCGTATCCTGTTCGTTTTGCGAGCTAAATACTGACGGATCATCCGCTACCGCGATTACAAGCCCGCCATTCACCCCGGTATAGGAAGCCGTAAACAACGGATCGCAGGCAACGTTCAACCCGACGTGTTTCATCGAGACAATCGTGCGAGCACCGCGGATGGATGCACCGATTCCAACTTCCAAAGCAACTTTCTCGTTGGGAGACCATTCGCTATATACATCATCATAACGTGCAAGTTCTTCGGTAATTTCCGTCGAAGGTGTTCCCGGGTATGCCGCAGCAACGGTTACCCCAGCTTCCCAGGCGCCGCGCGCGACAGCAAAATCGCCCAATAACAGCTTTTTCATCATTCACTTTAACCTCTATGTTCGTATTTCTGCAACCCGGCCGTTTTTAGCCGCCCTCGGCGGTCAAAAACGGCCTCTGTATATTGTTATTTTTTTCTCAGGTCTGTCACCCGTTTGACTTTTCCTTCCGCGCGACGAATGGAAAACGGCTCCACTAATTTAACTTTCACATCGATCTGCAAAACAACGCGCAGATTATGCTTAATCTTGGCAACCAGCTCTTCCAATTTGGAATAGTCGGTCAAAAGATTTGCGTCCCCCACCTCAACGCGGACTTCAATCGTATCCATATAGTTGACGCGATCGACCACAATTTCATAGGTTTTCCCGAGTTCTTCCATCCCCATCAATACGCTTTCGATTTGCGACGGGAATACATTGACGCCACGGATGATCAGCATGTCGTCGGTACGACCCACGATTCGAGACATGCGCGCCAGCGTTCTGCCGCATTTGCAGGGTTCGTAATTTAAAGATGTGATATCTTTTGTACGATACCGAAGGATCGGCATACCCTCTTTCGTCAACGTCGTCAATAAAAGCTCGCCCTTTTCGCCCTCGCCCAGCACTTTGTTTTCTTCAATGTTGACAATCTCCGGATAAAACATGTCTTCATTGATATGCATACCTGCCTTTTCTCGGCATTCACCCGAGACGCCCGGGCCGCCCACTTCAGTTAAACCATAATTTTCTGTGGGGAAAGCGCCAAATAATTTTTGCAACGATTCGTGCATTTCTGCCGTTGAAGCCTCCGCCCCCATGCAAATCAGCCGCAACTTCAAATCGCCCAATACCCCTTCGCGCTTGGCCGTTTCCGCCAAGTACATCGCATAGCTGGGCGTCGCGATCAATGCCGTAGCCCCAAAATCCTTTAACAGCATAATCTGCCGCTCGGTGTTGCCGGACGAAACCGGAACGACCGTCGCACCCAATTTTTCCACTCCATAGTGCAACCCGAAGCCCCCGGTGAACAGGCCATATCCAAACGCAACGTGAAAAATATCTTCGTCCGTAGCTCCCGCCATCGCCAAAATACGCGCAATGCAAGTAGACCAATTTTCCAAATCTCGGCGAGTATATCCGCCAACGATCGGTTTTCCGGTCGTTCCCGAAGAAGCATGCAGCCGAACGATTTTTTTCATCGGAACCGCAAACAACCCGAACGGATAATTTTCGCGCAGATCATCTTTGGTCGTATACGGAATCAGCTCAATATCTTTCAAGGTGCGAATATGTTCGGGCTTTAACCCGATCGCATCAAATCGCTGATGATACATGGGAACATTTTCATAGGCGTATCGCACGATATGCTTGAGCCGCTCCAACTGCATTTCTCGCAGCTGCTTTCTGCCGATGGTTTCAATCTCAGGACTAAACATTTTACCTACCTCGTCACTCACCCGAAAGGGGTCCGTTATTCAATATTTTATCACATTTCCGATCAGGTTGCAATAGCTTTCCGCGCTATTCCCAAAATTTATCCCAAAAAAGGTCTTTGCCTCGCTGTCGATTTCTTCCTTACACTTTGCATTTGCGATCCTAACATTCGGAATATTCCCGCAAAAAAGCGCCCGAATGGGCGCTTTTCCTGCTGTCAAAGCAATTCTTTGCGTTGCTGTGCTTCCGTTAACGGCGAAAGGTATTTAGGGGCAATATCAAAAACCGTGACCGCACCGATTTTTCCTTCGCGATGCAACCGATAAACGGCGCGCGCATAGGCCGTCAAAACGCTGGAGGTGAACTCCGGATTGCTGTCTAATTTTAAAGAAAATTCGAGCAAAAAGCGCTTATCCGTCGCCGACTTCCCCGAGCGAAGAACAAATCCGCCGTGGGGTATACCGCTATGTTTTTCTTCCAGCTCCTCTTGCGATATGAAATGAACGGTCGTGTCATAGTCAGAAAAATAATTGGGCATTTCCTTAATTTCACGTTCGATACGGGCAAGGTCCGCGCCCTCTTCCGCCACAACATAACATTCGCGCGTATGTTTTTCGCGCGTTGTCAGATCAGGGTTTTCCCCGTTTCGGACTCGCTCCAGCGCGCTCTCAACCGGTACCGTATATTGGCGAGCATCCAAAACCCCCCGAACGCGGCGGATCGCGTCGCTGTGCCCTTGGCTGACGCCCCGCCCCCAAAATGTATACGTAGAGCCTTCCGCCAAAGCAGACCCAAAATAAATACGCGCCAATGAAAACAGGCCGGGATCCCAACCGATGCTCATGGCACCAAGATGAGAGGTTTCTTTAGCCGCTGCGTCCAATCGATCAAAATAATCCGGAATCCGCGCATGCGTATCAAAACTGTCTACCGTATTGAACAGGCGAACCACCTCCGAGGACTGCATGGGCAGATCGGTCGCACTACCGCCGCATAGAATCATAACATCGATTTTGCCGACATACTCTTTTAGTGCTTCGTACCGTTCCACGCGAACCGGCAAAACAGTCGCCACGTCCGCGGGATCGCGCCGGGTAAAGACCGCAACAACCTCCATATCTTCATTTTGAGAAACCGCATACTGCACGCCCCTGCCAAGGTTTCCGTACCCTACGATCCCGATCCTAATCTTATCCATTATTGATCACCTCTGAAATATAAAATCTATTTTTCCACCCAGTCGGCCGATCATCGCCGGCAGGTATATTGCAACAGCCGACTTAAAAAAAGACGGCACCTAACTCGCACGTTAAATTTGTGCGGAGTCAATCACATCGCCTGAAAGTGTTTTTAATTGCAGGTTCGTCCCGTCTAAAAGCAAATAACTGCTCACCGTTCCGTTCTTCGGCAACGATACAGAGCCGCAATTTGCGACCAGCACGTTTCCGCGCTGTGCAATAAAGCCGGTATGAAAATGTCCATAAAAGAATGCATCGCCCGCATTTTTAGGCAATGCTTCGATCCAATAACGATCGCCATGTTGTAAAAATATTTTTTTCCCTTCGGTAAACAAAACTGCCTCCGAAACAAACTCGAATTCGGAAATTAACGTATCTACATCACTGTCGCAATTTCCTTTTATAACAAGAAGGCGATCCGCCAACGGATTCAATAACGCAGCAACCCCCATCGGATCATACTCTTCCGGCAATGGATTGCGCGGTCCATGATTGTAAATATCTCCCAGTAGAATCAACTGATCTGCATGCTCGTTAAAAAAAAGTTCAACCAACTTTTGGGCATAATAACGAGAGCCGTGTATATCCGATGCGATCAAAAATTTCATAGAATTCTCCCAAAACGAAAAACAGAAACGGCGCAAGCGCGCCGTTCTTTTATTTCATACAAAAATACAGAGTATTATGCCAGACAAAATTCTGCAAAAACCTGAAATTACTTGCGCGAGAATTTATAGGCCGTTGCATAATGATAGATTTTATTTTTATCAAAAACCGGATCGCCGTGTACGGCATAGGAAGGGCAATTCACCGCATTGGGAATAAACTGCGTTTCCATACAGAAACCTGCACGCGAACCATAATGCCCGGTTTTTCCGTTTTGGTTCAATCCGTTGCCGGTGTAGAATTGCATTGCCGGCATGTTGGTAAATACCTCCATAACAATCCCGGTCTTTTCGCTCTCCGCCTCGGCGACCTTGGCATACTCCCCAGTACGCTTATTCAAAAGATAGTTGACATCGTAACCGTTTCCGACACGAATATCCGCATCCTCCGTATTGTCAATATCCTGCCCGATCTTTTTTCCATCCCGGAAATCAAACGGTGTGCCCGTAACATCCCGGAACGCTCCGTGCGGAATAAGCGTCTCATCCGTCGGCGTGATTTTATCTGCGTTGATGCGAACAATCGTATTTAAAACATCGCCGGATCCTTCTCCGTCTAAATTAAAATAGGCATGATTCGTCATATTGATAACGGTCTTTTTATCAGACATAGCCGCGTATTCGATCTTCAGCTCCCCGCCGCTCAAGGTATAACGAATTTGTACGTTCAAGTTCCCGGGGTAATTTTCTTCTCCATCCGGACTGGTTGTACTCAGCGCAAGCGTATTTCCGTCGCTCCCTTCAAAAACGTAATTCCAAAGTTTCTTGTCAAACCCTATTTTTCCACCATGCAAGTGATTTCCGCGGTCGTTGATAAACAGGTTGTAATCCTCGCCGTCGATACACATATGGCCCTTTTCGATCCGGTTCGCACAGCGACCGATCAGAGCGCCCAAATATCCGCTGTTGCGTTCATATCCCGCTACGTCGTAATAGCCGAGTACGACATCCACCGGATTGCCCCGTTTGTCTGCAATGCGAAGCGATTGAATTATGCCGCCCAGGTTTAAAATAGTTGCTTCGTTCAAACCATCTTTGATTCGAAAAGCCATTACGTTTTTGCCGTCCGCAGTTTTGCCGAATACGCTCGAATGTATCATTTCTATTCTCCTTGAT
>CALVHT010000072.1 GCA_944328645.1 uncultured Clostridia bacterium
CGCAAAAAACGGTTTGGTGTTACACCGGATACACCTATGAGACGGATCTTTGTCCGCAAGGGCGGGCGTACTGTGACGCGACGGACGAAATGCTGTCCTTGATCGACGTGCTGATCGACGGAGAATTTATAGAATCGCTTCAAGACTGGAAATTGCGGTTTCGGGGTTCTTCCAACCAACGCATTCTCGATCTGCGGCGCACGCTTGCGGCGGGGGAGGTCCGCCTGTGGAAAGACGGGCAGTATTGAATTTCGGCGTACGGGTCATACAAGGGAAAGACGGGGCGAAAGAAAATTTGCCGCGTAAAATTAAGTAAGAGAGGGGTTTTATGCAAAAGATTCGAGTGAAAATCAAAAAATTGTTTCCGGAAGCAAAATTGCCGACATACGGCAGCGAGTTTTCAGCGGGGGCCGATCTGTATGTGTACTGCGATCATTCTATCCGCATCGGTGCCAAAGAGACTGCGATCGTGCATACCGGCTTGGCCGCGGAGATCCCGGAAGGATATGTGGGATTGATCTATGCGCGCAGCGGATTGGCGACAAAAAAGGGTTTGGCTCCGGCCAACAAAGTCGGTGTGATCGACAGCGATTATCGCGGCGAAATTCGTGTCGCTTTGCACAATCATTCCAAATATGAACAGAGCATCGAGCCGTTCGAGCGCATCGCACAACTGGTGATCATGCCGTATTATACCGCCGAATTTGAAGAGACGGACGTTTTGGAAGAGAGCGTGCGCGGCGAAGGCGGATTCGGTTCGACCGGAAGCAAATAAAGCGCGAAGCCGGCTTTTGCGGCATTCGGAAAAAGAAAAGCGCGCGTTTTTCGAAAAAGACTTGTTTTTTTGACGGAAGTCGTCTATAATAATGACAATAAATTATCCAAAGGAGTCGAACAATTATGGCAAAATATGTTTGCAGCGTATGCGGCTATGAGTATGACGAAGCGGCCGGCGATCCGGATAACGGGATTGAACCGGGCACCAAATGGGAGGATATTCCGGAAGATTTTACTTGCCCTCTGTGTGGCGTGGGCAAAGATCAATTTAATGCGCAATAATTGAAAAGGAGCGCCCCGCTTTATGCGAGGCGTTTTTTTTGGCTTGGCCTAAAGGAGACGCGCGGAATCCGTGCTTTCGGTTTTTCTGACGAGCGGCTGAAAAAGGGAGGGATATGCGGCGACGATTTTTTGTGGAATGACGCCGTTCCGATTTACAAGCGCGCCGCTTTGTGGTACAATGATGCGGAATCAGGAAACGAAGAGGAACAGGAACGATGCAAAAGGTAAAAATTTCGCTGGCCGGGGATCTGGGCAGCGGTAAATCCACCGTTGGTAAAATTTTGGCGGAAAAATTGGGGGCGGAGATTTATTCGACGGGCACCATCCAACGACAAATTGCTTCACAAATGGGTATGTCCACGCTCGCGCTGAATCAGTACATGGAAACGCATCCGGAGATAGACGGAAAGATCGACGATGGATTGCGCGCACTCGAACATAAGGATCAGGCGCTGATCATCGATTCGCGCATGGCATGGCATTTTGTGCCTTCTTCCTTTGCCGTCTATATGGCAGCCGATGCGCGCGTTTCAGCGGAGCGCATTTTAAACGCGGGGCGGGAAAGCGAGCGTTTTTCCAATTTGGAGGAGGCGGTTCAATCCATTGCCGACCGGCGCGCGAGTGAAATGCTTCGCTATTCGCATTTATACGGCGTGAACATCAAAGACTTGGAAAATTATCACTATGTTGTAGATACGTCCTTTGTTTCGCCGCAAACGGTGGCGGAACATATTTTAGACCATTTGGATCGCTTTTTGCGGGGAGAGCGATTCCCGCGCTACGAATGGAGCGCTGCCCGCCTGTTGCCCGGCGGCACGGAGGAGGGGGAACCTGCGTTTTGTGAACGAGGCGGATTTTACTATCTCGTTTCGGGCGAAGGCAAAGCGGCGGTAGCCATTGCGGCCGGCGAGCCGCTGATCGGTTGTTCGCGCGTCGAAGCGGGAGAGATCGATTGCACCCGCGCACGGTTGCTCGACTGGCAGGCGAAAACGGGTATACAAATTGCGTCGCTGCCCGCGGCGCTGCAGTCTTGATATGGATCGCCGACAGACGATTGAGCGCAGCATCATTACGACCTACCGCAAGGGAATTTGGAGCCGCTTTGTCAAGGGCGTCAAGGAATACGCGCTGGTTGAGGAGGGGGATCGCATAGCCGTGTGCATTTCCGGCGGAAAAGATTCGATGTTGCTGGCCAAATGCATGCAGGAACTGCACCGGCATAGCGACGTTCGTTTTGACCTCGAGTTCTTGGTGATGGATCCGGGATACGCGGCCGAGAATCGCGCACTCATCGAAAGCAACGCCGAATTGCTGGGCATTCCCGTGCATATTTTCGAATCGACGGTGTTCGATGCGGTCACGACTGTGCAAAAAAATCCCTGTTATCTGTGTGCGCGCATGCGGCGTGGGTATTTATACGAAGAAGCGCAAAAACTCCATTGCAATAAAATCGCTTTGGGGCATCATTTCGACGATGTGATCGAAACGATTTTGTTGGGCATCCTCTACGGAGCGCAGATGCAGAGCATGCCGCCCAAGTTGCACAGTACGGGACATCCGGGTATGCAGTTGATCCGGCCGTTGTATTATGTGCGCGAACAAGACATCATTCACTGGAAAAATCACAATGCGCTGCAATTTCTGCGTTGTGCTTGTAAATTTACCGCGCAGAGCATGACCAACGAGGAGGACTCCAAGCGGCTGGAAGTGAAGCGCCTGATCGCACAGATGAAAAAGAGCAATCCGAATGTAGACATCAATATATTTCGCAGCGCATACAACGTGCATGTGGATACGCTGATCGAATACGACACGCGCGGCGTCCGGCATGGATTTTTGGAGCGATACAGCCAAAGAGGGGCGCCCCCGAAATAAGGATTTTTTCAAAAAATTGCCCGCCGCGGCTTGCTGATCAGCAAGCCGCGGCGGGCAATTTGTGCGCACGGGCAAGAAGATGCCGCCTTTACGGTGTCTCGCGCGGATAGCGGCGGGAAAATTTATTTTTGCGGACCGCTTCATAGGCGAGCACCGTGGCGGCGACTCCCACGTTCAGCGAGTCGCAGCTCCCTTCCATCGGAATGGCGATCATGCGGTAATTTCCCTCGTACCATTCGCGGGAAATGCCGTAGCGTTCGCTGCCCATGACGAGGGCGGTTTTTTCTCCGAACGGTTCATCAAAATAATAGCGCTCGGCGCGCGTATCCGCCAAATAGACGGTAAACCCGTGGTCGTGCAGCCAGGTACGACACTCATAGACGGTGGAGAATTCAAAGAATGGCACAGACAGGATGGCTCCTTGGCTTCCCTTGATGAGCTTGGGATGGGTGAGGCGGGCTTTGCGGTTACACAAAAATACTCCGTCGATCCCCGCCCCGTCCGCCATGCGCAGCATGGTGCCAACATTTCCGGGGATCTCAATGCCGTCGAGGACGAGGACGACCGCATCTGCCCCCGGGCGGAAGCGCTCGAGATCGTGGGCGGGCAGTTGCGCCAGAGCAAACAATCCGTCCGGTTGTCCGCGCTCGGAGATCTTCTCATAGGTCTTTGCGGAAACCAAATACCGTTCCTGCGTACGCTCGGCCAGTTTTTCGGCCAAAGCTGCCGCCTCGGGCGTGCGGATGTGATCCGGGCAAAGGATCAGGCAGTCCAAAGGGGTCTGAAACTTCTCGCAAAGCGATAAAATCCAAATTCCTTCCGCCGCGAACAGTTTGTGCGGATTGGGTTTGGAGTTGGAGGCGATCGCCCGGACCTGTTTGATTTTGGGGTTTTGTTCGCCGATGGGTAAAAAGGCGAACCGTTGTAAAACGGAATCGATATTCATATGTTAACAGTAACAGATTTTGATGCGTTTGTCAAGCACCGTGCCGCAGACGAAAGAAATCCGTTCGATTCGCAAAACGGTTTGCGTCCGCATAGGATGATAACGGATATTTTTTACGGCGGACGGGCGATATGGACACAAGAAACACGAGGCGTACGGCACGGGCATGTATGGCGGGAAGTGCCAACCAAGCGATTGTAACAAACCTGAGCGCACTGCTGTTCGTTCCGTTTATGCGGCTGTACGGATTGAATGCCCTGCAGATGGGGTTGTTGACTGCGGTGGGGTTTGCGGCGCAGATGTGCGCCGATTGCCTGCTGTTGTTTTTGGTCGATCGGGTCGGAACGCGCAAATTGGCTTGTGCGGCCGCGGCAATGAGTTGTGCGGGGCTTTGGCTATACGGTGCGGTCCCGTATCTGTTCGAAAATATTTACGGCGGCATTGTGGCGGCGACGGTGATTTTTGCTTTTGCGGGCGGCATGCTGGAAGTGGTCCTGTCGAATGTTGCCGACGGACTTCCGTCCGGAAAGGGCGGAGCGTCTCTGAACTTGTTGCACACCGTGTATGCCTGGTCACAGGTCGCGCTCTGTCTGTTTTTATTCGTTTGGCTTGTATTGTTTGGGGCGGAATGCTGGAATGGGGCGGTCTTTATCCTCTCGTTCGTGCCGATGGTGGCCTTTGTGCTCTTGTTTTTCGCGCATTTTCCCCGTCGCGTCAAAGAGGCATCCGTTCGGGCGGGATTTCAGCCTTTTTACCTGTTTGCATTGCTGGCAGTTTTTTTCGGCTATGGGGCGGAAGTCGTCATGAACCAATGGATCACGTCGTTTGTAGCCGGTGCGCTCGATTCGGAAACCGGCGGGATACTCGGCGGCTGTGCATTGTTCGCGCTGTGTCTGGGGTTGGGAGGTTCGCTGTACGTGGGCTTGTTGCAGCGGCGCAATAAGCCGTCCAATCGTGTTCTGATCGTTTCTGCGCTCATCACGGCAGTTCTTTACATAGGGGCGGCATTGCTGCCCGAAATTCCCGCACTGATTTGCGCAGCGCTTTGCGGTCTGTCCGTCGGGTTTCTCTCCCCGGGGGCGAAGGAAGCGGCGAGCGATTTTTTGCCGCACACGGGCGGCTGGATGCTCGCCTCTTTAGCCATTTCCCAAGATGTGGGAGCGGCGGTATTGCCTGCATCGGCTGGGTGGTTGGCGGGTATCGCTTCGATGCGCGCCTCTTTTTTGTGTTTGGCTGCCGCTCCGGCGCTTGCGGCTCTGTCTTTGTTTGCAATGTCACACATTCGAGGCCGTTCTTGGACAAAGGCAGAAAAAGTTACAAAGAAAAGACAAAGAAACTTCAAAGAAACTTTATAAATTTGCCCTTGAGCGGATTTTTTTGGGATGCCATGGCGTTTTTTGATAGCCTATTTGCCGCAGATATGGTACAATGAGGGGCAGAAAAAAACTTGGGTATGGTTTTATATGAAGAAAAACAAACACGGCGGAGATGTTCCGAAGACGAATCCTTTGGAACCGATACCGCCGGACGATTCGCGCGCGGAGTCAATGCCGGACAAGCCGGAGAGTATGGCGGTAACGGCGGAAGAGCAAAAAGGTCCGGACGAATCGGCATATGGCGGAAATTTGAAAAGACAGCGCCGCAAAAATACAATCAGTTTTGTGTTTTCGCTGGCGATCATCGGATGTGTGGTATATGCGCTTTGGACGCTGAGCAATACCTTACAAAAGGGAGACACGGCGACTTTTCGGGAAGTATTCTCGCAATTGAATTGGTGGTATATTCTTGCCGCATTCGTCTTATTTGGCGTGATGTTTATCATGGAGACGCTGAAATTTACGGTTTTGGGAAAGACGAGCGGCTGTTCGCTCGGTTTTCGCAAAGACATGAAGACCGCTCTGGTCGGGAAGTATTACGAATGCATTACGCCCTTTTCTTCGGGAGGGCAGCCGATGCAGATTTACCACCTATATAAATCGGGTGTGCCGGGCGCAAAGGCTGCGTCCATTACGATGGTCAAATACGGGGTGCATATGCTCGGTTTTACCGTCGTCGCGGCACTGGTGATGGGGTTCGGCGCAGGGCAGCTTTCCGTGATCGGAAGCGAAGCGATGCGCCGCACGATCTTGATCTGTGGCTGGATCGGTTTCGGCATCAACGCTTTTATTCCGGTTTTCGTCACGCTGGTAGTATTTTTGCCGCGTCCCGTTTCTTGGACGGTGAACCTGTTTGTCAAGCTCCTGCATAAGATCAAATTGATCAAGAATGCATCCAAGTGGGAGAGCCGGATTCGCCAATGGGTAGACGATTTCGCAATCATCTCGCAATTCGTTTATAAAAAGCCCAAAGTGTTTTTGGTCTTGTTCTTGCTCTGTTTGGGAGAGCCGATCATTGAACTGATTCTTCCGTATTTGGTGCTGGTCGCCATGTGCGGCGGTGAGGTGATGGGGTACCAGGGCGGGCCGTTATTGTTTTTGGTGATGGCTCTTGCCATGTATGCGACGTACGCGGCGACGTTCATCCCCACGCCCGGAAATTCGGGCGCTGTCGAAACGGTTTTCATGGCGGCGTTTGCCGTTTTGACGGAAAGCGTTTTGTTTTGGTATGTCATCGTTTGGCGTTTTATTTTGTACTATACCTGGATTTTGCTGGGAATCGGCATGAATGTACATGACGCATTCGCGAAATTGCAGGAAAAGCGCCGCGCGCGCACCGCTTTACCGAAAAGCAACTGATACAAACGCCGCACGGTCGGGATTGCCGCGCGGCGTTTGGTTTGTGGGTCGAATGCATAAACAGCACCGCGATTTCAAAGCAGAAAAGCGGTGCCGTTGTTTATTCAGATAAATTAAATTGTTCAGCCAGTGCATCGTAGCGGGCGTATAAATCGTCGAAATAAAAGATCTTGAGTTTTTTGTGTACTTTCTCCCGTTCCCATTGTTTGTAATTGTACAGGTGAAAGAACGGGAAAAATTTGATGCCGCGGCAAAAGTGCTTGATGACCGTATCGGCGTGTAAGTTCCGCTGTTCGTTAAAGCGGCGGGGCAGATATTTTCGTCTTTTGCTCAGCCGATGCAGGGCTGTCTGATCGGGCATGACTAACTTGTGCGTGAGCAGATATTCGCGGGCGCGTTCAAACAGGCGCGTGCGGCGAATTTCCGTTAAATTGAGCAGTAGGATCCCGGCGTTGCAATATCGGGGATGGATCCAAAACCGTCCCATACAATCCAAGGCGGCAGCGTATTCGTATCCTTCGATGTCGATATCGTACAATTGACCGATGTCCGAGGCGCACATGGTATCAATATCCAGATAGATCAGCTTGTCGGGAAGCCCGGAAAGATCATTCAGATACAGGCGCAGGAGCGTGTAGGGCGTATAATAATTTTGAGAGTTTTTGCTCTCGAGCAGCGTGCGGCGGTACAACTCGGTCACATCGATGAGTTCGGCGCGACTTTGTGGGTTTTTTTCTTGCAAAACGTGCGTCAAAATATCCACTTGATTTTGTGTGAACGGAACGAATGACGGATCCTGTTCGTGTACGTCCATGGAGAGCACGTAAACATGCAACGGTCGGGCGGTATATTGTGCCAAAGACAGCACGGATAAGAGCAAGCCGGGGAAAACCCGTCGATTGCCGCTGTAGCAAATTGAAATCGTTTGATCCATTTTTTCCTCCGAGGACGAAAGTTGATTTATATATTCATCGATTTCAGTATAACATAGGAACCGGAAACATGCAAGGAAAACGTTTAAAATCCGCGTATCTTTTGGAAATCTTTATAAACGGCGCATTTTTGCGTGCGTTGAAGCGGAAAAATATGGTATACTGAAACAAAATAAAGAGGGATACAGGCTTTCGTGCCGTGTCTGTCTTTTGGCGGAGGTTTCAAAAAAGATCGTATGGAAAGCTGGGAGATCATGCGGGCGCGCCATTCGGTGCGTGTTTACGAGCCGAGGCGCATCCCGGGCGAAATTGTCGATCGGTTGCGCGAAGAGATCGATGCGTGCAATCGGCAGGGGGATCTTTCTATGCGGCTGGTAACGGACGAGCCGCGGGCATTCCGCTCGTTTTTGGCGCATTACGGGAAATTTTCGGGCGTCGAAAATTATATCGTGGCAGCAGGCCGTGCCGCGCCCGATTTAGAAGAACGGGTCGGGTATTACGGGGAACGCGTTGTGCTGGCGGCACAGGCCCTCGGATTGAACAGTTGCTGGGTAGCGCTCACCGTATCCAAAAGATGGGCAAAGCGTGCGGCTGAATTAAGTTCAGGTGAAAAGTTGGTGTGCGTCATTGCGCTCGGGTATGGAAAAACACAGGGCGTGGAACACAAGAGCAAGCGCCTTTGGGAGGTGGGCGGGGGCGAAGGGTTTCCCGCTTGGTACAATCGCGGAGTTGCGGCGGCGTTGCTTGCTCCAACGGCGCTGAACCAACAAAAATTTCGATTTTCCCTGGTCGGTGACGGAGTCGTTCGACTCGAGCGGACCAAAGGATTTTACAGCGACGTCGATCTGGGGATCGTGCGGCAGCATTTTGAAGAGGGGGCCGGAAGAGAAAATTTTCGTTGGGAGTGATTTTGTCCGTGCAGGGTGCGCGATGAGATAAAAATTTTGTCACAAATTCGCCGCCGATTCGACATTTTTGCTTCAAATGATATTATACAATAGGCGTGTCAGTTTGAGACACGCCTAATTTTATGCAATTTAGATAGGTTCGTCTTAAC
>CALVHT010000073.1 GCA_944328645.1 uncultured Clostridia bacterium
GGATTGCGCCGTCGCCGTATCCGGCAAAGACTGCGCGTTTATCAAGTTCGTCGATCCGGAGTCCGAATACCAATCGGCAGCCGACTTTGCCTCCTTTCTCGCCCGGTCTTTGTTGGAAGAACTGGGCATCAAGGCGCATGTAGGGGTCGGGGGGGCGTTCCGCCATTTCGAGGACATCAGCCTTTCTTACCAGCAGGCGAGTGCGGCGCTGCGCATGAGCGCACTGTTTACGGCCAAGGGATATGTGCACAGTTATCGCGAGTATGTCCTCATCAAGATGATGGAAGACATTCCCGAAAATAAGCTCAACGAGTACCTTTCCATCCTGTTGGAGGGAGATGCAAAGGAGATTTTGAAGGATGAAGACATGATCAATACGGCGGAAGAATTTTTGGAAAACAGCCTGAACGTGAGCGAAACTTCGCGCAATCTATACATGCACCGCAATACGCTGATGTATCGGCTGGATAAGATCGAACGAGTGATGGGGCTCAACTTGCGCAAGTTTTCGGATGCGGTCACCTTTCGCGTCATCACGATCTTAAATAAATTGGTTTGATGCGTCCGGCTCCCGCTCCGAGCGGAGCGGTCCGGCTTTTTGGAAAATAGGGAGGAAACAATGGACGTTTACGAAAAATCCCTGCGCCTGCATGCGTCGCTGCGCGGGAAGTATGAGGTTCGCTCAAGGATCGAGATCCAAGACAAGGAGGCGCTTTCTTTGGCTTATACGCCGGGCGTCGCGCAACCCTGCCGCGAGATCGCAAAAGACCCGGAAGCGGCGTATCGATATACGCGAAAATGGAACACGGTCGCCGTCGTCTCGGACGGCAGTGCGGTTTTGGGGCTGGGAAATATTGGCGGGTTGGCAGGACTTCCCGTTATGGAGGGAAAGAGCATCCTGTTCCGCGAATTTGCGGGCATTGACAGCATTCCCATCGTTCTGTCCGGTCAAAACGAGGATGATATCGTGCGGGCGGTGGAAATGATCGCCCCTTCGTTCGGCGGCATCAATTTGGAGGATATCTGTGCGCCCAAGTGTTTTTCCGTCGAACGTCGGCTGAAAGAGAAGCTGGATATCCCCGTCTTTCACGATGACCAGCATGGGACCGCCATCGTTGTCTGCGCGGCGCTGCTCAATGCGCTCAAGCTGGCGGAAAAAGAGCTGTGCAACGCGCGCATCGTGATCTGTGGTGCGGGCAGCGCGGGCATTGCCATCGCAAAACTGCTGTTCGCATGCGGCGCAGAGCATGTGACCATGGTTGATCGCAACGGCATCGTCTGCGCGGGGGAACCTTGGCTGACGGATGCGCAGGCGGAAATGGCCCGCTGTACCAACCGAGAAGGACTGCGCGGCGGATTGGCGGATGCGGTGCGCGGCGCCGACGTGTTTGTAGGGGTCTCTGCCCCGAAGCAGCTCTCGCGCACGATGGTGCAGAGCATGGCGGGCAAGAGCGTCGTTTTTGCCATGGCGAATCCGGAGCCGGAAATTTATCCGCAGGAAGCGCTGGAGGCAGGCGCGTTTATCGTCGGCACCGGGCGCAGCGATTTTCCCAACCAAATCAACAATGTTTTGGCGTTTCCCGGCGTGTTTCGCGGCGCGCTGGACGTGCGGGCCAAAGAGATCAGCGAGGGAATGAAAGTTGCGGCGGCGCGGGCGCTGGCGGAATTGGCCGGCGAGCGGCTTTCTCGGGAATATGTCATTCCATCGCCGTTCGATCCGCGCGTGGCGCCTGCCGTGGCGCAGGCGGTTGCTGCCCAGGCGCAGCGAGAAGGGCTCAGCCGGGTTTAATTTCCGCGTGGGGGGAACATACTGATGACATATCGGGAAATGCTCGCGCTGGCGCGCGAGAATTTAAATCCGAAAGTATACGGAGAACACTGCTCGGCAGGCTTTGTCAGCGCGGTGATCGAAGGCGGAAACGGAAAATATTATGCGGGCGTCAATCTGGATCTTGCGTGCGGATTGGGCTTTTGCGCGGAGCGAAATGCCGCATCGACGATGGTCACGGACGGTGAAACGATCGTGCGGCGGGTCGTCTGCGTCGATCGCGACGGGGCGCTCATGACCCCCTGCGGGTGTTGCCGCGAATTTTTGCTGTTGCTTTCTCCGCGCAATGCGGACACGGAGTTTTTGGTCTGCGCAGAGCCGGAAAAGACCATGAAACTTGCCGAGTTTTTGCCGTTGCCTTGGGAGACGTTTGGCAGCGCACGATAGCGCGGCGATCTAAAAAGGAGAATGTATGCAGACAAACGGAAAGCAAACTTCCAAAAAATGTTTCTGGAAAAAAATAGGGATTGCGGCGGCTGCCATTGCAGTTGCCGCGGTCATCTTTTTTGCGGGTTTTTATGTCAGCCGGCTGACTTTGGACGGCGGAATCCGTTCCTTGCTGTGGTTCAAGCAGATGATTGACCGCGAATACATCGACGATATTGCGGACGAGGACTTTTGGCAGGCGGCCATCGACGGGGCGGAGTCTTTGCTGGACCGCTATTCGGCCTATTATACCAAGGAGGAATACGACGTCATCGTCAATTCGAATCAAGGCATCAAGACGGGAACGGGGCTGTCTTTTTTCAGCAATTCCAACAAAATAGTTTCCGTTGCAATCAACTCGCCCGTCTTTTTTACCGGCAAGGTTCGCGCGGGGATGTATGTGACGGGCATCGGCGACAGCGAACAGTCCGTGCAGGATACGTTTACCGCCGAAGGAGGGGGATATTCGTATGCCGCGCTGAGTACGCTGTTTGCAAATTACGGCGAGGATCAAGAGGTGTGCCTGCGCCTTTCCGGCGAATCTCCGACGCAAACGCAGGGATGTTCGTATGTGACCGTGCGTTTGGAGACGTACACGGAAAGTTATGTTCTGTATGCGGCGGACGGAAGAGCATACGCAAACCTGAAGACGGGCGAGCAAATCGTTTGGACGGACGTGAGCGACTATGTGGATGTGGATGAACAGGTGACGGAAGGGGCGTATCTTTCTCTTTCCGGATTTTATGGGAATGCCGCGGCGGATTTCGGCCGCGCTCTCGAACAATACCGCGCGGACGGAGAGAGCACGCTGTTGCTCGATTTGCGCAATGACGGCGGCGGAGACGTTGAGGTGATGTGCGGCATTGCTTCTTATTTGCTGCGGGACGCAAAGAGCGAGGACGCGATCGTGATGACGGCGCAGTACGGGAACGGGAAAGAGGAGATCTTCCGCGCGGCCGGCAACGAATATGCGAACTATTTGCAGGGGAGCCGCGTCTATGTGGCGGCAAATCGAAACACGGCATCCGCCTCGGAAGCGCTGCTTGGGGCGATGATCAGCTACGGTACCTTGGAGTATGGCGATATCTATATCACCGATACCGTCGGCGACGGAAACGCTTCGACCTACGGAAAGGGGATCATGCAAGCGACCTATTACAACCCGCTCTTGGAGGAGGCCGTCAAGCTGACCACCGCCAAAATTTATTGGCCGAACGGAACTTGCATCCATGGCGTGGGGATCACCACCGCGGACGGGGCTCTCGCTTCGCCGGCCCAAACGTTCGCCGATTACAAGGACCCCGAGTTGACGAATATTCTTGCGGCCATCGCCGCGCGATAAATCAAAAACGGCCGCGGAAGGGATTGCCTTCCGCGGCCGTTTTTGATTCGTGCCCGCCGTCATTCGGCGAAATAGCGATTGAGGCGATAGAGGATCTCGGGATCGGCGATGCGCGCGACGGGCGCGAACGGATTGGCCGTTTCCGGCGCCGCCGCGGCGGGCTTTTGAAAGAGTTGCGCCAGCGCGGCGAAATCGACCGCTTCGCCCGAAAAGAGCGCAGAGAGCGGCGCGCTGCCCGTCTCTTTTCCGAGGCGGGCGAGCAGTGCCTGCGGGTTTTGCAGCGCGGCAAACAGGTCAGCCAGATGCTTTCCGAGGGCGCCCGCTTCCGATGCCTGAAACCGTTCGCTGCGCAACAGCGCGCCCCAGTCGCCGCTTTCCAGGTAGGCGGCGAGAGCCTTTCGGTCATCGAGCCGCCGCGCCTCCGAAGTGTTTTTTTGCAAAAATTGCAGCAGGAGAGCCAACAGGATCAATTCCATAAAAACCTCCCGCGGAGGCGCCGTGTTCGGCTGCTCCGCATATACATGATAGCAGAGAGTTTCGGAGGTGAAAGATGAAAGATTTTAATTCGTATTCAAAAGAGGGGGGAAACAGCGGCATCCCCGATGATGTGGCCGACGTCGCCAAACAGATGGCCAATGTATTCGAAGGCAAAGGCGAGGCGGATATTCTGCGCGCCATCTACCGGGAGGCGGAGCGCGGCCGCAAGGCGGGAACGCTTTCGGATTCTGACTTGGACCAATTCTACGCCGTTGTGTATCCCATGCTGGATGCCGCCAAGCGCAAGAAGCTGGAGCAGGTCATTCGTAAATTGAAAAAAATGTAATCGTCCGCCCCGTTCTTTGGAACGGGGCGGTGCGCTTAGTCGGCGGCGATCGAGCGCGCCGCCTCCAAAAACCGACCGATCTCGCCGTCGGTATTAAATTCGGAGAGGCTGGCGCGAACCAATCCCGTTTCCAGCGTGCCCAGCGCCGCATGCATGCGGGGAGCACAGTGCAGACCGCCGCGCACGGCAATGTCGTATTCGTCGGAAAGCCGTTGGGCAAAAAATTCCGATTGCAGATGCGCACAGGCGAACGCCACGATCCCGAACGGATTTGGGCGGGAATAGACGCGCACGGCGGATATCGCGCGCAATCCTTCGATCAGCCGTGCGCTCATCGCGCGTATGCGCGCAGCGTTTTGCTCCAGCGCGCTTTCCAAGTAGATGGTTCCCTCGGCCAAAGAAGCCGCCGCCGGACAGGATAGGGTCCCTGCTTCCAAACGATCGGGATAAAAGTCGGGCATGGCAGGGTTATCGCTTTCGCTTCCCGTTCCGCCGTAAAAGAAGGGGGCGGGAGAAAGGGAGTCCGACAGCAGGAGCGCGCCGCTTCCTTGGATGCCGTGCATGCCTTTATGTCCCGCGACGGCCAATGCGTCGATTCCTGCGCGGGCCATATCGATGCGGATGTGCCCGCAGGCCTGCGCGCCGTCGCAGACGATCCGTACGCGGGGCGGAAGAAGCGCGCGCACGGCCGCGGGATCGACGGAGATGCCCGTTACGTTGGAGGCGAGCGTAAAGACGGCCAAAGCAGTGTCGTTTCGCGCTGCCGCTGCGATCGCTTCCGGCCGCAAAAGTCCTTCCTGCAACGGGACCAAAGTCAGCCGGATCCGGCCGATTCGTTCCAAGAAAAGGAGGGGGCGCAAAACGGAGTTGTGTTCGGCGACCGTGCTGATCACGTGCGGCAACGTTTGCGGGGGCGGTTCCGTCCGCAACAGACCGAATAGCGCGATGTTCAGCGCTTCGGTGCAGTTTTTGGTCAAAATGACGCGTTCATAACTCGCTCCGCCGAAAAAGCGGCAGAGCAGGCGGCGGCAGCGCAGTATGTTTTCGGCCAAAGCGACAGACAGGGCGTGCCCGCTGCGGCCAGGATTGCCGCAAATTCCTTCGATCGATGCGAGTACGGCGCTCACCACCGATGGGGGTTTGCGCCCGCCGGTCGCCGCATTGTCAAAATAGATCATACAATTCTCCTCGGTGCGAAAAACAAAATCCGCCCCCAAATTCATATATTGTAATATATGCCGCGGCGCAAAAAAGTTGCCTGCGGAAAAACCAAGGAGAAGGAATATGACAACAGTCTTAGCGGTTTTTCGCTCCCGCGCGCAGGCATTGGACTGCATTGCGCGTCTCAAGCGGAGCGGCGTTGCGGCGAACGCCGTTTCTACCCCGCGCGAAGCGAACGTCGGGTGCGGTATCTCCGCGCGCATCGGCGCCTATGATCTGGCGCGCGCGCGGCACATCGTCGCCGGCGGAGGATACAGTGCGTTTGTCGGCTTTTTTCGGGCGGACTCTTACGGCGGCCGTGTTCGCGTTACGCGCATTTGAATTGCGAATTCACGCGCAAAAAGCCTTGTTTTCGCTTGCATTTTATGGTAAAATAGCGGCATGGATGCAGAAAACGCAAAAAAGGCATTACAGATTTTGTCTGAGTTGTATGCGGATACACGGCCGGCGCTGCACTATCGTTCGGCCTACGAGCTGCTGATCGCGGTCATCTTATCCGCGCAGTGTACGGACGAGCGCGTAAATAAAGTGACGGCAGAGCTCTTTCGCGAGCACGATACGCCTGCGCGGATGTTGCAGCTTTCGCAGACGGAATTGGAAAAGTATATTTTTTCCTGTGGGCTGTATCGCAGCAAGGCGGCGCACATTCTTTCCGCTTCGCGCGACATTGTGGACAAGTTCGGCGGCAAAGTTCCCGAAGAGTTTGCGCAGCTTCGCTCATTGGCCGGCGTCGGGCAAAAGACGGCGAACGTCGTGTCTGCCGTTTGGTTTGAAAAGGACGCGATCGCCGTGGATACGCACGTATTTCGCGTGAGCAACCGCTTAGGATTGGCGCATGCCGCCACGCCGCTGAAAACGGAGGAGCAGCTCAAGGCGGTGATCCCGCAGTCCGATTGGTCCAAAGCGCACCATTGGCTGATTTGGCATGGACGGCGGATCTGCCACGCGCAAAAGCCGGACTGCGCGCGCTGTCCGCTTCGGTCGGTTTGCGACGCGATGCGGCAGGGCGAGGATGCGCAGGGCCGACGCATACAAGAAAGGAAGGAGAACGCATGACAGCATTGTTTACGGATAAAGTCAAAATTACCGTGCAGGCGGGAAACGGCGGGGACGGGATGAACTCGTTCAAGAGCTTCAAAGGATTTGCCAACGGCGGCCCGGACGGCGGCGACGGCGGCAAGGGCGGCGATGTGTATATTGTCGGGGACAAGGACAGGAACGATCTCGTCGAATTCCGGTTCGGGTCTCGATTCCGTGCGGGGGACGGCGAGCGCGGCGGCACGAATAATTGTTTTGGCAAGGGAGGAGCGGATGTAGAGATCTTTGTTCCCTTGGGCACGCTGGTACGGGACGCGGAGACGGGGAAGATCCTTTGTGACGTCTATTCGGACGGCGAACGAAAGATGCTCGCGCGCGGCGGCAACGGCGGAAAAGGGAACGTGCGCTTCACGACGGCGCGGCGCCACGCCCCGCATTTTGCGCAAAAAGGGCAAAAGACGCAGCCGCATACGCTCATTCTCGAACTGAAAGTCATTGCCGATGTCGGCATTGTCGGGTTCCCCAATGTGGGGAAGAGCACGCTGCTGTCCAAGATCAGCGCGGCTAAACCCAAGATCGCCAACTATCATTTTACAACGCTTTCGCCCAACCTCGGCGTGGTAAAATATTATGATCGTTCGTTCGTGGCGGCAGATATTCCGGGCTTGATCGAGGGGGCCGCCGGCGGAGCGGGCTTGGGGCATGATTTTTTGCGGCACATCGAACGCACGCGCATGCTGGTACATGTCGTAGACATCTCGGGCATGGAGGGGCGGGATCCGTGCGAGGATTTTCGGCGCATCAATGAGGAGCTTCGCGAGTACAGCCAAACGCTGGCGGACCGACCGCAGATCGTCGCGCTCAATAAGTGCGACGTGTATGGTGCGCGCGAGAAGGTCGAACAATTTCGCGCTCAATGGCCAACGCTCCGCATTTATCCGATCGCGGCGGTGACGGGCGAAGGCGTGCGGGAATTGATCGAGGGGATCTGGCAGATATTGGACACTCTTCCGCCCGCGGAGCCGATCCCGGCGGACGAATTTGCGTACGATCTGCCCGACGTCAACGAATTTTTTATAGACAAAGACGAAGAAGAAGCCGTTTGGTATGTGACGGGCGGATTGGTGGACATGTTGGAGCGCAACGTAGTCCTGTCCGATCCCGATTCGATGGCGTATTTTCAAAAGGTCCTCAAAGACAAAGGCGTCATTGCGGAACTGCGAAAGCGCGGCGTGCAGGAGGACGACACGGTGGTCGTCGGCGGCGTGGAATTTACCTTTAAAGATTGAAGCGAGGAAAAAACATGACAAGCAAGCAACGGAGTCATTTGAAGAGCATTGCGGCAACCATACAGCCCGTCGCACAGTTGGGCAAGGGTGGCATGAGCGAAAATTTGGTTCGTTCTCTTTCGGATGCGTTGGAAGCGCGCGAACTGATCAAGATCAACGTTTTGACCAACGCCGAGGAAGACGCGCAATCGCTGGGCGCGGAACTGGCGGCTGCATTGCGGGCGGAGTGCGTCGCAGTCATCGGCCGTAAGGTGATCCTGTACCGCCGCTCCTCTCGAAAAGATTTCAAACACATCGAGTTTTGACGGGCAGCGCTTCCCGCACAGCGGATCTGTAAAAAATGCCAAACGTGCCGCCGCATTTCCAGGAGAAATGCGGCGGCACGTCTGCTACGAAAAGAGAAAAGCGCCGAGAGGCGCGCGGGGCCTCAAGCGGATTTTTTTCCGAAAAATCGGATCAAAACGGCGATCGAAAGCAAGAGCCCGCCCGAGAGGATATAGTAGAGCGGGAAGACCGTCAACAGCGAAAACAGGAGCAGAAACGCCCCCGAAAATGCATAGCCGCGCCAAGATTCGCGACGGAGC
>CALVHT010000074.1 GCA_944328645.1 uncultured Clostridia bacterium
CCAATCGGTTTTTTGTGTCGGCGGAGCGAGCATGGTTTCGGGCAGGCAGCCGCTGTCTTGCAAGAGGGCGTAAACTTGCGTCGCGTCTTTGAGCTGCAGCTCGAACGTGTCGGCAAGTTTGCGCGCTTCGTCGGTGAATCCGCCCGCCCATACCGTTTTGTGCGGGCTCGCATCTCGCAGGACGCAAACCAAATCGTCCGCCGTCACTCGTTCAAAGCGAAACAGCGGGAATACCGTCGCGCAATCCGAAACCGCCCGCCCGTTTACCGCGCGAAAGGGAGCCGCTCGATCGTCTTGCGCGTTCAGACATTCGGCGATGCGCGCGGCGTTGTGCGCAGGCGAATCCAGCGCCAAATGAAAGGCGAGGGCGGCAACTTTTTCGCGTTCCTGTTCGGCGGCATGTCGTTTTTGCCGCCGACGACGGAGGAGAAGATGCAGGAGTATCGCGCAAGAAACGGCGATCACTGCGGCCAAGACGAGGCAGAGCCATAGTCCCCGCAGAAAATAGCGCAGCGCGCAGAAGCTGAGCAAAAAACAGCAGATAAAGAGAAAGAGCGTATCCGACCAGAGCGGTAAATCGATTTTTTTCATATTTCCTCCGCCGCAGGCGTGCCGCGGCAGGTTTTGCAATGATTTTTGTCCGAAAATCCTTTTTTTAAACCTTGCGCGCGCGGAAAAGATGTGCTATACTGAAAAAAAGGAAATTTTTGCCGAAAAGGGTATGAACCGGCTCCAAAAGAGCCATAACCACGAAATCCTCTTCTGAAAAGGCGGTGAGCCTATGAAAATTGCGATCTTCGGCGGGTCGTTCGATCCCGTCCATCTCGAACACGTACAGCTCGTGCGCACGGCGGCGGAAGTCTTGCAGCCGGATAAGATCATTGTCGTGCCGGCATTCGTGCCGCCGCACAAACAGGAAAAAAACATGGCGCCCGCGCACGATCGCCTGCAAATGGCAAAGTTTGCTTTTGCGGGCATCCGTAATTGCGAGGTCAGTGCCTATGAGATCAACGCGGGGGGCACGAGCTATACCTGTCGTACGTTGCGGCATTTTCATCAACTCTATCCGGACGCGACGCTGTATTTGTTGGTCGGGGCGGATATGTTGCAGGATTTTTACACCTGGCGGGAGCCGGAGGAGATCTTGCAGCTGGCCGAATTGGTCGCCTGCCGCCGCACGGGGGTAGATGCGGATTTTCGCGCCGAGCAGGCGCGCTTTGCCGCGCGCTTTTCCAAACCGTTTCAGGTGTTGGAATTTACGGGGCGAGACATCTCTTCGACCAAAGCGCGCGTTTTGTGCGCGTTCGGCGAAGAACTGCACCTGTACTTGCCCGGCGAAGTGGTCGATTACATCGAAGCGAACGAGCTTTATCGGGTGGAGTGTGTCAAAGAAGCTCTGCAATATTTAAAGCCCGCCCGCCGCAAACATACGGTGCGCGTCGCCATGACGGCGGCGGAGGTAGGGGCGAAATATAAAGTTTCCGAGCATGCGATCATTTTGGCTGCGGGGCTGCACGATGTGGCCAAATATGTCGCCCCGACCGCTCCGGAGCTGGCGGGGTTTGCGCCGCCCGACGACGTTCCCGCGCCCGTCCTGCATCAGTATACAGGGGCGTATATGGCGGAACATCGCTTCGGCGTGACGGATGCCGACGTGCTCAACGCCGTGCGCTACCACACCTCCGGACGTCCGGAGATGGGCATGTTGGAAAAGATCATTTTTTTGGCTGACATGCTGGAGCCCGGGCGCGATTTTCCGGGCGTCGGGAAATTGCGCCGCATTTTTGCGCGTGATTTGGACGAGTGCCTGTACCGCTGTCTGAAAAGCGAGCTGAAATTTTTAAAAAAAGCGAAGGCGGCGATCTATCCGCTCACCGTTCGCGCATACGAATATTATAAAAAGAAAAGGAGTCGTTCATGGATTCATTGAAGTTTACCCAAGATGTCGCAACCTATCTCTCGTCCAAAAAGGCGGAGGACATCCTCATCATCGATGTGCGCGAAAAGACCGCACTGTGCGATTATTTTGTCATTGCCAGCGGCCGCAACACGACGCAGGTCAAGGCGCTGTGTGAAAATTTGGAGGAACAGTTTTCCAAACAGGAGGGTATCGAGCCGCGCCGGACCGAAGGCGTCAAAGACGGGCGCTGGGGCGTTTTGGATTACGGCGATGTGATCGTGCATATTTTCAACGACGAATCCCGCCTGTTCTATCATCTGGAGCGCCTTTGGGACGAGGGCGCGAACGTCACGCGCGTCGAATGAGCGTTCGCAGGCCGCGCCCGACGGGCGCGGCCTGCTATTTTTGAAAATGGATCTCGCGCGGCTCGGCGTAGTCTGTTTGCGGGCGCGATCGTTTTTTTTCGACGATATAATAGATCTTTTGCGGACGCGGTGCGGGTTGCCCGTCCTCTTTTTCGGGCGGCGGCGGAGCATTTTGGTCCTGCCGTTCGCTTTCCCATTGTTCGCGCAGGGTGCGTTCATATTCTTCGCGCATCCGTCGGTTGTAGAGCTTGATCCCGGCGACGCCGCCAAAACACGCGCCGAACAAAAGCAACAGATACAGCCCGCCCATGGCGGCGCTGGCAAGCAAATACATGGTCTCCTCCGAGCGATTTTCGTGTATTGTATCACATCGGGCGTTCGGAGTTGGCACGAAGATAGCCGAAGGGCGGGAGGTTTTGTCGAATGACCGTCTATGATATCATTGATTCCAAAAAAAAGAGCCATACTTTATCCGAGGAAGAAATCTGCTATTTTGTGCGGGCCGTCGCCGACAAAAGTGCTTCGGACGCACAGATCGCGGCCTTCTGCATGGCGACGCTGCTCAACGGCATGACAGACGAGGAGTGCTTTGCGTTGACCAAAGCGATGGCGGCGAGCGGCGAGAAAACGCCGCGCCCTGCCTTTTCGGGGCTGTGTGCAGACAAACATTCCACCGGCGGCGTGTCCGATTCGACCACCCTCATCCTCGTGCCTGTGTTGTGTGCGCTGGGCGTGCGTTGCGCCAAATACTCGGGTCGCGGTTTGGGCCATACGGGCGGTACGCTGGATAAGCTGCAAAGCATTCCCGGCCTTCGGGTGGATCTGACGGCGGAAGAATTCGAACGGCAAGTGCAGGACGTGGGCGGCGCGATCGCCGGCCAGACCGATCGTACCGTGCCGGCGGATAAACGAATGTATGCCGTGCGCGACGTGACGGCGACGGTTGACAGTATTCCGCTGATCGCCTCTTCGGTGATGAGCAAAAAACTCGCGTCCTTTGCCGACGTCATTTTGCTGGACGTAAAAACGGGCGACGGCGCGTTCATGCGCGAGCCCGAACGTGCGGAGGAATTGGCGCGGCTGATGGTGCGCATCGGCAAAGCGGCGGGGCGGCGCGTGTGCGCGGCGGTTACCGACATGAGCGCGCCGCTCGGCGATTCGATCGGCTGCAACGCAGAGGTGCGCGAGGCGATCGGCGTCTTGCGCGGCGATGTACGCAATGCGTTGGCGGAACTGTCGCTGTTTCACGCGCGGAAGATCCTTCGGCTGGTGCGTGGCATCTCGGAGCCGGAAGCGGCTCGCGAAACGGAGCAGGCGATCGAATCGGGCGCCGCGCTGAAAAAGTTGGAAGAGATCGTTGCCGCTCAGGGCGGAGACATACGCGCCCTGTATGATGAGACGTTGTTGCCGCTGGCCGAAGTCTGCACGCCCGTTCGCGCGCATGCAGACGGGGTGTTGCGCATTTCTGCGCTCGCTTTGGGAAAAGCATGCGTCGAATTGGGCGGCGGCCGCAAGCGGGCGGAAGATGCGATCGACCATACGGTCGGCTTTCGGCTGAAAAAGCGGGCGGGCGAGCGAGTGCGGGCGGGCGAAACGCTGGCGGAGATGTACAGCCGCGGCGAAGCCCCGCCGGAAGCAGTTCGTTTGGCGGCGAGTGCTTTTTCCGTAGAGGAGTCCTACCGCGTGCCGCCGCTGATATACCGTTGGATCGGAGAGGAGGAGATTTAAATGTTTTTATTCGGAAAAAAGAAAAGGGAGGAGACGAGCGCACCCCCGTCAATGATCGCGGCGCCTGCGCAGGGTTTGCTGCCCGACGGAATCGCAAGCATTCCCGACGACGAGATGAAGGAATTTGCCGAGTTCAAACGGCAAAAAAAATTGCAGGAAATCCGGCGGCTGTTGCAGATGATCGACCATACTTTGCTTCGGCAGACCGCGACTGTCGGCGAAATCCGAAATTTGTGCGAGGAAGCGCGCGAGTACGGATTCTATTCGGTCTGTGTACAGCCGGTCTATGTGGCGGCGTGCAACGAGTTTTTAAAAAATGCCCCGCAGGTAAAGATCGCGTGCGTGGTCGGCTTCCCGATGGGCGAGAACGTGACTGCCACGAAAGTTTACGAGACCAAGCGAGCCGTTGCCGACGGCGCGGACGAGATCGACATGGTCGTCTGTCTTTCCGCGATCAAAAACGGAAACTATGCCTATGTCAAGCGGGAGATCAAAAAGATCGTGCGCGCTGCGCAGGGACGCCCGGTCAAAGTCATTCTCGAAACATCGCTGCTGACCCGCGATGAGATGATCCGTGCGGCAAACTGCGCGCGCGATGCGGGTGCGGCGTTTGTCAAGACGAGTACCGGATATTTCGGCGAGGGGGCCAAAGCGGAGGATGTGCGCCTGCTCAAACAGGCGGTCCGCGGCGCTTGCAGCGTCAAGGCTTCGGGCGGCATCCGTACCGTTGAACAATTCCGCACGATGGTAGAGGCCGGGGCGGATCGCATCGGAACGAGCGCGGGTACGGCGATCGCGCGGTCGCTGCATGCGGAAGGCGAGGATAAGGCCGACGGAAAAGAGGATTCCGGCTCAAGCTGATCGCGTTCGGCTCGCGAACGCCGGCGTTGGCGGCATCGGCGGAAAAGCGCGCCCGAAGCGCGTGCTGGCTTCGGGCACAAAATAGGCAAACTGCCGCAAATTTTTTTGCCTTGCGCGCTCCATTCGTTTGACAAACGGCGCGGCAATGCTGTATAATGCAAATATAAGTAAACCATAGTTAATTAAATAATCGGATCTGCGTTGGCAAAGTTAATTCAATCACTCGTTTTAATAACCTACCGATATGACAAAAACGGCGGCCGTTCGGCCGCCGTTTTTGTATGCCGTTTCCGTTCGGCTGTCGCAAAAGGGGCCGAAACAGAAAAGAAAAACGGCGCGGCGGCGCGACGAGCGTAAAAAAATTTTTTAAAATTTTGGCATAAATCCCTTGACAACGCCGCACAATCTATATATAATAGCGTTAGCACTTAAAGATTGAGAGTGCTAACATTGTTGAAAATCAAGTGCCAAAATTCAAAAGAGGGGTGCTGCGGCGATGAAGATGTCCGACCGTAAAAAGAAAATCTTACAGATCGTGGTGGACGAGTACATCAATTCTGCGGTGCCGGTTTCCAGCAAGAGCATCGCGGAAAAGCATTTGACGGACGTCAGCTCCGCCACGGTGCGCAACGAGCTCGCTTCGCTGGAGGAGTTGGGGTATTTGACGCAGTTTCACACCTCGGGCGGGCGCGTTCCTTCGCCGCAGGCGTATCGGTTTTATATCGAGGAGCTGATGGAGAAGGGCGGCTTGTCGGAGCGCGACCTGGACTATATCCATGAGGCGTTCAGCCATAAGTCGAACGACGTGGAACACCTGATCAAGGACGTTGCAAAGGTCATCAGTGATCTGACCGATTACACGTCGGTCGCGATCGGGCCGCGCGCCGAGGAAGAAAAGATCCGCAATTTGGCTCTGCTCGCATGCGGGGATGGCCGTGCGCTGCTGGTCATCGTTACGGGCGAGCGAATCTTGCGAGACAGTTTTATCGAGATCCCCGAAAATATGACCGAAGAAGATCTGGAAAATGCTTCGCACGTCATAGCCAAACTGTTCGAGGGAAAGTCGCTGTCCGAAGCCAAAGACGTGGAGGACGAGGTGCTCGCAGAATTCGGGCAGTATCGCCAGGTCATGCGCGAGGTCATCGATGCGCTGAAAATGTATACCCGTCCGCGCGATGAGGACGTCGTCTTATCGGGGGCGGAGAAGATCTTTAAGCATCCCGAGTACGAGGACATCGGAAACGTAAAAAATTTCCTGTCCGTCATCTCCAGCAAGGATAAGATCGCGGAACTGATCGGCGACGAGGACGATGAAATTCAGATCAACGTCAAGATCGGTTCGTGCGACGATGCGGACGTTCCGGAAGATTGTTCGCTCGTGACCGCGACGTATTCGGCGGGCGGCAAAAATTTAGGAACATACGGCGTCATCGGCCCCATCCGCATGGATTATACGAAGGTGATCACGGTGCTGGAAAACGTGGGCAAGGCGCTGGAAGGACTGATCAGCAACAAGAATAAAGAGAAGGACGACAAGGACGAGAAAAAATGAGCGAAGAAATGAAACAGGCTGCAGACGCGGCCGAACGAGCGCAGCCGCCGGCGCAGGAAGAGACGCAAGCGGAAGCGCAGGGAAAGGGCGAAAAGCCGGAAAAGGAACAGCAAAGCAAACTGGAACAATTACAGGGAGCGCTGGAAACGGCCAACGCCGCTGCGGCCGACTATAAGGATAAGTGGATGCGCAGCGCCGCGGAGTTTGACAATTTCCGCAAGCGCAACGAACAGACCCGGCGCAACGCCTATTTGGACGGAAAAGCAGATATCCTGATCAAGGTGCTGCCCGTCGGCGACAATTTGGAGCTGGCGCTTCTTTCCTGTGCAGACGAAAAGACGAAAAAAGGAATCGAGATGGTTTTGCGCAGTTTTCGCAAGCTGCTCGAAGAAGAGGGCATCGAAGAGATCAACCCGCTGAACGAGGAATTCGATCCCACGTTTTGCGAGGCGATCATGAGTGAGCCTGCCGCCGACGGCGTGGAGCCCGGTTATGTGAAGGAAGTGTTCCGCAAGGGATACAAGCGCGACGGCAAGGTGATCCGGTTCGCCCAGGTCAAAGTGACCGGTTAAAACAGACATTCGCGGCAAACGCCGTAGAACTGATTTTGGAATTCATTTTACACAACAATTCGGAGGATAGATTATTATGGGAAAAGTTATCGGCATTGATTTAGGAACAACCAATTCTTGCGTAGCCGTCATGGAAGGCGGCGAAGCAGTCGTCATACCCAACCCGGAAGGCGCCCGCACGACGCCCTCTGTCGTCGCATTCCAAAAGGACGGGCAGCGGATCGTCGGCCAGGTCGCAAAGCGGCAGGCCGTGGCAAACCCCGACCGCACCGTGATCTCCATTAAACGGCACATGGGCAGCGATTATAAGGTTGCGATTGACGGCAAAAAGTACTCCCCGCAGGAGATTTCGGCGATGATCCTTTCCAAGCTCAAGGCGGATGCGGAGAGCTATTTGGGAAGCAAAGTGACCGACGCGGTCATTACCTGCCCGGCCTACTTTACGGACAGCCAGCGCCAGGCGACCAAAGACGCGGGCAAGATCGCGGGGCTGAACGTCTTGCGTATCATCAACGAGCCGACGGCGGCGGCGTTGGCGTACGGCCTTGACAAAGACAAATCCAACCATAAAGTCATGATCTATGACTTGGGCGGCGGCACGTTCGACGTCTCCATTTTGGAGATCGGCGACGGCGTATTTGAAGTGCTTGCGACCAACGGCAACAATATGCTCGGCGGCGACGATTTCGACAAACGCGTCATGGATTATTTGGTGGACGAATTCAAGAGCAAAGAGGGCATCGATCTGTCCAAAGACAAAATGGCGATGCAGCGCTTGAAGGAAGCGGCGGAAAAGGCAAAGATCGAACTTTCCGGCATGACCACGACCAACATCAATCTTCCCTTCATCACGGCGACCGCGGAAGGTCCGAAACACTTGGATGTGGATCTTACCCGCCAGAAATTTGACGCGCTGACGGCCGATCTCGTAGAAAAGACGTCCGAACCCATGCGTCTTGCCATGAAGGATGCGGGCCTCAGCTACAGCGACATCGACAAGGTGATTTTGGTCGGCGGCTCGACGCGTATCCCCGCAGTCGTGGAAAAAGTCAAACAGATCACGGGCAAAGAGCCGTTTAAGGGCATCAACCCGGACGAATGCGTCGCCATCGGCGCGGCGATCCAAGGCGGCGTCCTTTCCGGCGAAGTCAAAGACGTGTTGTTGCTCGACGTCATGCCGCTTTCGCTGGGCATTGAAACGTTGGGCGGCGTGTTCACGCGGCTGATCGAGCGCAATACCACCATTCCGGCCAAAAAGTCGCAGGTGTTCTCCACCGCGGCGGACAATCAGACGCAGGTGGACATTCATATTTTGCAAGGGGAGCGCGAATTTGCCAAGGACAACAAGAC
>CALVHT010000075.1 GCA_944328645.1 uncultured Clostridia bacterium
TGGCGATCACCGGAAACGTAACGGTATCCAATCTCGGGCGCGACAGCTTTCAGGAAGTGGACATTGCAGGCGTCACCATGCCCGTGACCAAGCACAACTATATCGTCAAGGACGTCACCAAGCTCGCCGCTACCGTGCGCGAGGCGTTTACCATCGCCAATACGGGGCGAAAAGGCCCGGTTTTGATCGACATTCCCAAGAACATACAGGTGGAGTCGTGCGAGTTTACGCCGCAAGAACCGGCGCGCCGCGCGCCGCGGCCGGTGGCGCCCTCCGCGCTTCGTTCCGTAACGGAGGCGCTGACCTTGGCCAAGCGGCCGCTGTTGATTGCCGGCGGCGGATGCGTGAGCGCCGAAGCCGCGCCCGAGTTGTTTGCCTTGGCCAAACGCCTGCAGGCGCCCGTCTGCGCGACGCTGATGGGGTTGGGCGCGTTTCCCGCCTCCGACGAGCAATTTTTGGGGTTGATCGGCATGCACGGCACCGACGCCGCCGCCAAAGCGTTTCGCCGCTCCGACACGGTAGTCGCGTGCGGCATGCGATTTTCCGACCGCGTGGCCGGCGACCGCGTAAAATTCCGCGAAGGCAAAACCATTCTGCAATTCGATATAGACGCTGCCGAAATCGACAAAAACGTGCGCGCCGACCTTTCCGTCATGGCCGATGTGCGCGAGACGCTTCGCACCCTGCTTCCCCTCTTGCCCGACGCCGACCGCCGCGATTGGCTCAAGGAAACGGGCGCTTACAGAGATTATGAATCGGACAGCCGCAATATGGCTTTGCCCGCCGCGCAGATCCTGTCTGCCCTCCGCGAATTTACGGACGCGGACACTCCCGTCGCGACGGACGTAGGACAGCACCAGATGTGGACGGCGCAATATTATCCTTTTGAACGGCCGCGCACGCTCATTTCCAGCGGCGGGCTGGGCACCATGGGATTTGGTTTGGGCGCAGCCATTGGCGCTTGCATCGGGACCGGACGCAAAACCGTGCTCGTGACCGGCGACGGCAGCTTTCATATGAATCTGAACGAATTGTGTACCGCCGTTTCACAAAATTTGCCGCTGGTCATCCTGCTGATGAACAACAATACGCTGGGCATGGTCCGGCAATGGCAGACGCTGTTCTATGACAAACGCTATTCGCAGACTACGCTGAATCGTAAAACCGACTACGTTCAGCTCGCGCAAGCGTTCGGCGCGCGCGGCCGGGTCGTACGCACGGCGGAGGATATTCGCCCCGCCCTGCGGGAAGCGTTTGCCGCCGCGGGGCCGGTTTTGCTGGATTGCAGAATCGGCATCGACGACAAGGTCTTGCCCATGATCGCGCCGGGAAAATCTTTTGACTCCATTATTACAAAAATTTGAGGCTTGCCTATGAATAAATACACCATTACCGCCCTCGTGGCCAATAAGAGCGGCGTGCTGACCCGCCTGTCGGGGCTGTTCGCGCGCCGCGGTTTCAATATCCACAGCATCTCTGCCTGCGCGACCGAGGACGAAAATTTTTCGCGCGTGACCATCGTGTTCGGCGGCGACGAATATACCCTCGCGCAGATGACCAAACAGCTGGATAAGCTGATCGACGTCAAAAAAATCGCACTGACGGACGGGCTGGACTCGGTTTATCGCGAACTCTTGCTCGTCAAAGTTTCCGCCCCGCCCGAAAAACGCGCAGAACTGATCGAGATCAAGGACGTATATAAGGCGAAGATCGTCGATCTTTCGCCCAAAACGCTGATTTTGGAATTGACGGGCGAACCCAACAAGCTGGACGGGTTTTTGCAGGTGATCGAGCCGTACGGCATCCTTGAAATGGCGCGCACGGGCGTAACGGCGCTCAACCGCGGCGAAAAGTGCCTCAACGATTTGGTCGATTACAACGAAATGATCTGACCTCGCGGCGGAGAACGCTCGCGCGCGGACACCCGCAAACCGTTCTTTGAAAATTTGAATCTTATTCGGAAGGTATATACAAAATGAACAACATTTTTTCGGAAGGAACCGCCATGTCCTCCCAGCGCTCGCTCATGCGCGCGCTGGGCTGGACTGACAGCGAAATGCAAAAACCTATCATCGGAATTATCTGCGCCCAGAGCGAGATCATCCCCGGACACATGTACCTCGACAAAATTGCCGAGGCCGTAAAGGAAGGCGTCATCGCCGCGGGCGGCAAACCCGTCATCGTGCCCTCCATCGGCGTTTGCGACGGCATCGCCATGGGCCATGCGGGCATGCGCTATTCCCTCCCCTCGCGCGAGGTCATCGCCGACAGCGCGGAAATTTTGGCGCGCGCGCATGCCTTTTCGGGATTGGTATTCGTGGGTAACTGCGATAAGATCATCCCCGGCATGCTGATGGCGGCCGTCCGGCTGGACTTGCCCGCCGCCTTTGTTTCGGGCGGACCCATGTTGGCCGGAAAACTGCACGGCAAGCGTCTTTCCCTTTCTTCTATGTTCGAAGCGGTCGGCGCCTACAACGCCGGAAAGATCGATGCGGCACAACTGCACGAATACGAGTGCTCGGCCTGCCCGACCTGCGGCTCCTGCTCGGGCATGTTCACGGCAAACAGCCTCAACTGCCTGACCGAAGCGCTGGGCATCGCCCTGCCCGGAAACGGCACCATACCCATGGTACATTCTCGCCGCCTCATGCTCGCCAAGGAGACGGGCGAAGCGGTGATGAACGCCGTTCGGAAAAACATCCGCCCCTCCGATATTCTGACCCCCAAAGCCATTCGCAATGCGGTGGCGGTGGACAATGCCATCGGCGCCTCCACCAACAGCGTCTTGCACCTGTTGGCCATCGCCAACGAAATGGGCATGTCGGAACAGGATTTTTCGGTGTTCACCTTCAACGAAGTGAGCGCCAAGGTCCCGCACCTTTGCAAACTGGCGCCTGCGGGCGAACATTATATCGAAGACCTCAACGAGGCGGGCGGCATTTCCGCCGTCATCCGCCGTTTGGAACAGGCGGGATTGTTTGACGGATCTGCGCTGACCGTTTCGGGCATAACGCAACGGGAACGCGTTCAGAACGCCGCCGTCTTGGACGATTCGATCATTCGACCCCTCGACGACCCGTACTCACCGACGGGCGGGCTGGCCATTCTCCGCGGCAACATCGCGCGCGAAGGCGCCGTCGTCAAAAAGGGCGCCGTCGATCCGGCCATGCTCCGCCACAGCGGCCCGGCCAAAGTATTCGACAGCGAAGAGGATGCCATGCAGGCCATCTCAACGGGCAAAATCGTTCGAGGTGACGTGGTCATCATCCGCTACGAAGGGCCGAAGGGCGGGCCGGGCATGCGCGAGATGCTCTCCCCGACCTCTGCCATCGTGGGCGCCGGCCTGGGCGCGGACGTGGCGCTGATCACCGACGGACGGTTTTCGGGCGCGACGCGCGGCGCGGCGATCGGGCACGTCTGCCCCGAAGCGGCGGCCGGCGGGGCGATCGGCGTCATTCGCGACGGCGACATCATCGACATCGACATCGAAAAGGGCGAACTTAACCTGCGCATCAGCGACGCAGAATTGCAGGCGCGGCTAAACGCTTTTTGCCCGATCGAAAAACCGGTGGACGGATATTTGAAACGTTACCGCGCACAAGTCACCTCTGCGAGCCGCGGCGCCATCTTCCGAAAGTGATTTTTGCCGCGCGCCGACGGTTGCACGCCGGCGCGCGATCGGCCGCTCGCGCTGAAGCGCGGCGCCGCTTGTTTGCCCGAGTTGCCGCAGCCATCGCGCAAACCCTGCAAACGTACCGGAGTTTTTTATGAAATTACAGATATTCGATTCAACCCTGCGCGACGGCGCGCAGGGCGCCAATATTTCTTTTTCCGTGGACGACAAGATCAAGGTCATCCGCACGCTGGATGCGCTGGGCATCGACTTTATCGAGGCCGGCAATCCCTTTTCCAATCCCGCAGAGATGCAATTTTTTCAGCAGATCGCGGGCATGAAGCTGGAACACGCGCACATCGTCGCGTTCGGCTCTACCTGCCGCAAAGGGGCGGCGCCCGCGCAAGACAACAATTTGCAGTCGCTTTTGGCCGCCGGGACCGAATACGTGGCGATCTTCGGCAAGAGCCACATTCGCCACGTGACCGACGTACTCCGCGCCACGCCCGAAGAGAACCGAAGGATGATCGCCGAGAGCGTGCGTTTTTTGACCGAGCACGGAAAAAAAGTCATCTTTGACGCCGAACATTTTTTTGACGGGTTCAAAGCGGACGCCGACTATGCGATGCAAACGCTCGAAAGCGCCGCGACCGCGGGCGCCTACGCGCTGTGCCTGTGCGACACCAACGGCGGCATCTTTCCCGACGAGGCGTTTTGCATCACCAAACAGGTCACCGAACGCTTTCCCGACCGCATCGTCGCCATCCACTGCCACAACGACGGAGGGCTGGCAGTCGCCAGCTCCATCGAGGCGGTCAAGGCGGGCGCACAGCAGATCCAAGGAACGTTTTTGGGCTTCGGCGAGCGCTGCGGCAACGCCAACCTGAGTACCATCCTCTGCAATTTGCAGCTCAAACGCGACTATGAGTGCATCCCGCCCGAAAAGCTCAAAGACATCTACGGAAGCGCCATGGCGATCGCGGAGACCTCAAACAACGCCGTGCCGCCCAACCAACCGTACGTGGGCATGAACGCGTTCGCGCACAAGGCGGGCATGCATGCGGACGGCGTGCTCAAATACTCCTCTTCCTTCGAACACGTCGATCCTTCGGTCATCGGCAACAAGCGGAAATTCCTGCTGTCGGAAATTTCGGGAAAGAGCGCCATCTACGATAAGCTGAAAAATTATTTCCCCGCTCTCGACAAGAACGGCGCCGAAATGGGCGAGATCGTTTCCGCGCTCAAAGAACGCGCCCTGCAAGGCTACCAGTACGAGGCGGCGGAGGCCAGCTTTGTTTTGGTCGTGGAAAAGATCTTGGGCAAATACAAGAATTCCTTCGACTTGATCAGCTATAAAATCATCAGCGAACAGCCCGCCATCGAAGGAAAAGTCGCCTCCGCCATCGTCAAGATCCGCGTGGGCGGCGTGACCAAGATCGCGGCCGCCGACGGAGAAGGCCCGGTCCACGCCATGGACTTGGCTCTGCGCTCGGCGCTTGCGGATTTTTATCCGGAAATCGCGCGCGTCTCGCTCGTGGACTTTAAGGTGCGCGTGCTGGATTCAGACAAGGCCACGGCCGCAAAAGTCCGCGTGCTGATCACCACGGCCGACAGCGCGGACAGCTGGACGACGGTCGGCGTTTCGGAGGACGTGATCGAGGCGAGCTGGATCGCCTTGACCGACTCCATCGACTACGCGCTGATGCAGCGCCTATAACGGAAGGACTGCCATGATCGTATTTCATCTGCAATTCGGCAACGAAATGCCGGGCACGCGGGAACTGTTTTTCCGCGGTGACGCGGCGGACGGGGGGCACGGCTCGCTGCGCTTTCGCGCGGGGCAGCGCGCCTCGTTCGATACCTACTTTAACCTGCTCTCGCATGCAATGTACAAACGCTACTGCGGGATGACGCGTTTTGTTCTGTCTTTGCACGGCATGGGCAAATTCCGCGCCGATTTTTTTCACCAGCCGGACAAGGGCGAAAGTACGCCTTTTTATTCTTGCGAGTTCGACGACTGCGCCGATATCGGGCTGGACCTTTCGGATGTTCCGGCGAACGGCTTTGTCTATTTTGCGCTGACGGCCCTTTCGGACGGGGAATTGTTTTCCGGCCATTTCGCAGGCGAACCCGTACAGACGAACGACGTGCGCATCGCGGCCGTCGTATGCACTTATCGGCGAGAATCCTTCGTCGAAAAAAATCTGCGGCGGGTAGACGCCGCCGTACAGGCTTGGCCGGAATGGGCGGATCGCCTGCATTTTTTCGTCGTCGACAATGCCCGTACCCTCCGTTTGCCGTCTTCTCCCCTCTACACGATCTTTCCCAACCGCAATTTGGGCGGCTCGGGCGGTTTTGCGCGCGGCATGGCGGAAGCCTTTTGGGCGGGCGGCTACACGCATGTGCTCTTGATGGACGACGATATCTGCTTTGATTTTTCTACCCTGCAACGGACGCATGCGCTCTTGTCTGCCCTGCTCCCCGCACATGCGCAGGCGACCGTGGGCGGGGCAATGCTCTTGCTGGATCGGCCGACCGTGCAATACGAGGCGGGCGGACGCTTTGACGGCGCACGCCTGTTCTCTTGCAACCGGAACCTTCCCCTGGAACAGACGGCCTCGCTCCTGCAAAACGAGCGGCCGGCGCCCGCCAACTATACCGCCTGGTGGTACTGTTGCATGCCCCTGTCCTATATCGCCGCGCACGGCCTGCCCTTGCCCCTGTTCATCAAGTTCGACGACGTCGAATACGGACTTCGCTGCGCGCAGGAGATCCTTTTGTGCAACGGGATCGGCATCTGGCACCAGGGTTTTGCGGAAAAATACAACTGCGCGCTCGAATATTACACCAAGCGGAATTCGCTCCTCGTCGGAGCGCTGCACTTCCGCCTGCGGCAATGCAAATCTGCCTTCGTGTTCCTGTACGGAGTATACAAACAGCTCGCTCTCAAGCGCTACGCTGCGGCAGAATTGGTCTTGCGCGCCTACGAGGACTTTTTCCGCGGGCCGGACTTTTTTGAGCAGACGGACGCGGAAAAATTGAACGCAGAAATCCAAGCCGCCCGCCCGCGCGAACTTTCCCAAAAAGAGCTTGCCGCCCTTTACGGCGCCGCCTTCACCAAAGCGGCGCCCCAAAAATCGCGATCTTCGCTGTTCCTGCGCGTGCTTGCGCTCTTGGAAAACATCCTTCCGCGGCGCTGTTTTCGGAACGAGTTGCAGGTTTTTTTGGATCCCGTTCAACCCGACCAGACCTTCCGTTGCGGAAAATGCCTGTACTACAGCGCCGCTTCCGCGCAGGGTTATGTCTGCGAGCTGGACGTGCGGCGGCGGCGCAAGATCAAGCGGCGCGCACGCAAGATCTTTTTCCGGCTCTTGTTCCGCTACCGCAAGACGGCGCAGGCCTATCGCCTTCGGGCGGAGACGCTCGCCTCCTTTCCGGCCTGGAACAAACATTTTGGTTTTTGACGGATCGTTGCTCATACGAAGCGAGGCGGCGGCAGGTTCTCCCTGCCGCCGCCTCGCTTCCTGTTTTTGCGCCGCTTTGCGCCGTATGACGGCCGCCCGCGGCACGATCTTCTCCTTTTCCACAGTTCCGCCGCCGCGGCGGCGCTTAAAAAAGACGTTTCGGCCCTTATGCGTCCGATTTATCCACGTTTTTCCGATTATTCGGCAAAACTTCCGCCCTTTTCGGCTTTTTCGACAATTTTTTTACTTCTTTTATACAAGTTTATCCACAGATTCCACATATTTTGTTGACACCGCGCCCGCCAGCAACGCCTCCGCCAACGTGTTCCCGCGCCGAAACGAACAATAGCTGACGATCTCCGGCACCGTAAAATCCAGCGGCCGAATGACCTCCAGCCGCCCGGCCCGCACTTCTGCCTCCGCCATCTTGTACGGCAAAAAACTGTAACCCAGCCCGTCGATCAAATACTGCGCCACTTTTCCGCTGTTGTCGATCTCGAATCGAAAGGCATGCCGCGGCGGAAAGAGAGAGCGCACAAATTCCCCCGCTTCGCCGAAGGCAAAATTGCACATCAGATATTCACAGGAAGCCAGTTCGCTCTTGCGGATGCCGCGGCGGAATTCGTTGCGCGCAGGAGACGCCAAGAGGACCAGGCGATCGGCCGAAAAACGCTTGCTCACGAACCCCGCCTTTTTTAAAGGGAGGTAGGAAAAGGCGACGTCGAGAATGCTGTCTTGCAGCATCTGCAACAGATCCACCGAGTGGCCCAACACGATCTTCCACGAAACGTCCGTGCGGGTGCGGAAAAAGGAGGAAAACAGGGGGTAAAGGCTGCTCTCGTATACGGCGTTGATGCAACCCACGCGCAGTTGCTTTTCATAGCGCGCCGCCGAGTTCACCTCCTGGATAAAGCTCTCCTCCAAATCGTTGATGCGCAGGGCATAGCTGAGAAACAGTTGCCCTTCCTCCGTCAGCTCGACGCCGCCCTGCTTGCGGACGAACAGACGCTTCCCCGTTTCGTTTTCCAATTCCGCGATGCGGTTGGTCACCGTAGACTGCGCCACGTACATTCGCTCGGCCGTACGCGTAAAATTCTTCAATTTTGACAACATGATAAACGTCTTGATGCTCTCGCTGTTCATCCGCCCTCCTCGCCCGCCCTCTTCTGCGCGGCATGCATGGTGCGAAACCATTTGATTTTTCGATCACTGTTATTAAA
>CALVHT010000076.1 GCA_944328645.1 uncultured Clostridia bacterium
TGTTTGCTGCTGCTAAAGCCTTTGTCGTTTTCCTTTCTTCCACCGGCATAGCCGGTGGTTTTTGCTTGATAAAAAAAGAGCCGACCTTTTTTCGAAGGTCGGCTCTTTTATTCTCGCCCCTAAATAATCTCCGAAGCGCGGCCGTGCCGTAATCCTTTCGGATAATGATTTTTCATCCGCGCGCCGTTTTTTCCCAATCCGACGGGAAACCCATCGTAAGCCACCACGCACCAGCCTTTTCGGCCGCCCACCGACAATTCCTCTCCGCGTAGGTACGCAAGGATCTCCTCCTCCGCATAAGTGCACAGATTGGCAAACCTCTTTCGTTCCACGCCCATCGCCAAGGCGTGTGCAGGTTCGAACCGTTGCTCCCGTCTTTCTCCCAATTTTAAGCCGGCACGCAGAACTTTGAGTCCCTCCAACGGAAACATTCCTTCCGGAACCAAACAAAGCGAATCCCCAAAGGAAAGCAACTCCCCTTCCAGCGGACAGCACAGAAAATCCCGTTCAAACGCGCGATAAGCGGAGACCGCTTTGAGATCGGCCCGCAACCGAGCAGCCCGAATCGGCTTTCGGCTTCCACCCGAGCGCACAAAACAGGCGGCAAAATGCCCCTCGCCCTGTTGACGATGCGGATACAGCTTGATCTGCTCAATACGCTCGAGCTCGGGATACTCTCGCACCAACCAGTCTGCATTTTGCTCGTCTTCTTCCTCGGAAAACGTACAAGTCGAATAGACCAACCGCCCATTCGGAGCCAACATGCGCACCGCACATGCCAAGATTTTTCTTTGACGCGCTGCGCACATGCGCACCGCTTCTTCACTCCATTCCAAAATCGCCGCAGGTTCTTTGCGGAACATTCCCTCTCCGGAGCAGGGAGCATCCACTAAGATCTTGTCAAAATAACCTTCCAATCTCTCTGCCAGTTGTATCGGGTCGGCGCAGGTCACGACGGCATTTACTATTCCCATTCGTTCGACATTCTGCAACAGAATTTTTGCACGATCCGGTAATTTTTCGTTGAGCACCAGTACTCCCCGTCCCTGCATTTCTTGTGCCAGCTGCGTGCCCTTGCCCCCTGGCGCACTGCAAAGATCCAAGACCCGTTCCCCCGGCCGCACCTGCAATAAGGGAGCCGCGCACATGGCGCTGGGTTCCTGCACATAAAACAGACCGGCATCATGATACACGCTTCGCCCCGGTTTTTCTTCTTCAATCAAAAAGCCGTTTTGTTCCCAAGCGATCGGCTGGGTCGAAAACGGCAAAAGCGCTCGCAGTTGTTCAGACGATATTTTCAACGTATTGACACGTAAACCGCGATACGGCGCATGATCCAGGCAGGAAGCATACGCCTCGAAATCCGGCAACTGCCGGCGCATTCGTTGCAAATATTGTTCGTTCATTTTTCTTCCGTCATAAATTTATCCATAAATTCGGACAAAGTATATATTTCCGTAATTTTTCCTTCATCCAGCAGTTTATGCGCCGCCGCACAACGAACACTGTCGTCGCCTTCCTTCTCCACAAACGCGTTGCATCCAGACAACTTCAGCGAATAACGTCCGCCCCGACGCACGACTTCCTTGACCAGCCCTTTTGCCAAAGGCAATTCCTCCTCGATCTCGCGGGAAAAACTAAATCGCTTGCCTCGCCACTCGTCTGTCTGCGGCCGTACGCGATAACCGTACACAAAATCATTGAACTTGGCACGCTTTTCGCCTCGCTCACGCTTCAAACGGTTCTTTTCTCGAAGGTATTCGGTACGACGATTGGATGAACAATTACTGAACTGATAGTTTTCAATCTTGCCAAAACGAATGCTGTATTTTTGCAATAAAGCCGGCAGGTCGCATCGCTCTTTTTCGCACATTTCCTGTGCGATGCGCATGGTCGCATACGCATCGTCCGCCGCACAATGCGGCGTATAATCAATCTCAAAAATCTGTGTAAGCGATTCCAACCCTGCCTGTCGGTCAAAGGTCTCCGTCATCGCCATATACAAGACCTGCGTATCCGCAAAACGAAAACAAAACGAAGGAAGTTTGTAGCGCTTTGTTTCCAAATTCAAATATTTGACATCATTGACGGCCGCATGTCCAAAAACCAAAGTATTTTCCCCTTCCAGCAGCGCCTTAATTTGTGGATAAAAGCGCTTAAAATCCGGAAATTTTTTAAAGTCGTCGTAATCGTAAGGCAATACCAACCCTTCGCCGCCGTGATCGGTCAAATGAAATTTTCCGTTCGGATTGATCAGGATATCTTCTTTTTTCAAAATCCGAAACTGCTCGTCCGCAATGCAGTAGCCGAAAGCACAGATCTTCGCCACATTTTTATATACGCACGCGCATTCTATGTCAAAAAAAACGTACTGCATAAAAGCCGCCACACACTTTTTGTATACTCTCTTAAAAATTATAGCATACCGCGGCAGATAAGTAAAGTTAAAATTGCTGCATGCGCTCCGTAAATTCAAAATCCGTTGGTTGTGCCGCCAACTTTTTTCTTCCAAAAACAAGCAACCGGATCTTCTTTATCGTATAAATTTCTTTTCGGTTCCTTTGAGCGGCGCACCCGCTGTGCGCCGCCCTATTCGATCCTCTACGCCCCCTTGACGCGCGCAATGTCTGCATTGACGCGCTTCGGATCGCTTAATCCACGAATCGGGTGCGCTTTATCTTCCACACGATAATCCGTTCCAAATTTTTGGATGGTTTTTTCGATCACAGCATGACTGGCTAATGTGTGTACGTCTCCCTGCACCGTACGGTTATAGGAGAAGAAACGAAAATTATCCGGCAAATCATCCACTTTTGCGTAATTTTCCGCATGCCCGGTCAACCGAACACTCTTCAATACCTCCCGCACATATTCTTTTTGTTCGCAGAAAGTCAGCGGCTCCGGAAAAGCGCCACCCTCCGGAAACACTTGTTGCCATACCTTGCCGCTATACTTTTCCAACAGGGATGCCGCAAAATGCAGATGCGACAATTCCTCTTCCCAATGCATCAGCCACAAACGTTTGATGCGCGCATCCGTTTCGTCTTGGTAACAGCTCCAATATAAATAGCATTCGGTATATTCATGCATCAGCATGCACTCGAACAGATCGACCGTCGGATCAGACAGACACCCATATCCAGTCACGTGCTGTTCCTCGATCATAGCAATCTCGGCATACAACTTTCGCCCCAACATGGTATCGTGCAAGTTTGCGACGTTGAGATAATAATTCATGGTCTGTTGTTCCGCGGCCGTAATAATCCCGATATTCAGCCGCGTGATTGGGTCGCTCCGATCATTGTTGATATAGAATCGCACATCGTCGCGCGGATGGCGCGCTTCGGCGACCGTCGGACGGCCTGGCATAATCTCTGTGTAGTTTCCGACCAGTTTTTCTGCATGAATCCCGCGTTCGAATTCCAACAAATCGGCATACCGATAGAGATGGTCAAAATCCTCCAGCAACGCAAAATCCATCTGATTTTTGACATATGCATTTTTCTCTCGCTGTGCAAGGATCGCCGTGAGATCGACGGCCAGCTGTTCGTAACCGATCGTGTGTTCGAGAACGCTTTCGTCTATAGGTTTGAGAGCCGCAATTCGCTTTTGTTGCTGTTGTTCGCCGCGGCGCAACAAAGCCATTCCGCGCCGAATCTCGTTATTCGTGCAATGGCGCGAATAACGCGTCGTGTTCCAAATGGCCTCAAACTCTGTTCCGTTCATCAAAATGATACGAACACGCGTATACGGATCGACCGTCGCCTTATCGTAAGGCCGAACATTGATGCTCTTCCAGTTTTTGTATGTCTTTTCAATATCTTTTGCTTTTTCTTCAAACGGATTCATAAGAAGCCTCCTTTTTTGGAAATATTATGCACAAAACTTTTTTTCCTATTCGAAAAATTTGCAAATCCACAAAAAGATGTGGTAAAATAAAACAAATACTTTGGGAGAAATTATGCTATACGCCATCGTCGCCATGCAAAAAGAAGCGGACACGCTACTGTGCCAGGCATCTGTTCGAAAACAGACTTTCGAATTCGGAAAATCCGTTTGGGAAGGCGAGGCCTTCGGCCGCGCCTTTACTTTGCTTGTTTCGGGAGTCGGGAAAGCAAACGCAGCGGCGGCTTCCATGCTTGCGCTGTCGCACGGCGCAAAGTGTTTGCTCAATTTCGGCGTAGCCGGCGGCATTACCCCGCGTGCAAAAATCGGAGCATTATTCCAAATCGAACGTACCGTTCAATACGATTTTGATTTAAGCCAAATAAACGGTACCCCCATCGGAACGCTTGACGATCGCTCTTCTCCGTTTCTGCCCGTTTCCGCACGTAAAAATGATTTTCTCAAAGCCACTTTAGCGACCGGCGACCGTTTTGTCAACGGAAATGCAGAGCAAGGCTTGTTCCGGCAACTCGGTGCTGATCTCCGCGAAATGGAAGGGGCTGCCATCGCGCAGGTTTGTGGTGACGCCGGTATCCCCTGCCTGCTCTTTAAAAGTGTTTCCGATAATATCGGCGAAAACAGTGTGCGCGAATACCAAGAAAATTTAAAGATCGCCCTGCACGTCTTGCGCGAAAACATGCCTAAAATTTGGGAGGAGGCTTTTTATGAATACGATTCCGTCGTTTGAAAAAAATCATGATAGTTTGCAGCCCGGATTATACTTTTCTACCCTGCAAAAAGGCGTCGCGACGTATGACCTCCGGTTCAAAAAGCCCAATAGCGATGACTACCTCTCCCCGGCGGTTTCGCATAGTATCGAACACATGCTTGCAACCGCATTGCGAAACGGCACGCAAAAGGAACACATCCTTTATTTTGGACCAATGGGTTGCCGTACAGGATTTTATCTGCTGACCGAAGGGCTCGCTTTTTGCGAAGTCTACGATGCCCTCTGCGAAGCGCTGACCGCCTGTGCAGACATGACATCGGTCCCCGGCGCCTTGCAAATGCAATGCGGAAATTATCGCGAACACGATCTTGCCGGAGCCAAAAAAGCATGCAACGCCTACCTTACCCTTTTGCTCGCAATGCAGAGCCAGGCTATACAGGCAGAAGAAGAGAAACAGACCAAGGCGGCACAACACCATGATTGAGCTTGGCGGCGGCTGGGACGAGGCTTTGGCACCTCTTTTTTCCGATGAGCGATATCAACAAATCCGTTTGTTTTTAAAACGTGAATATGCACATCATATTGTCTATCCTGACATGTATGATATCTTTAATTGTTTTAAACTGACCCCATTGGAAAGCGTAAAAGTTGTTTTGCTTGGACAGGATCCCTATCACAATGTGGGACAAGCGCACGGGCTCTGCTTTTCCGTACGCGACGGCATCGTTCCGCCCCCGTCTCTGCAAAACATACTCAAGGAATTGCACGACGACCTGGGCTGTGCCTTGCCGTCTTCTGGAAACCTGACCAAATGGGCGAAAGAAGGGGTCTTGCTTTTAAATACCGCACTGACCGTTCGCGCACACATGGCCAACTCGCACCGCGATTGTGGTTGGACATGGTTTACCGACTGCGTCATCCGCATTATCAGTCAACGGCGCGAACACATTGTCTTTTTATTGTGGGGCGGCAATGCGCGATCAAAGAAACCGTTGATCGACGCAAATAAGCACTGCATACTGGAATGCGCGCATCCTTCCCCTCTGTCCGCTTTTAATGGTTTTTTTGGATGCAAACATTTTTCCAAAACGAATGAGTACTTGCGCGAGCACGGCATCGCGCCGGTCGACTGGCAATTATAGATCGAACCACCGACAAGGAGAAATCGTATGAAATATATCGTAGTGCTCGGGGACGGAATGGCCGATTATCCCATCGAGCGACTGGGAAACCGTACCCCTTTGCAATATGCAAAAACGCCCAATATCGACGCACTGGCAAGCCATGCGGAGATCGGCCTTTGCCGAACCGTTCCCGTGGGATTTCAACCGGGAAGCGACGTCGCCAACCTATCCGTCATGGGTTATGATCCGCGCGAGTGCTATACGGGTCGATCTCCGTTGGAAGCGATATCCATCGGGATCGATCTTGCCCCCACCGATGTGACGTTGCGTTGCAATCTTGTCACCCTCTCCGACGAAGAAAATTACCAAGACAAGGCGATGCTCGATTACAGCAGCGGGGAAATCACCACGGAAGAAGCACGGGAATTGATCTCTTTTTTAAAACAAAGACTGGACTCTGACCGTTTTACTTTATATCCCGGTTTCAGTTACCGCCATTGCTTGGTTGTCAAAAACGGCATTTTGGGACACGAGCTGACGCCCCCGCACGACATTACCGATCGTCCTATACGCGGACGCCTTCCGTCCGGACCTTTGGGGGCAGCTTATTTGCAATTCATGCAAAAATCGGCGCTTTTATTAAAAGATCACCCCATTAACCGCGCGCGTATCGCCGCCGGAAAACGCCCCGCCAACTCTGTCTGGCTTTGGGGGGAAGGAACAAAACCGACGTTGCAAAACTTTACTCAAAAATTCGGAAAGCGCGGCGGGGTAATCTCTGCTGTCGACCTAATAAAAGGCATCGGCATCTTGGCCGGCATGCGCATTCTGGAAGTTCCCGGCGCGACCGGAAATTATGATACCAACTTTGCCGGTAAAGCCGCCGTTGCATTGAAAGCGCTTCTCGACGATTTAGACTTTGTCTATATTCATATGGAAGCGCCGGATGAATGCGGTCACCAGGGCGATATTGAACACAAAGTGTATTCCATCGAACAGATCGATTCACAGGTTGTGCGCCCTCTTGTCGAAGGACTGAACGCCGCGCATGAGCCGTTCCGCATGCTCATTTGTCCCGATCATCCAACCCCCATCGCCGTACGCACGCATGTTTCGGATCCGGTCCCGTATCTTCTCTATTCCAGCGCACAAAATTACGGCTGCAATGCGCGCTCCTATGATGAAGAAAGCGCAAAAGCGACCGGCATCTATTGTGCGGAGGGATACCTTTTGATGCAGAAACTTTTAAACGACTGACCACGATTTCTAACCCCGTCATTTCCAATGGCGGGGCTTTTAGAAGGTAAACTGATCCACCGACCGCATCCTTGCACGCATAGTCTGCTAAGGAATCAAAGAAAGCAAGAAATAATTGCATAAATGGGGTAAATTTATTTGCTTATTTTTTTAAAATGCTCTATAATAATAGACAGTTCCTTAAAGATTGCGAGAGTCGCCTAATGGTATGGCGTCAGCTTCCCAAGCTGATTCCCGCGGGTTCGATTCCCGTCTCTCGCTCCAAAAAAACTGGACGCATGCATTATGCGTCCAGTTTTTTCTTTCCCTCGTTGGCTATTTTCTTTTTACCGCCCGAAGAATAATGACATCCGGGGTCTCCTTTTTTCCGTAGCATTCTTCGTAAAAACCGTCGATCACAAAACCGTTCCGAAAACATACCTGAAACAAATCTTGCATGGAGCGGTGGTAATAACAGTGTTCCTGTGGCTGCCCCGCAATCGCCTCACCACGATAGGCGTGCGGCGTCATATATTTCTCCGTCCGCGTAACAAAACAGGGATGCTGCGTGGCAAACACAAAAACGCCCTCCGGCGTGAGCAAACGATTGACACAGCGAAACAGAACTTCCACATCCGTTATATCCATGATCGCCATATTGGAAACTGCTTTGGTGAACGGCCTTTCCCGGCGCAGTGCGAGGAGACTTTCTTCCTCCGTCGCATCGGCGATACAAAAAGTTATTTTGTCTTCAAATCTTGCCCAACGTTTTTTTGCCAAGCGTATCATTTCGGAGGCATAATCAAATGCGACAACATTGACCCCTTGTGCAGCCAAATAGGCCGAATAATTGCCGTTTCCACAAGCAATGTCTAAAATAAAGTCTATGGGCTGTACGTCTAACAGTTCATTGACGCGCGGACGAACCACCTCGAGATGAAACCGGTTGGACGTATCTCCCATCGTCTGATCCCAAAACGCAGCGTTTGCCTGCCAGGCCTTTAAACTCTCTTCCTTGGATAGTTCCATATTCTTCCTCCTTGCAGATCATAAATGAGACACACGCACGAAACAAATATCCACCGGTTTAGCCGGTGGATATTTGTTTTTGTATATTAAAACCCGCGGATAGTCCGCGGGTAACGAAAAGCTTAAGCGATGAGTGATGAAATAAAAACTCCT
>CALVHT010000077.1 GCA_944328645.1 uncultured Clostridia bacterium
AACCAACCGCCTTTAAAACCGGTATGCCCCGTGATCAAAACTCTTTTTCCTCTGTAGAAGGAAAGAATTTGACGCATATGCACCGCCCGTACCCCCTTTGAATGACATTACCTGATCATAAGGCACATCCCGCCGTAACCAGCGGGACGTATACTAATTTTTTCCGAAACGACGATTGAGCTTACGCAAAAGAGAACGTCTTCGAGAACCACGCGGAAACATCGTATCCTTCATCCATGTACGAACGGGGCTTTGACTCTTTTTCTCTTCCCTCGCATACATTTCCGCCGTAAGCAAAAGATTTTCCGCAAAGGGCGTTTCGCGACAGACACGCCAAAAAATATGTGCATAACGCGAATTGACATTTTCCCAAGGTCGCTCACTGCCGCTAAAATGTAACACCTTCGGAGCCTGGGCCGCCGCGCGATAAGCCATATATAACTCTTTGGGCGCAAAAGCGCAGGCATAGGCGCGATCATCATCTTCCTCTTCGGGGATAAAATTCCAATGACTGTCTAAAAAACGTATACGCCCGCCGCATAAAAGATTCAGAAGGTCGCTCAGCGGGTTTTGCAGTCGATTGCTGCGAATCCAGTTTTGGACTTCGGTCTCGGAATAAGCGGCACGCATAGCCGCCGTATTCATAACCACCACCCCCGGTTCGGCAAAATTATATAAGTTTTTAATACCGAGACCTCTATAATATTCTTTTAATCGCTCGCTAAACCCATTTACAGCTCCGGCATGAAATACATCCGCCGCCGCGGCGCAACAATCCTTCCCAAAATCGCTGTCATACAATGACGCGATATCTTCCAAAGCGACCACGCCGCTGTCCAGCCAAACGGCACGCGGATATTGCGCAAAAAGATGCGGTATTGCCAAAAAACAATACGCCTCCTGCATTGCAGCCGGATGACTGCTCAACTCTCGCTCGTCCAGCAGACGGTCAGCATCGTAAAACCGCAGAGAAAAATTTGTTCGTCCGCTCAAGACGTCGAACAACTTAACCCGATCGGTCTCCTCTAAGCCACGGCCCAGCAAAACAACGTCATATTTTCGGTCAAACGACGCAGAATCCGCCACGGAACGGAGCGTTGTCGCCACCAGCGCCAAACGGTCAGGGTCAGCCGGCATGAACAGTGCTACGGAATTCCCGCCGAACACAGGTGCCGCCGCAAATGGCGGTTCCGTATTTGAAAATTGCACAATTCGTCGCCGACCGATCTTATATTTTTTTTGTTGTGCCAGCCAAGTCAAATAAATACCGAACAGACGTTCCCCCAAGTGCCCCGGAGTACGCATTGCTTCGTTGCTGTAATGCATTCCGGCCATATCTCGAAGTTCGTAAAATCGATGCAATATTCCGAATAACCACTCGCTATATTCGCAGAATAAGTCGCGACGCATGGTAAACATATTACAAGTGACCATATAGTGCCCATATAGATATGCTTTTGCCGCGCGATAGTAGGCCGGATACTCATCTCGAATAATATCCAGAACGGTATTCAAATCCTCGATGTGTAGAGTATTAGCGTTTTTGTATTGCCAATATACCGTACAAACGTAATAATTATACGGTTGCGGAGCCAATACATCGTAAGAAGTCACAATACTTTTGATTCGATTGACATCATTCAATCCCAGTTCGCGCGCCGTGCGCGCGTTCAGGAAATCGCGACGAACAGAGCGATACGCATTGCTCTTCACCGTATCCTCAAATTCAAAGTAGCGCCGATAATGACAGAACCCATAATAATCAGCCTGTTCGTATTTCCATGCCCAATACTGCGTCAGCAATTCACAATATTCGTTGGCGTGCGCCGCCATAAATTTATCCTCTTCCGTGCCGTTCATCAAATATCGAACAACCGACTTTTGCCGCACCGGCGTGAAAATTTCATTTTGCACGGCTGTACAATCCTTATGGCAAGATATATAAATTTTAACGCGTCCTTCCTCACGCTCGTTCATTTCCATTGCGTTCTCCTTCCAAATGCGCCCGTTACCGCCTGAAATCGTGCCTTCTGTTGTTCCTCTATTATATCGGGTGCGCCTCATTTAGTCAAGGATTCTTCCCTATTTTTCAAACATACAAACCCGCCTTTTATATACCAAGACTAACCAAACAACGATAAGCGCTATCCCTGTATGATAATACCCCCGATACGCTCGGCGCAAGGAGCCAGCGCGGCAATAATGATCATGGTGTACGCATGAAAAGGCACAAGTCCCTGTCTGTAAGGCTATTCTCTGTTCGTCGCTTTTCAAAGAAAAAGAGTCTTCAAATTTTGTAAAAGAAACTATTTGCATCCGCACACAATTTCACTTGAAAAATTTTTTCTTTTCCATTATAATGACAAAAAAACAAGGAGCTTTTTTATGAATCTTCGACCGGAATATCCCCGCCCGAGTTTTCGGCGAGATCGCTGGCTGAACTTGAACGGAAAATGGGAATTTTCCTTAGACAACGGAGTCTCCGGCGATGCGCGTGGGTATGCTACAAAACCGCACTTTGACAGTTCGATCAACGTTCCCTATTGTCCGGAAAGTCAACTTTCCGGAATTAAAAATATTGATTTTATGCCGAGTGTTTGGTACGCCAAAGATTTCGATCTGACCGAAGAACAGCTCTGTCACCGAATATTGCTGCATTGCGGCGCCTGCGATTATGCTACACAGGTCTATGTCAACGGCACAAAGGTCGGTGCTCATGAGGGCGGGTATTCTTCCTTCAGCTTCGAAATCTCTGCGTATTTATGCGTCGGCAAGAACCGAATCGTGATTCATGCGCTTGATGACGTTCGTTCCCATAGACAACCACGCGGCAAACAGTCTGAACAGTATTTTTCAGCAGGTTGCGATTATACGCGAACCACCGGCATTTGGCAAACCGTATGGCTGGAATTTTTGCCCGATCTCTACCTCAAAAATATCCGCATCGATGCCACCGATCTATCCGGACGAGTATACTTTCAAGTTTTTCTCAGCGAATATGCTGAGGACACCGCTCTGCGCGTTGAGGTACGTTGGAACGATCTCCCCGCCGGGACGATTACCTGTCCATTGGAAGGAACTGTTACCAATGCCATGCTCGAAGTTTCCCCCGTTCATTTCTGGGCTCCAGGGCAACCGAATCTTTATGACGTAAAATATACCCTTTTGCGCGCAGGAAAAGAAATCGATCAAGTTTATTCGTATTTCGGAATCCGACGCATCGATATCTCCGGTCAAAAAATACTCATCAATGGCAAACCGGTCTTTCAACGGCTGATCCTTGATCAAGGATTTTATCCCGATGGCATATATACCGCCCCGACGGATGATGCTCTGCGAAAAGATATTGAGCTTTCCATGCGATTGGGATTCAACGGCGCGCGCCTGCATCAAAAGATCTTTGAAGAACGATACCTCTATCATGCGGACAGACTCGGCTACATCGTTTGGGGCGAATATCCGAGCTGGGGGGTGGATTATACTCAGCCGCACGCCCTACATTCTGTCCTCCCGGAATGGTTGGAATGCATCGAGCGAGATTTCAATCACCCCTGCATCGTCGCTTGGTGTCCTTGGAATGAAACCTGGAACAAAGCACAGATTTCATCGAATATTTCTGTCGTATATTCCGTCACCAAAGCAGCCGATCCGACCCGCCCCGTCATCGATTCGAGCGGAGGATTTCACGCCTTTACGGATATTTTTGACGTTCACGATTACGAACAAGACCCTACGGCTTTTGCAGAACGGTACACCCGCCATGCAAACGGAGATTATTTTGATCCGTTTCCGGGCAATCAATCCGCCTATACCGGGTCGGTCCCTTATATCGTCAGCGAATTCGGGGGAACACGTTGGAAAACAAACGAGACATATGAGACGCATTCAGACGCCTGGGGCTACGGCAATGCGCCGAAAACACCGGAAGAATTTTGTGAACGTTACTGCCGATTGATTGAAACACTCTTGAAGAACCCCTCGATAAGTGGATTCTGTTATACGCAACTGACAGACGTCGAACAAGAACAAAACGGATTATATAACTACGATCGAACGAATAAATTTTCAGATGAAATCTATGAACTTATGCGGCGTTCAACGTCGAAACGAGCCGCTATTGAGCGCGAGTAGCCAACGGGTCCTTCCCGATCCGATGCTTCGCCCCCTCTTACGCTTACTATTTTGCAACCCGAAAAACGCTTTTTCTCTTTTGGCAGACGGTTAACCGCCTATAGCAGAGAGCACATAAACAAAGGCCCGTGCAATTTTTGCACGGGCCTTTGTTTATGTGCTTTCTTATCTTTGAGCCAAAACTTCCTGCTCGTAGGAGCGAATTGCTTGATACCACTCGCTCCCCGGTACATTCTGACGATGCAAATACTCCTCCCAAACCGCTCCGTACGGCAACAATTTCAATTCCTCACTGACTGCCAGCAGTTCGCTGAAACGTGCGTCGTCTTGCATTTGCTTGAGCGCTGCATGCGGTTGCAAGCAAGCGATTAACAGGGCTTTTTGCATATTCCGCGCTCCGATAATCCAAGCTGCCACGCGGTTGATGCTCGCATCAAAGTAGTCTAAACCGATCAAAACCTTGTTTTCCGCGCCATTCCGGATGATTTCTTTCGCAATTTCCAAAATCTCGTCTTCCAAACGGACGACGTGGTCGCTGTCCCAGCGAACGCCGCGCGTAACATGGAGCGCCACTTTATCATAGAACGCGAGCAAAGCAGGAATCTTATCGCTGACATATTCCAGCGGATGGTAATGCCCATTATCCAACAGACAGCAAACGCCACTTTTGGCCGCATAGTTCTGATAGAATTCGTTGCTGCCAACCGTATAGCTTTCGACACCGATCCCAAAAACCTTGCTCTCTACGCTGTCCACAATATATTCTGCGGGATATTTTACAGAATAAATTTGGTCCAAACTTTCTTTCAAACGCAGACGAGGCGACAGACGATCTGCCGGCGTATCTTTAAACCCGTCCGGAATCCAAACGTTACACAAGCACGGAGTGCCCTGCCGTTTCCCGATTTCAGCCGAAATTGCGCGACATGCCATTACATGGCGAACCCAAAACGCACGCACTTGAGGATCGGGCGAGGAGAGCGTCAGTCCATTTTTGACCATCGGATGCGAAAACAGCGTAGGATTAAAATCAATGCCGATGCCGCGCTCCGTCGCATACTCGACCCATTTTTCAAAGTGCTTGAACTCTAAGCGATCCACTTCGACCTTTTCATCCGTAATGGCGTAGATCGCATGCAAGTTAATGCGCTTTTTTCCCGGAACATTGGCTAAAACCTGATCGAAGTCTGCCATTACTTCCGCCGGTGTTCTCGCCGCGCCGGGATAATTTCCCGTCGTCTGGATCCCGCCAGACAGTTCACCGCTGCCTAGAAAACCCTTAACGTCATCGCCCTGCCAGCAATGGATCGAGACAGGAATGTTTGAAACCTTTGCGAGCGCCGCCTCGGTATCAACGCCATAAGCAGCGAACGCTTCTTTTGCCAACTCGTACATTTTGCTCATTTTTTATTCTCCTCGATTCATTTGAATCTTTAAATTTCCTAACGCAGTGGCTTCTACCGGCAGAGCCACGACCTTGACTTTGCATGCCGCTTCCGTCAAACGATTTAAATAATTGTTTTTGGCGCCGCCGCCGACGATATAAAGTTTATCGTACTTTTTGCCGACAACCGTTTCCAGCTCCGCCAATGAGACCGCATAAATTTTCGCCAAACTATGAAACGCGCAATTGAAATAATCCTGTTCCGTCTGCGGCAACGGCTTTCCTTGCCCTGCAAGATAGTCGTCAAACGCCTGTTTCATGCAAGGCGGGGCCATAAATACTTCCGCATTGACATCCACTGTCTCCGAATAGGTACTCGTTTCTGCCTCAGCCGCGATGGTCCCATAATCTTTTTCGGGGCACAGATCCCTACGCAGCGATTGTACAACCCACATTCCCATAATATTTTTCAGCAAGCGAATATAACCCACGCCTCCCTCATTGGTATAATTGGCTTTTAAACTCGCTTGATTGCAGATCGGCCGAGCCGATTTGATTCCAAACAGCGACCAAGTTCCCGAAGAAATGTACGGGTTATCGTCCTCCATCGGGATCCATTCTACCGCGCTTGCCGTGTCATGCGAGGCACACAAAACAACTTCAGCCTGTCCACCGACCCGCTCGGCAACTTCCGGTTTCAATAAACCTAATGAGGTACCCGGTTTACTCGGCGCATAAAACAAATGGCGCGGCAACCCCAACCGGTCCACAATTTCCATATCAAACAACCCGGTCTCGGCACATAACAATCCGCTGGTCGAGGCCTCCGTATACTCGTGTTTCTTTACACCGGTCAGTCGGTAAGACAAGTATTCCGGAAGCATCAAAAAATCCGTAACGCCTTCCAGTCGCCCTTTTTCTAAATCGTCGTACAGCTGGTATATCGTATTAAATGTTTGGAATTGGATACCGGTATGCATATACAATTCCTCAAACGGGATAACCGCATGCACTTTTTCGATCGGTCCGGCCGTTCGATCGTCACGATAGGCGTAACAAGGCATCACTTCTTCCGCCCCGCGCAACAAAACATAGTCGACCCCCCAGGTGTCGATCGCAAGACTTTCGATTTTCCCAAACTGCTCGTTTGCACGGCGGATCCCTTCCACAACGTTGCGGAAAAGTTCCTCCGTATCCCAAGTCAAGCTTCCGTTCTGCTCCTTTACGCCGTTCGGAAAGCGATACACTTCCTCCGTTTTTACTTCCCCGTTTTCCATCCACCCGACAATATGTCTTCCGCTGGATGCGCCGATGTCAATCGCGAGATAATAACGCATGGCAATTCCTCCGTCTGTTTTCTCTGCGTATTATTATAACGGATTTTTTCTTATTAAGCAATGACTGGATTTTAATAAAATACTGTCTTTATTTGACATTTTAAAGTTTTTTCATTATAATATTTCCATGCAACAAACTGTAATGGACCAATTGACGGCGGTAACTGCCGAAGAAAAAAAAATATTAGCCGGATTGCAAGGAATTGACCCGAGCGATTATCAAGCCTCCGAAGAATTTACCCTGAAAAGCGAGCGATTCCTGACTGACGGACGGCAAATACAGCTGCGCCGTCATACGCGCTTTACCGATTTTCCGGAACATGGCCACGATTATATGGAGTTTATGTATGTCTACGCGGGCAGCATTACGCATATGATCGACGGAACTCGCATCGTATTGCAGAGCGGCGATATCCTATTTTTAAACCGTCACATACGCCATTCGATTTTGCGCGCCGAGGAAAAGGATATCGGCATCAACTTTATCGCTTCCAACGCATTTTTGCAATATATCCTGCATAATGTCGAAAACAATGCGATCATGCACGGTTTTTTAACTCGCAATTTCGATCCGCACGGAGCCGGCGAATACCTGCATTTTCGAACGCAGGATTGCTTTCCGATTCGCAATCTTTTGGACAACCTAATTTATGCGGTCATGCACCATTCACCCGATGATTATGCGATCTTATCACAAATTGTATCCCTTTTATTTACCTATTTAGCCCATTATCAAAACACACTGGGCGACTGTCGCCGGATCGTTTCGCCGGCAGTCGCCTTACGCCAGTCGGTATGCATCTACATCGAACAACGATACACGGACGCAACACTGACCGATTTGGCCAA
>CALVHT010000078.1 GCA_944328645.1 uncultured Clostridia bacterium
CCGTTAGCTTCTGCTTCCTTGTCGCCGAGAACCAGCATGTAGGGAACCTTTTCAAGCTGAGCCTGACGGATCTTGTAGCCGACCTTTTCACTTCTCGAGTCGAGCTCGCATCTTACGCCCATGTTCTGAAGCTTTTTCATGATCTCCTTGGAGTAGTCCAAAGTTCTGTCTGTGATGGGAAGTATACGAACCTGCTCTGGAGCCATCCATACGGGCAGCGCCCGCCGCGGCGAAAATCAATCGATCTGCAAAACAAAGGCCTTGAGATAGCCGGTCTCTTCGGCGGCGAGCAAGGCAGGGTGATCGGGCGCCTGCACGCGCATTTCCAAGATCTTGGCGCGGCGGCCGCAGTCGCGCGCGCTCTCGCGTAACATGTTCTCGAACAGGGGGGCGGTCATGTAATGCGAGCAGGAGCAGGTCACCAAAAATCCGCCTTTTTCCACCAATTTCATGGCGGAAATGTTGATATCTTTGTAGCCGCGGTACGCATCGCGGACCTCGGCGGCGCTCTTGCAAAAGGCGGGCGGGTCCAAGATCACGCAATCGAAGCGTTCGTCGGCGGCGCGGAAGGCGCGCAGGGCCTGAAAGGCGTCCGCGCACAGGGTGCGAATGTTGGTAAATCCGTTGCGCGCCGCGTTTTCCGCCACGTTGTCCAGCGCGAATTGGGAGATGTCGAGCGCGGTCACCGTGCGGGCGACGGTCGCCGCATTCAGCGAAAAGCCGCCGCTGTTGCAAAAGCAGTCGAGCACGCGCGCGTCGCGGCAGTAGCGGCGCACGGCGCGGCGGTTTTCTTTTTGATCGAGAAAATATCCCGTTTTCTGTCCGTTGCGCACGTCGACGAGCATTTGCAGCCCGTTTTCGGTCACGGCGATCTTTTCGGGGATCTCCCCCCACAGCACCCGATTTTCGAGGGGCAGCCCTTCTTTGCGCCGCACGCTCGCGTCGCCGCGCAGAAAGATGCCCTTCGGCGCGCATACCCGCCGCAAGATCTGCCCGATCTGTTCTTTGCGCTGGTCGATGCCCAAAGACAGGCATTCCGCCACCAAATAATCGCCGTAACGGTCAACGATGAGGGCGGGCAGGTCGTCCGCCTCGGCGAATACCAGGCGATAGCAGTCGCTGTCCGACCCGAACAGCCGTTCGCGGAGGCTCTGCGCCGCGCGGATGCGCGATTCGTAGAGCGCCTCGTCGTCCGTCTCCTCCCCGCGCAAAAAAATGCGCACGAGGATTTTGGAGAGGTGATTGATGTAACCTTTGCCGAGGAAGCGCCCGTCTGCCGCGCATACGGCAGCAAGCGCTCCGTTTTTGTCTTTGCCTTCGATGCGCTGGACTTCGTTGGCATAGACCCAACTATGTCCGGCCAAGATGCGCTTTTCTTCCCCTTTTTTCAAAAAAATGCTGTACGGCATGCCGTTCGCCCGTCCTTTTTCGGCGCCGAAAGCGCCGGATTTTCAATAGTATAGCAAACATCGCGCAAAAAGGCAACCGCCGCGCTTGCGCGAACGGGAAATCGCCTTGACAAAAGGACCGGAAAAGTTTACAATAATACTATCATGGAGCAGTCTATTTTAACGGATTGCGGCGTATGATAGAGAATCAAAAGAAAGCAGAGGTAAGGCAGTGCTTGCGGACGAAATCAAAGGATACAATTTAGAACAACTGGAAACTCTGGCGGCGCAGCTGCGCGAACGCCTGGTCGCGGCGGTGCGCGAAAACGGCGGGCATCTCGCGTCCAATCTCGGCACAGTCGAACTGACGCTCGCCCTGCACAAGGTGTTTGATTTTCCGCAGGATCGGCTGATCTTTGACGTGGGGCATCAAAGCTACGCGCACAAGCTGCTGACGGGGCGAGACCTGACGCACATCCGCCGCAAGGGGGGGGCGAGCGGGTTTCCCGATCCCGAAGAAAGCGAATACGACGCCTTCATCGCCGGGCATAGCGGCACGTCGATCGCGGCGGGCATCGGCCTTTGCAACGCGCGCGACGCCTACGGCGACCGCTACAAAGTCATTTCGCTCATCGGCGACGCGTCGCTGGGCAACGGCCTGGCGCTCGAAGCGGTATTTTCTTCCGAGGAAAAGCCGAAAAACTTTTTGGTCGTTCTCAACGACAACGGCATGTCCATCGACAAGAACAATTCCGCCTTGTACCATGCGCTTTCAAAAGCCAGCACGAAAAAGGGATACCGCGCCTTTAACGAACGCGTGGGCCGCACTTTTAAGGAAACGGGCGCGTTCGGCAAAAAACTGCGCAAAATGAAATACAGCATCAAAGGCTGGCTGAACAAAAACGACTTTTTTGAGCGGTGCGGCTTTAAATATGTCGGTCCGGTCGACGGGCACGATCTTTGCGAATTGGTCAACATGCTCGAGAGCATCAAAAACATCGAGCAACCGGTCCTGCTGCACGTGATCACCGTCAAGGGCAAGGGCTTCGAAGCGGCGGAGGAGGACCCCGCACGGTTTCACGGTGTGGGGCAGAATTTCGTCGGCAGCAACAACTCTTTTGCCGTGGCGCTCGGCCGCGTTCTGTGCGCGCGGGCGCAGCAAGACGCCTCGTTGGTCGCCGTTACGGCGGCAATGACGGACGGGGTGGGGCTTTCGGAGTTTGCCGCCGCCTATCCGCACCGATTGTTCGACGTGGGGATCTGCGAGGAATACGCCGTCACCATGGCGGCAGGCATGGCCAAGGGGGGGCTCAGTCCCGTCGTCTGCCTGTATTCGACCTTCCTGCAACGCGCCTACGATCAGATCGTGCACGACGTCTGCCTGCAAAACCTTCCCGTCCTCTTCTGCATCGATCGCGCGGGGTTTGTGGGAGCAGACGGAAAGACGCACCAGGGCCTGCAAGAGCTTTCGGCCCTGCGCGCCATCCCCAATTTAAAGATCTTCGCGCCGAAAGACTGTTCGGAGCTGGTCGATATTTTTGATTATGCGCGCGCCCAACACGGACCGGTCGCCATCCGCTATCCAAACGGCTATGCCGCGAATCTCGGTTCGCGCATGCGCATTTCGGATGCGACGCTGTGGGAAGTTTTGACGGAAGGGGACGGCGTGGTGGTGCTCGCTTCGGGCGCCCGCGCGGTGGCTCGGGCGTTAGACGCACGGCGGGTTTCCGGGCTGACGGACGTCAAAGTAGTCAACTGCCGTTCGATCAAGCCGCTGGACGAAAAGATGCTGGATCGGTACGCGAGCTGTAAAATTCTCACGTTTGAGGAAGGATACGTTGCGGGCGGATTCGGCGCGGCGGTCGCGGAATACTACGCGCAAAAGGGTGAAACGGTACAGTTGCAGATCGTCGGTGCGCCCGATCGATTTGTCGGCCACGCGAACGCACAGGAACAGGCAGAGGACAGCCGCCTCACCTCGCGCGAGCTGGCGGCAAAGATCCGCGCATTCGCCGCGCGCGGCGCACAGGCGTAATTTCGGAGCATTCATGAAAGAAAAAAAGACACACAAAACGCCGCCCGATCCGGGCGGCGCATTGCCCGGCGCAACGCCCGATGCCCGGCCGCAAGAACCGATCGGCGCAACGCCCGATGTCCGGCCGCAAGAACCGATCGGCGCGGCGCCCGCGCTCGGGTATCGGAACGGAAAAGAGGTCGCCCGGGGCGGGGTCCTCGGTTTTTTTATCGGCCTGGCGATCATCGTTCCCGGCGTGAGCGGCTCGGCGGCCGCCATTCTTTTTCGGCTGTACGACGCGCTGCTGTATGCGATCGGCAATTTATTCAAACAATTCCGCCGCTGCGCGATCTTTTTGCTGCCCATTGGGGCGGGCGCGGCGGTCGGTTTTTTGCTCGGCTTCTTGGCGGTGCGGGAGCTGTTGCAAATTTGTCCGTTTACGGTCATCGCGCTGTTTGCGGGGCTGATGCTCGGCGCCTATCCCGCGGTGACATACGAGCTTCGCGGCGAACGCAAGACCCCGGGCCGATGCCTGCTGTTTGCCGTTGGTCTGCTCCTGCCGGCGGCGCTGAGCGCCCTGTCTTTGTTTGCCGCGCCGGGGCCGCGTCCGCTTGCGCCCTTCGGCTGGCAGCACGGCCTGTTGTTTTTGCTTTTGGGCGGGGCGGTGGCGCTCACACAGCTGGTACCCGGGCTCAGCGCCACGGCGCTCTTGATGGTCGCGGGCTACTTTGCTCCGCTGATGCAGTCGGTCAGTCTCGACTATTGGCGGGAAGAACCGCTCGTGTTTGCGGTGTATGCTTGTCTCTTTGTCGGCTTTGCGGTCGGGTTGATCGGCTGGTCGAAGGCGTTGAACGCGTTGTTTGCGCACGTACGGGCGACGGCCTTTTTCGGCATTGCCGGGCTGGCGTTGGGTTCGATCGTCACGATGTTTTTTAATCCGGACGTGTTTGCGGTGTACCAAAGTTGGGCGGCGGGCGCGCCGTTCGCGGCCGATTTGTGGACGGGCGTGGGCTTGTTTTTGGCGGGGGCGGCGCTCTCGTATGCGCTCGTGCGCGTCGAGCGCCGCCGCGCGCAAACAAGGGCGCGCGGCGGGAAAAAATAAATTCTTGTCCGATCCAACCGGGGGGAATCCGGCCGGATCAAACAAAAGGGAAAGCGCGGTGGCTTTCCTTTTTTTATTTGTCGGCGCAAGCGGCGGGAGCGAGAAAGGAAGGGGGAAAGCGCGGGGCTTTCCTTTTTTATTTGTCGGCGCAAGCGGCGGGAGCGGAAAAGGAAGGGGAAAGCGCGGCGATATCTTTAAAAAGCCATAGTCCGAAAGCGATGCGGCGAGTTCGGATAAAGCCAAGCCGTTTGTTTTTTACAAGTTTATGACAAATTTTGTGACAGATTTATACAACAGACTGATAGAATGAAGGTACAAAAAGCAAAGGAGATAAAGAAATGAAAAAGATCATGCAAGCGATCCTCGCCCTGGCAATGGCCTGCGGGATCGGCGTCGCGGCAGTCGGCTGCGGCGGGGGCGAAAAGATCAGCGTGTATAACCGAGAGGACGGTTCGGGCACGCGCAGCGCATTTATTGAACTTTTGGGCATCGACGCGACGGAACTGATTCCGGGCGCAGGACAGTTCGATTCGACCAGCGCCGTTCTTTCGGCGGTGGCAGGGGATGCGAACGGCATCGGCTATATCTCTCTCGGCTCGCTGGACGACACGGTCAAGGCGGTCACGGTGGAAGGCGTGGCGGCAACGGCGCAAACGGTGGCCGACGGCAGCTATCGCGTCGCTCGTCCGTTCGAGCTGATGTACCAGCAGGAACGCTACGAGAGCAATGATCTGCTCCGCGACTTTGTCACCTTCCTCCAAAGCGCCCAAGCGCAGGAAGTTTTAGAAAATTACGGTTATGTCAGCGTCGCAGAAAACGCGCCTGCCTATGTCGCACCGACCGAAGCATTTGAAACGACGACGCTCGATGTCGGCGGATCGACCTCCGTACAGCCGCTGATGGGCACCGACGACGACGGCAAGATCTGCCTGGTCGAAGCGTACAAGCAGGCCTGCGGGCAGGATGTTGCGATCAACGTTCAGGGCGGCGGCTCGGGCACGGGCATCAACAACGCGGCGAACGGCACTTTTGATATCGGCATGGCATCCAAGGAAGTGAGCGAGGACGATTTTGAAAATCCCACCGGCACCATGGTCATCTACCAACTGTGCGCGGACGGCATTGCCATCATCGTCAACACCGAAAACACGATCGCTGACCTTACGATCGCAGACTTGGTCGAAATCTATACCGGAAAGGCGCAGGCCTGGACGGATCTGAGCGAATAAACGTACGCGGCCGAAGGAGCGGGCGATGCGCGGATCGGGAGTTCTCCCGACCCGCGCGGACGCACGTTTGCCCCATCGGCGCGATCAAGGAGAGGGCCTATGCAAGCCAATGCAGTGCGCTCGGGCGGCATTGCCGCCAAAACGAGCTTGAGAAATTCCTTCAAAGAGACGGGAATGAAGATCCTGTTCGGCGTCGCGGCGGCGGTTTTCATCGCGGCGGTGCTAATCATTTGTCTGTATCTGTTTGCCCGCGCTTTCCCGGCGGTCGGAAAAATCGGGATTGCCGAATTTTTGTTCGGCGATCGCTGGCTGACCAGCAGCGGTTGTTTCGGCATCGGTTCGCTGGTCGTCGGGACCTGCTATTCCACGGTCGGCGCACTCATCGTCGGGGTCCCGATCGGACTGCTGACGGCGGTATTTTTGGCTTTTTATTGCCCGAAGTGGCTCTACAAGGTACTCAAGCCGCTCACCAATATTTTGGCGGGCATTCCGTCCGTCGTTTACGGCTATTTCGGGATGCGGGCGATCGTGCCCCTCTCCAAGGAATTGGTCGGCGGGGCGGGGTATAACCTGGTCACGACCTCCGTGGTATTGGGCATCATGATCCTGCCCACCGTCATATCCATCGCCGAAAATTCTTTGCGCGCCGTGCCCCGCAGCTATTACGAGGGCGCCTTGGCGCTGGGCGCGACCAAAGAACGGGCGATATTTTGCACCGTATTTCCGGCGGCGGCGTCCGGCGTGATGACGGCCGTCATTCTCGGACTGGGCCGGGCGATCGGCGAAACGGCGGCCATCAAGCTGATCTGCGGCAACGTGGCGCAGATCCCCTCCGATCTCTCACAGCCCTTTATCACGCTCGCATCGGCCATCTCTTCGGGGATGGGCTATGCGTCCGGCCTGCGGCTGGAGGCGCTGGTGGCGTGTGCGGCGGTGCTGTTCGTGTTCATTTTGATCATCACCACCCTGCTCATGTTGCTGCGCCGCAAATCGCGATAGGAGATTTCAAATGGCAAAAGAACTCGTTTTAAAGGAAGGAGAAGTTGACACTTCCGGGATCATCCCCATCAATCGGCAGTCTTGGGCAGACAAGTTGCGCGCCTACAAGAAAAAACCGCTCTCGTTTGCGCTGTTCTTGCTGATCGGCTTGGCGGCGGCGCTCTCCGCCGGAGCGGTGCTGTGGGTATTGCTGTACACGATCCTTCAGGGCGTGCCGCATCTTCGGCTCGAACTGTTCGCCTGGACGTGGACGTCGGCCAATTTATCGATGATGCCGGCGCTGATCAACACGCTGACGATCGCCTTGCTTTCCTTGCTGATGGCGGGGGTGATCGGGGTTTTTGCGGCAATCTTTATGGTCGAATACGCCAAATCGACCAATCGTCTGGTCAAGATCGTGCGCGTCGCCGCCGAAACATTGGCGAGTATACCCTCCATCGTCTACGGAATTTTCGGCATGATCTTTTTTGTTCAACTCTTCGGCTGGGGCTACTGCTTGTTGGGCGGAGCATTCACCATGGCGCTGATGATCATGCCGCTGATCATGCGGACCACCGAAGAGGCATTGAAAGCGGTGCCCGATTCCTTCCGCGAAGGCTCGTTTGCGCTGGGGGCGGGAAAACTGCGCACGATTTTCGTCATCGTTTTGCCAGCGGCGATGCCGGGCATCGTATCCGGCATCATCTTGGGGTTGGGCCGCGTGGTCGGCGAAACGATGGCGCTGGTGTATACGGCCGGCTCGGTGGTCAACGCGGCGAACGCGTCCGGCCTGATGCAGACGGGCAGCACGCTGACCGTGTATCTGTATTCGCTCATCAGCGAGGGGAACGCCTATTACGGGCAGGCTTGGGCGATCGCCGTCGTGCTGATCGTTCTCGTCATCCTCATCAACGGCGCGGCGGAATTGGTCGGA
>CALVHT010000079.1 GCA_944328645.1 uncultured Clostridia bacterium
TTTTGGGGAGGAGGAAGGGATTCGGATCTATCAACGTTCTTCGAAATTGTATGCCGAGTTGGTCGTTACGACCGATTATCAAAACAGCGCGACTTTGGAATTTCAGCTAAAGCGTTTGGTTTATCCGGTCATTGCTTATTATAAAACATTGATCGCTTTTGGCTATCGGACGGATGCCGCACTGGGATTGGTTCGCAACGAAACGGAGAAAGCTGCGCGAGAAAGCGGGGAGAAGTTGACCAATCAAATGCGCCCGCTCTTTCCGTATCGTGCGTTTAAACGAAATTTTCGCAATTTTATTGAATATAAATTCCCCAAACGCGGCTGGAAGTGTCAGGACCCACTGATCAAAGGGAAAAAGATCTCTCTTCGGATCATCGATTGCATGTATCATACGATTACTAACAAATTTGGTTGTCCGGAGCTGTGTTTGGTGTTCTGCGAGTATGAGAGAAAAGCATTTGCCGGGCTTTCGCCGCAGATTGTTTTTGAAAGTGCGGGAACGTTAGCCAACGGGCATGATTGCTGCAATTTCTTGTTTCGAAAAGGAAAAAAGGGCGATCATGCGATTCGAAGGGCGGAGGAAGATTAGATGGATCGGAATCATTTTTTGGATCCGTTATTTTCTGGAAAAAAGCCGTGATAGATTGTAAACGATGATTGTCAACAAGGCCCTCGTTGCGTTCGCAACGAGGGCCTTGGAATTATAGAATCTTTCAACTGGGTACGCAAAGAAAAATATGCAAGCGATCGAGAATTCCGTAACCAGTCTTGGCGTGTCGATGGCGGCGGAAAAATGGTTTCGGGCGCGACGGCGAAAAAAAAGGGGCAAAGAGAAAAAAAGGAGCGCATCTTAGCGATGCGCTCCGTGGTTGTATCAATGGATCGTTATGCTTTGTCGTTGCTACCCAAAACGTCGATGATCTTATGTTTGACCAATTCTTTAACGGCGGCACGAGCATCGCCCAAGTATTGGCGGGGATCAAAGTGCGAGGGATTTTCAAACAGGTGTTTGCGCACAGCAGCCGTAAAGGCGACGCGCAGGTCAGAGTCGATATTGATTTTGCATACGGCCATGGAAGCTGCTTTGCGAAGCATATCTTCCGGAATACCGATGGCGTCCGGCATATTTCCGCCAAACTGATTGATAATAGCTACGCGGTCTTGGGGAACGGACGATGCGCCGTGCAAAACGATCGGAAACCCGGGAAGACGTTTGCCAACTTCTTCCAGGATATCAAAGCGCAGTTGCGGTTTTTGGCCGGGTTTGAATTTATAGGCGCCATGGCTTGTTCCGATGGCAATTGCCAGCGAGTCGATCCCGGTTTTTTCGGTAAATTCGCAAACTTCATCGGGATGGGTAAAGCAGGCGTCCTCGGCCTTGACATTGACAGCATCTTCGATACCGGCGAGCTGGCCAAGCTCTGCTTCGACCACGACGCCTCTGTCATGCGCATAGGCGACGACTTTTTTGGTGATTTCAATATTTTCATCGAAAGAATGATGCGAAGCATCGATCATGACGGAGGTAAAACCATCGTCTACGGCGGATTTGCAGGCTTCAAAATCAGCGCCGTGATCCAAATGCAGAACAATGGGCAATCCGCTTGTCTTTTCTGCGGCCTCTACCAGGTGCTTCAAATAGACAGGGTTCGCATATTTGCGGGCACCGGCAGAAACTTGCAAAATCAGCGGGGAGTTGCATTCTTTGCCTGCTTCGACGATTCCTTGGATTGTTTCCATGTTGTTCACATTGAACGCGCCGATCGCATAACCGCCGGCATACGCTTTTTTGAACATTTCGGTTGATGTTACCAAAGGCATAATATATTCCTCCGAAAAGATATTTATTCCTTTTATTATTGTACATCAAAACCGAGCAAAAATCAATATAATTTAAAAAATATCTGCATTTTGCTTTATAATTTTTTCAATCGGTATTATAATAATAGCTGCGAATATAGATTTTACGTACAGGATGAAACAAAGGCGGTATCTTGTGCGAAAGAAAGGAGAAAGGTATGAGAGATTCGAGAATCGATCGCTTGGCGGATGTTCTTGTCAATTATTCCGTCCATTGTCAAAAGGGTGAAAAGGTCTTGATTGAGGCGCGTGGAATCGATCCGGAGTTGGTCAATGCATGTATAGAGCAGGTGTTTGCGGCAGGGGGATATCCGTTTGCCGATGTGATCGATCTACGCGTCGAGCGTGCTCTCTTGCTGGGAACAAATAAAGAGCATTGCGAATTGCGTGCAAAATATGCAAAATATCGCATGGAAGAAATGGATTGTTACATTGGAATACGTGGCGGAAGCAATTCTTTTGAGCTGTCCGATGTTCCGGCAGAGAATATGCAAATATTTGACAGATTATATTCCTATCCGGTGCATCATGAAACGCGCGTAAAAAAGACCAAATGGGTGGTTTTACGTTATCCGAATCCTTCAATGGCGCAAAATGCTTGCCTTTCGACCGAGAAATTCGAAGAGTTTTACTTTGATGTTTGCACGCTCGACTACTCGAAGATGGATCGCGCCATGGATGCGTTGCAGGCGTTGATGAATAAAACAGACCGCGTGCGTCTGGTTGCAAAGGATACCGATCTAACCTTTTCGATCCGGGGGATTCCGGCGGTCAAGTGTGCCGGACATATGAATATCCCGGATGGGGAAGTGTATACCGCGCCGGTGAAAGACAGCGTCAATGGCGTGATTACTTTCAACGCCCCGACCCTGGAGAACGGGATCAAGCATGAACATGTGCGATTGGTTTTTCGCAATGGAAAGATCGTGGAGGCGACATCTTCGGATACGAAAGCCCTCAATGATGTTTTGGATACCGATGCCGGAGCTCGTTTTGTGGGCGAGTTTGCAATCGGCGTGAATCCCTATGTCAATCGGCCGATGTTAGACATTTTGTTCGATGAAAAAATTTCCGGATCCATCCATTTTACGCCGGGTTGCTGTTATGATGATGCTTACAACGGAAATCAGTCCAGCGTCCATTGGGATATGGTTTTGATTCAAACGCCCGAATACGGCGGGGGAGAAATTTATTTTGACGATCGTTTGATTCGGAAAGACGGACGATTTGTGATAGAAGAATTACTCTGCTTAAACCCGGAAAACTTAAAATAAAGCAGCAGAAAAGAATGCTAATGAACGGGAAAAGCACATATTTGTGCAGATTTTCCATAATTTTTTGAAAACTGCAAGTATTTTGTGGAAATCATTGACTAAGTTTTGCCAATTTGCTATAATAAGTATGCTGGAAATCAAGGCATAAAAATATATATTTTTCGAATGGAGGAATATTCAAATGGCTAATGTAAGAGTTGCGATCAACGGATTCGGCCGTATCGGCCGTCTCGCATTCCGTCAGATGTTTGGCGCAAAGGGTTATGAAGTTGTGGCGATCAACGACTTGACAAGCCCTGCGATGCTGGCGCATCTTTTAAAGTACGATTCCGCGCAGGGCAGATATGCTTTGGCGGATAAAGTTTCCGCGACGGAAAATTCGATCATTGTCGATGGCAAAGAGATCAAGATTTATGCGGAAAAAGATGCAAAAGATTTGCCTTGGGGCGAAATCGGCGTAGACGTCGTGTTGGAATGCACAGGCTTCTATTGCTCGAAAGCAAAGAGCCAGGCGCATATCGATGCTGGCGCCAAGAAGGTCGTGATTTCCGCTCCGGCTGGAAACGATCTGCCGACCATCGTGTATAGCGTCAATGAAAAAACGTTGAAAGCATCCGATACGATCATTTCTGCGGCTTCCTGTACCACGAACTGCCTTGCTCCGATGGCAAATGCATTGAATAAGTTTGCCAAGATCAAAAAGGGCTACATGACCACGATTCATGCCTATACGGGAGACCAGATGACTTTGGACGGACCGCATCGGAAAGGTGATTTGCGCCGTGCAAGAGCTGCTGCGGTCAACATTGTTCCGAACAGCACGGGTGCTGCGAAGGCAATCGGTTTGGTAATTCCGGAACTGAACGGCGTATTGGATGGTTGTGCGCAGCGCGTTCCTGTTCCGACCGGCTCTTTGACACAGTTAATCGCGATTGTTGAGGGCGAAGTGGATAAGGACGGCGTCAATGCGGCGATGAAGGCGGCGGCGAGCGAATCTTTCGGCTATACCGAAGACGAGATCGTTTCTTCCGATATTGTAGGCATTACCTATGGCTCGCTGTTTGACGGCACGCAGACCAAGTGCATGCCGATGGGCGACGGTTCGACGCTTGTCAAGATCGTTTCTTGGTATGACAATGAGAACTCCTACACCAGCCAAATGGTTCGTACCATCAAATATTTTGCGGAATTGAACTAATTATAATTTAAGCTGAATTTAGGCCGTTTTCGATCCTGGAAACGGCCTTTTTTATTTTCTATGAATCATCGGCTTTGCCGGTGATTTTTTTATTGATAGTACAATCGATTTCGAGTGAATGCTTTTTTTCGTGTCCTGATAGAATGGTAAGCGGGGCATCCAATGCAAACAAATCGTTTTTCGGGAGAATATCAGAAAAACAGTGCGTGAACAAAAGTCGGCGGACTGCGTATCGGATAAATCGCGCATTGAATTTTTCGAGGAGGAACTCTGCGAGGAAAGCAGCAGAAATAAAAAAGAGAGGAATAGACGCAAGAACGGTTAGGTTGGCTGGAGTACATAACGCTTCGTTTGATACTGGACGAGGGAACGCATTTTTGAGAAAAAAGTTCGTTGACCGATCGTAGCGCGGGCGATACAAATTAACTTGGAAAGATCTTTGCGAGATTGTTTAATAAATCCGGGCTAATCTCGGAATAACGGAGCAGCCTGTCCCATATATATAATGTAGACTGCGTAAGTAATCGGATCGTTGTAAAATGTTATCGGACGGAGGGGCGGCAAAGAATGTTGGAGTTTTTGACAGACAGGTTGCGCAAAGCCTTGTTGCATATCAATTTGCGGCTTGTTTATGAGTTGCGCGTGCGGGCAAATAAGCCGCTTGTCGTCAACTATGGGGGAAAATATATTTATTTGGGGCCGTGCGGGCTGACCGCGCATAAAGAAGAGGCTCTCCTGTCCGATGTCGCAGAAATAGAAGCGATTCTATGCCGAGCCAGCGAGTATTCTGTTTATTCCGTGACCGAGCAGTTGCGGCAAGGTTTTTTGACCGGTGCCGGCGGGGAGAGAATAGGCCTTGCGGGCGTCTTTGTTTATGAAGACGGAAGCAGCTTTACCGTGAAAGATGTCACATCGTTGAATATTCGAGTCCCGCATGAGGTGATCGGCTGCGGACAGGAGATTTACCGGCAGTGTTTTTCGGACAAGCTTCGTAGCATGTTATTGATTTCTTCGCCGGGCCGAGGGAAAACGACGATTTTGCGTGACTTGGCGCGTCTTCTTTGTGCGGACGGGATCCGAAACGTTCTGGTAAACGACGAGCGGAATGAAATCAGCGCCTCCTACCGAAATTTTTCATTGGATACCGGTCTGTTTTCGGATGTCATACGATTCTCCTATAAAAGAGATGCCTTGACCGCGGCAGTGCGCGCGATGCGGCCGGATGTCATTGTGACGGATGAATTGGTCTCGTGCGAAGAAGTGGAGGCTGTATCAGCTTGCGTACGAGGCGGTGTCGAAGTCATTGCTTCGGCGCATTGTCGAGATTTAGAAAACTTGCGCCAATCCCCAATTTTTGCTTCGGCGCTTCGTGAGCGGGTATTCGAGCGGTACGTCGTCTTGTCCTCTGAAGGAATCGGGCGCGTGCAAGGGATCTATGATGCAACGCTTTGCTCGGTGGGGGGAGTATGTTAAAGGCAATTTTATGCGTTGGCCTGTTTGCATTATGCGTCGCAATCGCCCTTCTTTTGACGAAAAAATATCGCCATCGAAAAGATTTCTTTTATAATTGGAATCTCTTTAACGAGCGCTTGCTCAATGAGGTGAGCTATACAAAAACGCCTCTTCCGGCTTTTGTCGAAAAATATTCATTCAACGGAGATTTTCGGCAAATACTGGAGGATAAAAAGCGCCGAGGATTTGATGCGTCGCACATTGAATGCGCTTATTTGACAAAGGACGAGCAAAAACTATTGAGCGACTATTTTATGATGGTCGGAAAGAGTGATGCCGTTTCACAAAGGACCTATTTATCTGCCGTTCGCGGTGAAATTGGCGATCGTCGCCGCGCTTCGGAAGAGGTTTACCAAAAATATTTTTCGTTATATATAAAATTGGGTGTGTTGGCGGGGCTGATTTTAGTCATTCTCGTTCTTTGAGAGGAGGCGGTATGGACATCGAAGTAATATTCAAAATTGCGGCGGTCGGAATTATTGTAACCATTGTGTGCCAAATTTTGAAAAAGTCGGATCGCGAAGACATCGCCACAATTGTCAGCTTGGCGGGACTGATTATCGTGTTAGCGGTGGTTTTGGATATGGTCGTAGACTTATTTGATTCCGTTCGCGGCATATTTGACCTGTTTTGACGCATGGAAATCGTACGAATTGTCGGGGTCGGTTTGGTAACGGCAGTTGCCGCCCTGTTGCTGCGCGGGTCCAAACCGGAACTTTCGTTTGCGATCACGATTGCGGGCGCTGTCATCATCTTGTTGTTTTCCTTTGATCTTTTGCGGGATACGTTCGGAGTGTTTGCCGAGATCGGAGAAAAGACCGGCATTGACAGCGAACTGATTCGCATTATGATTAAGATCGTCGCAATCGGGTATTTGGTAGAGTTTGCCGCGGGGATCGTGGAGGACTTCGGATCGAAAAGCATTGCGGACAAGCTGGTGTTTGCTGGCAAGGTAATTATTTTTTCCGTCTCCCTTCCGGTATTGCAGACGATGGTGTCTTTGATTGGGTCATTTTTGGAGTTGATATGAAACAGATGCTTTGCCGGGATCGTGCGGGAGGATTGCGCGGGGGGCGATGGAAAGTTTTATTGTGTATTCTATTGGTGGTACTGTCTTGTTTTTCCTTTCCGGCTGTTTCAGCGGAGGAGACGGGGGACCGGTCGGGAGAGGGGCTGGCTGGCAGCATAGAAGAGATATTGTCCCAACTAGACGTGGATGCATTGCAGGCCTATTTGGATACTCTCACCGATGAGCAGCGAGAAGTGTTTGGCGATAACATTGCCGACAAAATATTATCGATCGTCAATGGTGATTTTGCTTTGGATTATGCAGACTTGCTTTCCGCGGTGTTTGGGCTTCTTTTTGAAGGGTTAACAGATCTGCTTCCCATTTTTTGTTCCATTTGTGCGATTGCAATTTTGTGCGGGCTGCTGACCAGATTAAAAAGTTCCTTTGCTGAAAACAGAACGTAAAAAATAATTTTCTTTGTCGGTTATGCATCCATATTGG
>CALVHT010000080.1 GCA_944328645.1 uncultured Clostridia bacterium
GCCCACGTCGTTGGCAATATCCATCAAAACCAGCGTGCGCATACGTGCCTGCGCATTTTCGTAAGCGGCATTTTTGTTCGATTCGTCATGCGAAATATCATGAAAATGCTGCCGCACCGCCTCCGCAATCGGAACCGTTCGCGCCGTAACGCCCAACTCATCCATCAAGCGCAACGAGTTGCGATAGGTCTTGTCCGTCGTGCCGAAACACGGCATCGTGACCGCAACAATTCCCCTTCGATCTTTCTGCAGTGCGTCAAACGCACGCACGGTCACCAGCAAAGCCAGCGCACTGTCTAAACCTCCGGATATCCCCAGCACGGCACTGGCCGCGCCCGTATGTTCCAGGCGACGCTTCAAGCCAGCGGTCTGCATAGACAAAACCAACTCCGCACGCCCGTCCAATGCACCTTCCGACGGAACAAACGGAAAGCAGGATACCGGACGAGTCAAACCCTGCCAATCTTGCGAAGCATCGAACGAGATCTCTTCGTAATCCGCCACTGCACTCGAATCGAAAAATGTATTCATTCTTCGCCGCTCAAAAGCCAAGCGGCGAACATCGACTTCCGAACAGATCAAACCGTTCTCGAACAAACGGCTCTCCGCCAATATCTCTCCGTTTTCACAGACGATATTATGCCCGGAAAATACCAGATCCGTCGTCGATTCACCGTCGCCAGCATCCGCATAGATATAGGCGGAAACCGTTTTCGCCGATTGCGAACGTACCAGTAGCCGACGATATTCTGCCTTGCCCGTCGTTTCGTCGCTTGCGGAAAGGTTGACAAGAATATTTGCGCCTGCCATGGCGTGCGAAACAGAAGGCGGTGCAGGAACCCATAAATCCTCGCAGATTTCCGCGGCCACCGTGTAATCCGGTTCACGAACCGAACGGAAAATCAGCTTGTTTCCGAACATGACCTCGCGGCCGCCGAGTATGATACGCCGATTTGTACCCCGATAAGGCTGAAAATTTCGTTTCTCGTAAAACTCCGCATAATTGGGCAGATAGCTTTTGGGAATCAACGCCAATACTTCCCCGTTGCAAACGGCGGCGGCGCAGTTGTACAAAACCCCGCCCTCCCGGAACGGAAGGCCGACGAAGACGAGCATGTTTTTCCCTTGCGTCGCTGTTTTGACCCGCTCCAGCGCATCCAGCGCACCACAGAGCAAGACATCTTGCGCAAACAAATCCCCGCAGGTATACCCGCACAGACACAATTCCGGCAAAACGAGCAATTCCGCGCCCCATGCTTCCGCCTCCGAAAGCAGCGAAACGATCTGTTCGGCATTATGCTGCGTATCGGCCAGGCGAATACGCGGCGTTGCCGCCGCGACCTTGACAAACCCGTATTTCATCGGGGATCAATCCTCCTCCGGCTCGTCTTCCGCATCCGCTTCGGCCGCGCCTTCCTTGGCCGGCTTGTATGCCTGACGAATTTTCATTTCGATCTCCTTTGCCAGCTCCGGATTCTTTTTCAGCCATTCGCGCATGCGCTCCCGGCCTTGTGCCACTTTTTCGCCGCCATAGGAGAACCAAGCGCCGCTCTTGCCGATCACATCGCAGGCCGTGCCCAAATCAATGATGCAGCCTTCCTGCGAGATCCCTTCCCCGTATAGAATATCAAATTCCGCCGTCTTGAACGGAGGCGCAAGTTTGTTTTTGACAATCTTTGCCTTCGTCTTGTTGCCCATAATCCCTTCGCTGTCTTTCAGCGGTTCCGACTTGCGAACATCGATGCGCACACTGGCATAAAACTTCAGCGCCTTGCCGCCCGGCGTCGTCTCCGGATTGCCGAACAAGACCCCGACCTTTTCGCGCAACTGGTTGATAAAAATAACACAAGTGTGCGACTTGTTGATAATCCCCGTCAGTTTGCGCAGCGCCTGCGACATCAGGCGCGCCTGCAACCCGACGTGCGACTCGCCCATATCCCCCTCGATCTCTGCTTTGGGCGTAAGCGCCGCAACCGAATCGATTACAATCAAATCCACCGCGCCGCTGCGCACCAAGGAATCGGCAATATCCAAAGCCTGCTCGCCGGTATCGGGTTGAGAGACATACAGATTATCCAGGTCAACCCCCAATTTCTTGGCGTAGACCGGATCAAGCGCGTGTTCCGCATCGACAAACGCCGCGATACCTCCCTGCTGTTGAATTTGCGCGATCGCATGCAGCGCGACCGTCGTCTTACCGGAAGATTCCGGCCCGAACACTTCAACGATCCGACCGCGCGGCAAACCGCCGACCCCCAGCGCAATATCCAATGACAGGCAACCGGTCGGGATAACCTCTATATCCGTGTTACCGGCCGCGTCTCCCAATTTCATAATAGCGCCTTTTCCATAGTGCTTCTCGATCTGCGCCAAAACCTGGTCCAGCGCCTTCTGTTTCTCATTGTCTTGCGTTCTCTTTGTGGTTTCCATAAAAATTCTCCGTTGCCAAATTTTCACGGGGACGCGTCACCCGTCCCTCTTGGGATCTATTTTAACTGTTTATACAACAAAAACAGCGCTTGGTTGACTGCGCGCCGGGAAATCTCCTCGCGACTGCCTTGATACACATATTTGTAGACATAAATTGACGCTTTGGTCCCGACAGCTATATAACAAAGCCCTACCGGTTTCCCCGTATTGTCCGATTGTGGACCGGCAATCCCCGTCGTGGATAGAGAAACGTCACATCCGCCCGAAGAAAGTAAGCCGGCTGCCATTTCGTAAGCTACTTCATCCGACACGGCGCCTTGCTTTTGCAATGTGGTCGCCTGTACGCCCAGCCGATGCATTTTCGAACCGTTGTCGTACGCGACGATTCCCTCGAACAAAACCTTGCTCGCCCCCGGAACGGATATTAATTGTTGGGCAACGCCGCCGCCCGTAAAAGATTCGGCGATACTCAAGCGCAGGCCGCGCAACTGCAAAAGCTGCACGATGCGAAGCGGCAAAGACGTATCCTCCACGGCATAGAGATGATCGTTCAAGCCCCCGGCCAAAAAACGCATGACATCGTCGACCAGCATTTTCGGCGCCGTATCATCGTACGAAACCTCGATGCACTGATCGCCGTGTTTTTCTTCAACATGGAACGTCAATTTGCCATTGCTGCGTGCAACCGCCTCTCGCACAACGTTTTGCAAGCGTTCGGTCGGGGTTCCGACCGCACGAACGACCATTCGATCATGCTTGACAGAGTACTTCGCATCCAGCGAATCAATCACCTCTCGGCAAACCATATCGCGCCCTGAGGTCCCATAGGGAAGACAGACAAAAAATTTTTTCTGCTTTTCGATGAGGCATCCTTGCGGAATCACGGCTTTGAGCATTTCGCATACGCGCAAGCGGAGCATCGGCAATGCTTCCCCCGGACCGATCACAAAGACCGTATTGAAAAAATTTTTACAATCTGTCAATGTTTGCGCAAACAAATGCATGTCATCGTCCGGCACAAGAAGGATCTGATCGGGCGCATATCCGCCGCCAATTAACGCGGCAACGACCGGTTCGAACTCATTTCCATTCAAATAGCTCTGTTTGTCTCGGATGACAATGCATGCATGTTTCATTCGTTCTTCTCTTTTAATACCGATTTATTTTTGACTAAATAAGAAATGCCTGACCAAACGGTCAAAACTGTGGCCAAAGCCAAGGCAATCAGGCCGAGCGCATTGACGATCTGCCCTGCCGTTGCGTGTAAAGCATAGATGTCTGCCCCGGCCAGCAGTGCCGCAATTGCAATATCCTGTACAGTCGTCTTAATTTTGCCGATCTTATCAGCCGCCAAAACGACTCCCGATGCCGCGGCAACCATGCGCAGTCCGCTGACTATCAGTTCTCGCGCGAGGATGATCGCAACGCAAACACCGCATGCGCCCTCCAACCAGTCGCCCAGGTTGAGAAAATTCCAAGCCTGCGGGCGTGTAAGCAATAGGATCAGCGCCGTGGAAACCAGTACCTTGTCTGCGATCGGGTCAAGAAACTTCCCCAAATTGGTCACCAGTCCGCGTTTGCGCGCAATGTGTCCGTCAAGAAAATCCGTACAGGCCGCCGCCACAAATACGACGCAGGCGATCAAATAATGATACGGAACCGCATCCAACAACAAAAATACCGCAAAAATCGGAATCAAACAGATGCGCGATAGCGTAATTTTATTGGGCAGATTCATCATAGTCCTCCGTTTGCCCGAACAGGTCATAACTGTCCGCCGCCGTCACTCGCACAAGATACGTTTGTCCCTGCTCTGCGTACGGCGCTTGAAAATATACTTTCCCGTCGATCTCCGGCGCACTCCAATAGGCCCTTCCCACAAATCGGTCCCCGCCTTCGGCGACACCGTCGCACAAAACCGGAACGACCGCTCCGACTTTCGTACGCAAAAACTCCTCCGATATTGCGCGCTGCACTGCGTACAGCGCACGCACACGGGTCGATTTGACGCGGGCGGACACTTGTCCCGGAAGCCGATACGCCGCCGTGTCCGGTTCCCGCGAATAAGCAAAAAAACCGCAATTCGTTAGGCGCGCCTCCCGCAAAAAATCCGCAAGCGCGGCATTTTCTGCGTCCGTTTCCGTCGGAAATCCGGCAATAAACGTGGAACGGATCGCAATTTCAGGAATACGAGCGCGCAACCGCGCGATCAAGTCGAGGTACGATTTACGCGAGCCTTTCCGATTCATCAGCTTTAAAATGCGATCCTCGCTGTGCTGCAACGGGATATCCAAATACTTGATCAGCTTTTCGTTGGATGCAATTTCTTCGATCAATGCATCGTCAATCATGTCCGGATAACAATACAACAGGCGGATCGCACGCACCGATTCGATCTGTGACAGCCGACGGATCAGCGGAACAAAACGACTGGCACCGTAGAGATCCGTCCCGTAACGTGTCGTGTCCTGCGCAACTAAAATCAACTCTGAAAGATCCCCCAACGATTCCGCCTCTCGCGCCAACTGTTCGATGGGATACGAACGGTATTGCCCTCGGATCTTTGGGATCAAACAGTACGTACAATGGTTATTGCACCCGTCGGCAATTTTCAAATAGGCATAGTGTAACGGCGTCGTCAACACGCGCATTCCCGTCGATTCATGCCCAAAGCCGACCAAATTCAGACGCCCCTCGCGGTACGACCGCTCGATCGCCTCCAACAATATATCCGCATCGTTGCAACCAATAAATACGTCTCCTTCCGTCAAAGACGGAAACAGCTCTGGCGCATATTTCTCGGGCAGACAGCCGGAAACAATGAGTTTTTCTAATTTTCCTCCGCGGTATGCGTCGCATTCCAAAACGGTGTCGATCGCCTCCTTGCGCGCTTCGTTGAGAAACGCGCAGGTGTTCACGATCCGAATTTGCCCGTCCCAAAAATCGTCCGTGGCCGACTACCCTTTGGAACGAATCAGACCCAGCAACCGTTCCGCGTCGACGCGGTTTTTGTCACACCCGAGCGAGATCATCCCGAACTTTTTGTTTTCCAACATGCTTTATACACCGTAGTCGCCGTATTTACTGTCGAAATCTTCCTGTGAAAGAAGTACTTTCCGCGCCTTTGCACCGTCGAACGCAGAGATATACCCCATATTCTCCATCCATTCGATGATTTTCCCCGCCTTCGGATACCCTACCGAACAACGACGTTGGATCATCGAGATAGACGCTTGCCCGATCGACACGACATACTTGAGCGCCTCAATATAAACCGCTTCGACACTGTCGTCCCCGTCTCCGCCTCCGACACTTCCGCCGCGCGAATTATTGATAAAGTCGTAAACTCTCTCATCAAAGTATGCCTCGTTATGTTCCTTGACATACTCTACGACATTTTGTACTTCTCCGTCGTCCAACCAGGTCCCTTGCAGACGACGCGGGAAAGTCATCGCATCCGTTTTGTAAAGCATGTCGCCGCGACCAAGCAGTTTTTCCGCTCCGGATGAATCCAAAATCGTTCGCGAGTCCACTTCTTGCGTCACTTTGCATGCGATACGCGTCGGAAGATTGGACTTGATTATTCCCGTTATGACATCCACCGAGGGGCGTTGCGTGGCCAGCACCAAATGAATGCCTGCCGCACGCGATTTCTGCGTCAAACGCTGAACGCGATCTTCGATGTCTTTTTTCGCCATCGCCATTAAATCGGCAACTTCGTCCATGATGATGACAATTTTCGGCAACCGTTCTTCGTCCGGCTTCAAACTAGCATTATAACCGTCGATTTCACGGACGAGCGTACGCTTGCGTGTCATCTCTTTAAACAGCGAGTAGCGCCGCTCCATCTCGTTGATAGCCCAATCCAAGACCGGAATAACCTTGGCCGGGTCACTGATGATCTCGTTGACCAGCAGGTGCGGCAATTTTTCGTAAATGCTGAACTCCGTCTGTTTCGGATCAATCAAAATCAAACGAAGCTCCTCCGGGCTATATTTAAACAACAGGCTGACGATCAGTGACGTCAGGCAAACGCTCTTGCCCGAACCGGTTGCGCCGGCTACGAGCAAATGCTTCATTTTGGTGATATCGCCGCAGACCGCCCGACCTTCAATATCCTTCCCCATGCCGAACATCAGCGAACCCGGCTTGGCGTTGACAAATTCCGGGGACTGAATGATTTCTTTTAACCCGACGGTTTCACGGTTCTTGTTCGGGACCTCGATACTGATCGAGCCGTTCTCGTAATTGGTTTGAACGGTGACACCGTCCTTCGCCTGCAGGCGCAAAGCCAACTCACGGTCGCAACCCAGCACGCGCGCCGTCTGTACATTGCCCGGAATGTCTATATCATAACGCGTCACCGCCGGGCCATGTGTCACACGCAGGACCGTCGTTTCGATCCGCAATAAATTATACAGGGTGGATACGATGGTCTCTTTGTTAAATTCGATCTCTTCTGCCGATTCGGAAAATTTATCCTGATAATCGCGCAAAAGATCGATGGAAGGCGCGTTATACCGCGGATAAATATGGCGCGGACGCCCTCCCTCTTCCGACTTGCGCCCGGTGCTGCGGCCGGCACGCTCGGGAACAGCGCGCCCTTCGTCTTTGGCGATCTGATCCATAACGCCAGGCACTATGGATTCTCCCGGCATCGTGCGATCGTCATCAAACAGATTTACCGCGGAATCAAATTCGTCTGAAATGGGTTGCAGCCCGGTCTTTTCTTCCGGCATCGAACGGTCTCCGATGATGATGCCGTCTTCGGTAGGAAAGCGAGAGAGACGATTCTCTTCCTGTTGCGGTTCCTCGGCGCCAAAAGAAACATCTCGGCGCGAAGACGGTTCGTTCGGCCCATGC
>CALVHT010000081.1 GCA_944328645.1 uncultured Clostridia bacterium
CTCTCGGTAAAGGTTTCCAACTGCGCGAGCGCCTGGGTCATATGCCACCATTCGCGCGCGCTGCGGTCGATAAACATTTGCGGACCGAGCAGGTTGTTCCAGCAGCCCATGAAGCTCAAAATGCCTTGCGCCATTACCGCCGGCATCGCGAGCGGCATGATGAACGACCAGAAGATCCTCCAATAACCCGCGCCGTCGATCTTCGCCGCCTCGATGATGGAGGTCGGCAAGCCGTATAAGTACTGGCGGATAAAGAATGCCGTCATGATCGCCCCGAAACAACCCGGAATGATCATGGCTAAGCCGTTGGACGTCCAGTCAAGCTGCACGTACACGCAATATTGCACGGTCATCAACGCCGGGCCGGGGATCATGATCGAGGCCAAGCAATAGAAGAACACGATGTTCCTGCCTTTGAAGTCGATCTTGGCAAAGGCAAACGCCGCGGCGGCCGATACGATAACGCCGACGACGACCGGAACCACCGAATAAATGACCGTGTTCAACACGATGCGCCAGTAATTGGCGCCGTCGCCCAAGCTCTTTTCAAAATTATCAAAGACGGCAATGTAGTTTGTCAAAATACCGTCTTCCCCTTTCGTAACCGATTCGGGGAGCCAAACCGTTCGCAGAACGGCCTGCGTGCTGTCGTTGACGGAGGCAACCAGCATCCACCAGAACGGATAGAGCATGGTGACTGCGCCGACGATCAAAACAATATAGACAATGACGTCAAAAAATACTTTTTTACGGCGCTTGTCGGACGGGTATAGTGAATTGCCGAACCCAAAGAAAGAGGCAAACCGGCAAAGTCCGCGGCGGACGGGATTGACTTTAACTTCTTCGGTCGATTGGATCGCTTCGTTGACGATTTCAGCCATTATTTATCCCTCCTTTCCAATGCGAACTGGACGAGCGTCATCAAGAAAATAATGATCGCCAGGATTACGCCGAGTGCAGATGCATAGGCGTAACGCCCTTTCGAGTTGACCTCGCCGAAGATGTAGCTGACGAACGGTGCCGTCTGCGCCTGTCCGCCGGGCGTGGTGTTGGCCGCATAGAACGATCCGAAGATCAATTCCGGCTCGATGTAGATCTGCATGCCGCCGATGACCGAAGTGACCAAAACATAGAAGATGGTCGGGTACAGCTGCGGCAGGGTGATCCGCCAGAAAATGGACCAGGCGTTCGCCCCGTCGATCTCCGCCGCTTCATGATAGCTGGCATTGACGCCGTTCAATCCGGCCACGAACAGGACGATCGAGCCGCCCAAGCCTTTCCAGGTGGTCATCAACAAGACGGTGATCTTTTTGATGACGCCGTTCGTGCTGGTCAGCCAGGGAACGCTTGCATTGAAGATCGTGTTGATCGCGCCCGTATCCTGGAACAGACGTTTCCAAACCAAGGAGAGCGAAACCGCACTCGCGACCGTGGGGATGTAATAGATCACGCGGAACGCGTTGGTCCCCTTAATGTCGCGCGACATGCATACGGCAAGCGCAAGCGACAAAATCATGCCGATCGGAATGCCGATCAAATAGAAGAACGAGTTGCCCAGCGACTTCCAAAAGTAAACGCTTTGCGTCTCGTTTACAAACATCATCTTATACCAATAGAGCGCATCGCCTCCGTATGCCTTTACCTTTCCGAGATATTCGAAAATATTCCCGCCCAAATAGTTGGAAAAAGATAAGATCACGGTGACGACGAAGGAAAAATAGACAAAAAATGTCGTTCCCAACACCAACAGGATGACGAAAGCCCAGCCCCAGAGATTGTCTTGCAATTTTGCCCGGTTGACGGTGCGTTTTCTCTTGTGCTGGACTTCGCTGCCCGCATCGGCCATGACGGCTTCTGCAGCGGTCGCCTTAAACTCTTCCATTCACATCCCTCCTATCTCTATTTTATCCGATCAGTCGGCCGTGTTAGAGCGGCGCGCCCGCGGGCGCGCCGCTTACGGTCATACTGCCTTAAGCACCCATCGCGATCTGCTCATCCTGCAGCACGCTTTCCAGAGCGCTTTGGATACGAGGAGCCAATGCGATGCAATAATAGTACGGCGTGGTGATGAAGTCTTCGCCGGAGATATTCGTGATCGCTTTCTTCTCGTATTCAGCATAATCGCCATCCGCATGACGATAGGTGAACAGGTACGTCGCTTTGAATTCGACGAACGTCGTCGTCCACCAAGAATCCGAATAGGTGAACGTGCAAGGATCCTGCGCGCCGTTGATCACCGCTTCGCGCAACAACAGGTTCCGCGACTCTCTCGTGTAAGAGATCATCCGGAAGCAACGGAAGATCGCGCTCATCGAGCTGTTGACGGAGCTGACCGTCGAATCTTTGTACGTCGGGGACAGATAGTTGACCGCCTCGCTCTTGATGGAGTTGAGGTAAGCCTCGACCGTCATCGCCTGCTGGCTGCGGGAAGCGTTCGCCATCTGCAGGGCCGCTGCGTAGCAAACATCCCACACGTCGCCGCTTTCGGGCGTGACCATGTCTTCAAAGTATCCGTCGCCTTCCAGGTAATCCTGGCACTGCGAAACGTAGTTGGGGATCTGCGAACCGGAATAGGTCAGGGAAACCTGCGTATCGTAGTCGATGGTCATGTACGCGCACAGGTCCGCCGCCGCCGCGACTTTCCATTCGTTGGAACCCGTGAACTTATCCACGACTTCCGCATTCACGCCGTAGCCGACGGTGTCCATACGGACGCCCCACTCGCCTTGGCGCAGTTCCTGGTTGTCCAGGATCTCTTTTTCGCTATACGACGCTTTATACGTGCCGGTAGACTGCGGCTCATAGTTGTAATCCTTGTATTCGGAATACAGCGCCAAATCTTCGTTGACCACGCCCGGCATCAACTGATAGTCGAGAACGGTCTTGTCTTTGTCGTACGAGGAAGCATCCCAAGTACCCAAGCCGTAGAAGATGGTGTAGCCGCCGGAGAAACCGGTATAACCGCCGCCTTCACAGATGGAAGTTTCCAAAAGGTTGTTGGCAAAATAGATGTTGTTGTTCCAGTCGGAGCCGTAGGCGAGGAACGCCGCATAGGCTTCGATGAATTTTTCGCTGTTGACGCCGTAGTCACTGGACGAGAAAGCCGATTCGTCCGCGACGACGGAGTTATAATCTCCGTTGAGCATGCTCGTGTCGTTCGCATGCAGCCATGCGGTGAGATAATACGTCGCCTGATCGTACTGGTCGTTCCCGTATACGCCGTAGGTCAGCAATCCGTCGCCCTTGTTCAGCCAGGTCGCCAGTTTGTGCTGGCCGTAATCGCTCGCCTTGACCTTGCCGTTGTCTTTCTCATAACGGCCGGTGTCATATACCGTGTTATAATAGGAAACCGCCCAGCTCAGCGCCGCGTATTCCTGATAGGTAAAGACGATATAGCCGATGCTGTCGTCATACAGCGTGTCGCTGTTGACCGTATAGCCGTTGGCTGCGCGATCATAGGTGTCGCCGGGGAAGCCGGGAAGCGTGACCGTATAGCCGCCGTTTTCAAACGCGAGACGGGCAACCGGGTCGCCGCCTTGCAGCGCGCTGTTGAAATCGCTGTAATTATAGAAGTTAAAAGGATAATAGGTGGTCGGAACACCGATGTTGATGATGTTCGCCTGCGTTCCGCTGACCGATCCGCTCGTGCCGGAACCGCTCTTCTTGTCGGTATTGTACACGAACACGGCGTTGTTGATGTCCTTCGTGCTCTTATATGCGTCTTTGAGCGCATCCGAGAAATAGTTGGCGTTATAGCCGAACCCGAAGGACGAATAGTCTTTCGGCAACCCGTAAATACCCGCTACGGAGGTGCGATTCCCGTCTTCGCCGACCTGGTAGAACAGCTTGTCTTCTTCGTTGTACGCGACGTCGACACCGATGGTGTTCGTCTCTTTGCTGTAAGCGTACAAGCCGAGCGCGGCGCCCCAAACATCGGACAGGTCATACTGACTGTAATCGATGTAGCTGGTCAGATCGAGAATATAATCGCTGGCAACATAGGAGCGGATGTTCTTCGGCGAAACATAGAACACATCCGGCGCGTTACCCGCACGCAGCTGTTTCGCAACTTCACCGAAATAGACGGTCATGTCGCTGTCGAACGTGACGTCTACCTCCACTTTAAAATCTTCCCCGAACTGCGCAGGATCTTGCGCCTTCAGCTTTTCCGTGTACTTCTCCGCCCATTGATTGACCAACTCCCGATAGGTCGCTTGGTCCGCCTGTCCGGCGAATACGTAAAAGCTGAGGTTTTCGTTCCCTTTGCTGCAGCCGACGAACGAAGCCGCCGTGCCGCAGGCCATTGCGAGTGCGAGGAGTGTGACAGACAACTTTTTCAGAAATCCTTTCATTCCAAAACCTCATAAAAATTTTTTTGCCTTTCTGCGATCGCAGGCGCCCGGACCGCCCCGCTTGCCCCCGTTTGCGGATAAACGAAAGCGCGCTTTTCCGCCGTTTGCCCGGCCGATCGCCTCGGCTTTTTCAAATTCGGAAAGCACCTGCGATCGCCCGCAGAGAAATAGCTCCGTTTCAAAACCCTTCCCCCAAAACGGGCCGCAAATTGCGAGCAAAAGTTTTCAAACGGAATCTTTCTTAGCTTTACCAATTTTCTATCGAAATAATCTTATCACACAAATTTCAGCCTGTCAATACTTATTTTTAAATTTTTTGTGAAAAAAGTTATATTTTTTTCCCGTTTTTTAGTCAATTCGCACAATTAACGTTAACTTATAACACAAGCGCCCAAATTTCGACAAAAGTCCTTTTTTTTGCTTTTTTTGCTTTTTTTTATTCGAAATTCGGCGTCCTTGTTTCGCGCCCGCGTTTCTTTTTTCGCAAAACCGCGCGGCCGCCCGCACGTTCGCACAGGATTTTCGCCGCGCGGCGCCGCTCCTTTTTTGTTCAATATTGCACGCATTGCACGCAGGGGAACGTTTCGCTCCCGCGGTTTTTGCCGTTTTTTTTGGTTTTTTAAAAAACTACAAAAAGTAATAATTTCTTTCAATCACTACAGCCGCACTCTCTTCGAAGCGCCCTCCGCTCGTTTCGGGCGATCTTTTGTGCCCTTTGGGTTTGCTTTCCTTATTTAATATATAGGCGGGTTCGGCAAAAAAACGTTTTGCCTCTCGAAACGCTGCCGCTGCAGCAACGGCACGTTTGTCCTCGTTCGCTCTGCGGCCGGCGCCGCCGCGCGTTTGCCGCTATTGCCGTGCCTTTGCCGGCAACAAAAAAGCCCGCCGTACGGCGGGCGGGCTTGCTTGGTTGTCGGCAGGATCAACGGTCGCCGCGGTTTTCGCGGCTTTCCACCATCTCGACGATCTCGTTGATACGATCCAAATCGTCGGTATTATAATAATCGATGTAGATGCGGCCCTTTTTGTCGTTCCCGATGAGCGACACCTTGGTCTTAAAGGTATGGCGCATGCGTTCGATCAGGTCTTTGAGCTCGATGGAAACCTGCTGCTTTTTCTTCTCTTTTTTCTCCTCGATCTCTTCGGGGGAAGAGAAGTAATCGCGCACGCTGCGCTCGATGTCGCGCACAGACATGCCGTCTTTGACGGCGTCCTGGGCCAGCCGAAACTGCGCGTCCTCGGGAAGCGTGATCAGCGCCCGCGCGTGGCCGGCGCTCAGTTTGCCGGACGCCACCAGCGCGATGACTTCGGGCGAGAGAGAAAGAAGCCGCAGCGTGTTCGTGACGGCCGGGCGCGATTTTCCGATGCGTTCCGCCAACTCTTCCTGCGTCAAATGGTATTCGTCCATCAGCTGTTTCATGGCATTGGCGGCCTCGATGGGATTGAGATCCTCGCGCTGTAGATTTTCGATCAGCGAGATCTCCTTCACTTCCCGGTCGGTATATTCGCGAACGACCACGGGGATCTGTTTCTTTCCCGCAATGATCGATGCGCGATACCGCCGCTCGCCCGCAATGATCATGTATTTCCCGTCTCGCTGTTCGTTGACGACGATGGGCATGATCAGGCCGTGTTTTTTGATCGAATCGGCAAGCTCGTTGAGCGCCGCCTCGTCAAAATGTTTGCGCGGTTGGTTGGGATTGGGGCGGATCAAATCGATATCGATCTCTTTTAACCCCTTGATGTCCTCCGGCAACGGCGCGGCGGACGGAACATCTCCCGGAAATGCCTTCGACGCATTCCCGTAGGCTTCTTCGGTATCTGAAAAGAGCGCCGACAGTCCTCTTCCTAATCCTCGGTTGGTTTTCATAATCTCCTCCTTGCCCGTTTTTGCATCCCGCCCGGCCGAATCGGCGCGGCGATCATGCGTGTTTCGCCGCTTCGCGCGCGAGATATTCCAGCGTCAGCGCCTTATAAGCGCGCGCCCCGGTACATTTCGGGTCGTGCAACAAGATGGGCTTGCCGTAGGAGGACGCCTCGACCAGCCGCACGTTGCGGGGCACGACGATTTCAAACAGACGCTTGGTAAAAAACTTGCGGATCTCGTCGGCTATCTGCTTGGAGATCAGCGAACGGCTGTCGTACATGGTCAAAACGACGCCGTCCACGTCCAGCGCGGGATTGAGATGCTGTTTGACCAGCGTGACCGAATTCATCAGCTGGCTCAGCCCTTCCAACGCATAATACTCGCTCTGAATGGGGATGATCACCGAATCCGCCGCGGCCAGCGCATTGATGGTGAGCAGGCCCAACGAGGGCGGGCAGTCGATCAAAATATAATCGTAGCGATCGCGCAGCCCTTCCAGCGCTTTTTTGAGCACCTTTTCGCGATTTTTCATCTGCACCAATTCCACTTCCGCGCCCGCAAGGTCGATATTCGAAGGAAGCAGCTCGAGATTGGCGATCTCCGTTGGAACAATCGCGTCCGCAGCCTTCTCCTCCTCGTCGATCAAGACGTCATAGACCGATTTTTTCAGCGTATTTTTGGCGATGCCCATCCCGGTCGTCGCATTGCCCTGCGGATCGATATCGACCAAAAGCACCCGTTTGCCCGCTTCGGCAATGTACGCCGCCATATTGACGCAGGTCGTCGTCTTGCCGACGCCCCCTTTTTGGTTGGAAAACGAAACGATCTTTCCCATTCTGTCACCTTTTCCTCTTTTGCTCGTTTTGTCTGCGGCGATCGCCTGCCGATCGCCTGCCTCGCATCAGTGCTTTTGCACCGATTTGTCCGATTCGTCTTGATCCTTGCCGTCTTTGGACTGGCCGTCTTTGGACTGGCCGTCTTTGGCTGGCGCGGACGGATCCTCCTCTTGAATAAAGCGCTTGAACGGATTTTCTGCGGCGGATTTTTCCTTGCTG
>CALVHT010000082.1 GCA_944328645.1 uncultured Clostridia bacterium
GCTTACCTATATTACCACAATCGTTTTGGATTGTCAACTGTTTGCCGGAACTTTTTTCCAGTTTTTTCAACTTTTTTGACAAGCCCTTCCGATCGGTCGAAAGCGGCCGCCGTTCACGCGACAGCTTGTATATAATACTACATACCCTGGCAAAAGTCAACTGTTTTTTCGCTTTTTTTCCTTTTTTTGTCAAGTTTTTTGTATTTTCTACATATTGCGGTTGCCGCGCTTTTTCCCCGCAAAATGTTGTGTTTTTCTTCCCCCCGTGTTTTGGTTGCCCGCGCGTTCGTTTTGTGTTATAATGATGCTGTGCCGCCCAAACGGGCGAGCAATTTCGATTCGGCGCCCGCCGCGCCGAAAAAGGAGCGGAGACGATGTGGAAGATCTTGCGGATTATTTGTGCGGTCGCTGCCGCCGTTTTGGTCACCGCCTGTATTTTTTTGGGAATCTACGTCAGCTTTATGGCGGCGATCGGGTGTGCCGTCGGCGCGCTGTTCCTGTTCGTGCTGTGCATGCTGTTTAAGTACCTGCAGGAAGAACGGGAAGAAAAACAAAAAAATAAGACGAAAAACCTTCCGCCCGAAGACGATGCACAACATTGATCGTCGCACAACCGCGTGCGTTTGCCGCACGGAGAAAGCCGGACCGGGGCTACAGCCCCGGTCCGGCTTTCTCCGCCTTCTCCTCCCGCTCGTTTCGAGGAGCCGACTTTTCTTTATTAATAATAATGTCGCGCGCACGCGCGTATAATAGTTCGCCCCGGGGCGCCGCAAAAAACGCGGCCGCCCCGCTCCCTGGGTTCGGCCGTACCGCGCCGCCTTTGCCGCTGCAAGGGCGGCGCGTCTGCTCCTATGCAAAACTTTGATTCAGGAAAAAGGGAAGTCCGCCTTCGCCGCGGGCAGAGATCGTGATGCCGCCGCGGCCCTCCGCTTCGATCCAGGCCGGCATCGCCGCCCCATAATAGCGTTCGCCGTCGAAGGTAAAACAAACAAAATTCTCTCCGTAGCGCTTCCATTCGCCGCGGCGCGCTCCGCAAACGCGCAGCGTTCCGTCTTCCTCCAGCCGCAACCCGGCGGATGCATAGGCGCATTGCCGGCTGTCACGCGGCAATCGCACGTAATCGAACGTCTTGCCGCTCAATTCTTCCCGCAGCACTCTGCGCACGCTTTCTCCCGCATAGCGATTGGGAGACATGACCAGGTCGCCCTTGGAATTGAACGCCGCCATGCTCAAAAACAAATAATGCGGCCGCGGTTTTTTTCCAATGAACGGCGTGCGGCAATGATAGACGAGCAAATCGACGCCGCTTTTCGTGTGCACGAGATCGTTGTGCCCGGGCGCAAAAAAATCAAACCCGATGCGCGGATCTTCCGCCCAGCGGCGCCAGCTGAACGAACCGCTGACGCGCGCGCCCTCCTCGCCATACGGCGGGGCGTTATACCCGGCGGCCGGAGATTCGCTCCGCCATACGCGCATGTTGTAGTCGCGCGCCAGCGAATCCGCGGAGCCCATCAAGTAATAAAAATCCGCGCGCCGTTCGCCCGTTTGATCGGCAAAAACATCGCCCGCGCAAACCGAAACGCCGCGGCGCAACGCGACCACCGAGCCTTCAATGTTGGAGGATCGAACCACCGTTCGGCCATAATAGTCCTCGGGCCGGATTCGGCCCTTTCGCACCATCTCCCACGTGTACCCGTCCTTGCGCCGTCCCGTGCGCGGATCCAGCTCTAAGATGCGGATCCCCCCGAAAAAGGATCCGTACGTCATGTACATTTCCCCGCGCGGCGTATAAAACACCTGCGGGTCGATCGCGTTGGGCGTGGCGCCCCAATCCCCGCCCGTCAAGACGAGCTCCTGGTCCAGGCGGTATTCTCCGTCGGGCGTATCGCTGCGCGCCAAAAAAATGGCCGAATAATTGTCGCCGAATACGGCCGAATAACAGCCGTACAGCCAATATTTGCCGTCCTGCCCGCGAACGACGTCCGGCGCCCACAACGTACGGTTGTTGCCCTTGCGGCCCAGCCGCTCGAATACCGGCCTCGTGACGTCCTCCAACGCCTCGAGACCGCGCGGAAACGCCTGCCCGACGTACTGCCAGTGAATGAGATCCGCCGAGGTACGGATCTGGTAGGCGTTCTCACCGAACGTGCCCGTCGAAAACACATAATACTGCCCGTCGGCTTCCAAAAGCGACGGATCGTGCGCGCCGAAGGTCCCCCAACGCGCGGGCGGCGTTTTGGGATCGGCAATCATCGCGTCAAAACACGGATCTTTCGGAAATGCTGTAGTCATAAGTCTCCTGTTTTCTTTGCAAAAATAAAGGGAGAAGGTAGGCTACCTTCTCCTGCGCGGTATAATAGCACAACCCCGAAAAGAAAGCAACCGTTTGTGCGCAGAATTTTGCAAAAATTTTGTGAAAACGCGACTTTCGTTTCCGCGGCGCAGACCGCCGGCCCTCACGGGCCGGCGGCAATTTTTTTATAACGATTCGCGCGCCGAGCCGGGACGTGCGGCAACCGTGCGGGGTGTGTTTTTCGGGCGCGGCCGGTTCGCTTTGCGCCCTTGCCTCGTTGCACCGCACGGCATGCGGCCGTTTCTCGGAAAAGACCGGGCGCCAAATTGCGCGCGACATAAAAAAACGGCGGCCCGGTTTTTTCTGCTCATCCTGGCTCCGTGCGCAGCGCGAAAGGCTCCTGCCCGCCGGATCGGACGACGCATCCGATCCTATGCTTTAAAGAGAATCCCCGACAAGAAAAACTCCTGAAAAAATTGCCGAATGTGCGCAAAAAACTCTTGCTTTGTTTTTTCCGGCTGGTGTTTGAGCCAATAGCGCACCAAAAAAGAGGCGGCGCCCGTAGTGGCCGCCGAAACCGCCTCGATCGGATAGAGCAGGGGGTGCTTGCGGTTGAGTTCGGTCAGCAATTCTGCGATCGTCTTCTCGATGGTCGTGGAAACCATGGTGATGACCAGTTCGTTATTGTTGAACGAATCGACAAACGCTCGGTATTCCAAGCACTCGTCGATCACCGCTTCCAGCACGAGCAACGTAAACTCCAGGGGATCCTTTTCGATCGTCGCCTGCGGGTGCTCCGCGTGCATCCGCTGCGCAATGCGCCTCTTTATCTCGAGCAGGACGTCGTTCAATAAGTCGTATTTATCGTTATAATGCTTATAAAACGTCATACGATTGACCAAGGCCTCCCGGCAAATCGTGTTGACGTTGATCTGATCGAAGTCGTTCTTTTCCATCAGCTGCACCAGGGCGGCCCGAAGATCGCGGCGGGTCTTAATTACCCGCGCATCCTCCCGTTTTTCATTGTTACGCATACACTTTTTCCTCTCTGTATCGATATCCATACAAGCACCGTTTTTTGTATTCGGATTTCTCTTGTCTTTAAATACATTATACCATATAATAATACACGTGTCAAGTTAAAATATATTTTGTATAAGGAGGTGTTTGTATGGAACCGATTGCGGTAAACGCTCTTACCAAAGATTACGGACACGGCCGCGGCGTGTTCGACGTTTCGTTTTCGGTATGCACGGGCGAGGTGTTCGGCTTTTTGGGCCCGAACGGCGCCGGAAAATCCACGACGATCCGGCACCTGATGGGTTTTTCCAAACCGGACAGCGGAAAAACACAGTTGTTTGGGCTGGATACGTTCGAAAATTACGACAAATTCATGGACCAGGTCGGCTATCTGCCGGGGGAGATCGCGCTGCCCGCAGGGCTTACGGGTTGGCAGTTTTTAGACATGATGCGAAAACTGCGCCGCACCGACTGCGAAGCGAACATGCGCAAACTCATCGAGCGCTTTGATCTTGACCCTTCCGGCGAAACAAAGCGGATGAGCTTGGGCGTTAAGCGGAAATTGGCCGTGGTTGCCGCCTTTATGCATGACCCCGCGGTGCTGATTTTGGATGAACCGACCAGCGGCTTGGATATCGTGATGCAGGAACGGTTTGTCGATTTTATTCGGGAGGAAAAAAAGCGCGGAAAGACCATCCTGCTCTCTTCGCATATTTTTTCGGAAATCGACGCGACTTGCGACCGCATCGCGATCATCAAGGACGGAAAAATCGTTTCGGATTTTATTGCGGACGATCTGCGGCACAAGGCAAATAAAAACTACGACCTGACCTTTGCGGACCCGGCGGCCTTTCAAAAATTTTTGCAAAACTACCGAGACTGCCCGCGATTCAAGATCGTTGACTCTTGTGCGGATCGGCTGCAGATGCTGGTCAACGTTGACGACGCCCAGATCAACGCGTTGATCCGGGCCCTGCGTGAAAGCGATATTCGCGAGCTGCACCACCGCAAGGAGACGCTGGAGGATTACTTCATGCAGTATTATAAGGAAGAGAGGCACTTTGGAGGCGTAATATGAGCGACGTCATTTGCATAGAAGACCTTACCAAAGATTACGGCGGCAACCGCGGCGTTTTTTCGCTCGAACTCCATGTCAAAGAGGGCGAAATGTTCGGCTACATCGGAACAAACGGCGCAGGAAAAACGACGACCATCCGCCATATGATGGGGTTTTTGAAGCCCGATTCGGGCCGCGTTTGCATCAAAAATTTGGACGCTTGGAAATACGCGAGCGAGATCAAAAAATACATCGGCTATGTTCCGGGCGAGATCGCCTTCCCCGATCTGCCCAACGGCATCGACTTTTTAAAGTCGCAAGCCGAGCTGATCGGGCTAAAAGACCTCTCGTACGCGAACGGGTTGATCGAACGGCTGCAACTCGATCCCTCCGCGAACCTGCGCCGCATGAGCAAGGGAATGAAACAAAAAACAGCGCTTGTGGCGGCCTTGATGGCCGACCCGGAGATTATCCTTTTGGACGAACCGACAACCGGCCTCGACCCTTTGATGCGCGTCGCGTTTTTAGACATCGTACAGGAAGAGCATCGGAAGGGAAAAACCATTTTCATGAGCAGCCATCTGTTTGAAGAACTGGAACTGACCTGCGACCGCGTTGCGCAGATCGACAACGGAAGGATCGTCGATGTGGTGGAAATGGACCGCATCCGCGCTTGCCCGACCGCGGAGTATAAGATCGAATTCAACAAGCGCTCCGACTATCGCATGTTCCTCGAAAAGGGGTTTTCCGTCGTGCGCGAACAGCCGCAATATTCGCAGATCACCGTACGCATCCCCCGCCCTGCCATCCAACAGCTCTTGCTGGCGCTGGCGGAGGCTGACGTCAAATTTGTCGCCGAGGTACCCTACACCCTCGAACGATATTTTAAAGAAAAACTTGCCATTTCACAAAATAAGGAGTAGAACCTATGATCAGCAAACCTTTATTCAAGCAGTCCTGCAAAGCAACCGCCATCCTTTGGACCGCGATCACCGCCGCTACCTGCTTTATGCTGGCGATCGTGATCGTCGTGATCGGCACTTCCAATGCAGACAATATTCGGAATTCGATGGTACGCGTCTTTCAAGATGAAGCCGTTTATGCCGAAACGGCAAAAAACGCCATGACTTACTACGATCAAACGGCGACCGCTTTGGAGGGCTATGAACTGCAAAAAGCCAATTTTGATGCGCTGCTCGATTCGGTGACCGATTTCGGCTACAAAACCGTTACGGCAAGCTACGCGCAGATGATCGCGGACGGGCAAAGCGATGAAACGGCGCGGGCGGCGATCGCCGCGCAATCGGCACCGCTCGGCCTTACCCGCGAACATATCGACGCGTTGATCGACTATTTTTTGGTAAACGGAACGGATCTGTCCGACGCGGCCGTCTCAAACTATATCTTAGATCAGGTTGCCGACGCGGTGTATTCGCAGCTGCAAAACGAGTATGACGCCGAAACGGCCGAAGCCGCAAAAAAAATGATGACCGACGCCATCGGAAAATACCTCGCGCAGGACGATTTGGATGCCGACACCTTTGCCGCGGATTATATCGCCGCAATGCTTGCCGATCAGATGCCCGACGCGCTCGCCGAAGAAGGCTTATTCTATGAAGCCGATCAAATTCGCGCGGAGGCGGAAGCCGCCATTGCCGATTTCCGCGGAAGAATGCTCCTCGATCCCGCGCTGGATAAAACGGCGCTGATCGAAGAGTTATCCGAAAGTTTGCTCGATCAGTTCCCGGCGGATGTTGCGCAGGCCTTGGAAGAGATTCAGGATCTCGACGTCTTTGCGTTGATCGTCGGAACGGTATTCTTTAAATCGGCGGGGCTGATCCTGCCCATCGTCTACACGATCATGACGGCAAACAACCTGATTGCCGGGCAGGTCGACAGCGGTTCGATGGCTTACGTGCTTTCCACCCCGACAAAACGCAAAACCGTCGTTCGAACGCAGGCGCTGTTCCTTGCAGGATCTCTGCTGGCAATGTTTGCCTGCACCACCGTAACGGGTCTGCTTTGCCTCGCGGCGGTCGGCAGCTATGCGGCCGTTACCATCACCGATACGGAAATGATCTTGCTGAACTTGGGCGCCTTTATCACCATGTTCGCCATCTCGGGGATCTGTTTTCTCTCCTCCGCCTGGTTCAATCGCAGCAAGCAATCCATGTCTTACGGCGGCGGCTTGGCCATGTTCTTCCTGGTGACCGTGATCCTCGGTCTGTTCGGCTCCAGCGTCATGCCCAGCGCCATTCGCATCGACGCCATGAACCTGTTCAATTACGTCACGATCATCAGTTTGTTCGACAGCCCTTCTATTTTCGGCCAAACGACGACCTTCCTTTGGAAATTGGCGATCCTGGCCGGGATCGGGATCGTCTGCTATGGGATCTCTGTTTTGCGTTTCCAAAAAAAGGACCTGCCGCTGTGAGCGCTTTCCGAAATGACGGACAAGTTTGCGGCCCCCTCCGTAAGGAAGGGGCCGCAATGCTTTCTTTTTGATTTCTTTCCGGATCGTGGCGGCACGATCCGGTGTTTCGTTCCGCCGGCGGTCCGCCGTGCCTCAGGGCGCCATTCCACCGTTTTTTCCAAAAGCCGATTTTTCCGTTCGATACGGCATGATCCCGCTGATCGGTTGTTCTTGGAACCTTTCTTTCCATGCATCCCGCTTCAGCTTTTTTCGGCAGGGCGGCAGGCGGATGACGCGGCGCAATAAATATCCACCGGCTAAGCCGGTGGTTTTTCAGTTTCGGGCTATTAGCCCTAATACTACCAGCGGCGCGCAA
>CALVHT010000083.1 GCA_944328645.1 uncultured Clostridia bacterium
CTTCGACTTGATATAATCGAGCAACCCGCGACGCTGACCGACCATTTTCAAAAGACCGCGGCGGCTGTGATTGTCGTGCGGGTGATCTTTCAGATGCTCGTTCAAATGATTGATACGCTCCGTAAGAAGCGCGATCTGCACTTCTGAGGACCCGGTATCCCCGTCATGCCGTTTGTACTCGTTGATAATTTGCGTTTTCTTTTCCTTTTCCATTGTTTTACTCCTTGGAAATTATTGATTCACGCAGACAAAGTTCGGCGAGGAGAACCGCGCGACCTTGACTACGCATGTTATTATTTTAGCATATTTGCCGCCCGTTGTAAACTAAATCAACCGTATAATTTCTGCTTCGTTGCAAGAATCTCCTCGATTTTTTGGATATATGTCGGAATATCCTTCGGCGAACCGACCCGCTCGATCCTTCCTTCGTTCGGAAATATCTTTTTGCCGACTGCGTTGGCCCCGCAGGCAAGATTATCGGTGATCTCCTCCATGACGTCTACATTGTAAACGCAGGCTTTGCCCGGCTTCGTCCAACCGGTGTTTTCACAATTTCCGGCCATATATTTTTGTCGATACAGATAGTACGGAACATACCCTGCAGCCAATAACGCACGCCGCGAATAGCGGATCATCTCCGAAACGCCAGCCCCGCAAAGATACGATTCCCGCTCCTTCAGCTTGGCACCCTTTTTCAAGCACAAGGTATGCACGGTGATATTTTCCGGCGAAAGACTGATCGCTCGATCGATGCTCTCGCAAAAAGAATCCACACTCTCATCCGTCAGACCCGCAATCAAATCGCAGTTGATGTCGAAACCAAACCGACGTGATTGCTCAAATGCCCGCACAATATCGGCCGCCGTATGCTGCCGACCAATCCGCACCAATGTTTCATCATTGAACGTCTGCGGGTTAACGCAGATGCGCGTTACCCCGTAGTCACGCAGAAGTCGTAATTTTTCCTCCGTAAAGACATCCGGACGCCCTGCTTCAACGGTATATTCGATCCCGCCCGCATACGGGAGCACGGCATCCAACACTCGCCGCAGTTGCGGTACCGACAGGACCAGCGGTGTACCCCCGCCGATATAGAGACTTTTTAATCGGCGAAACATGCCGCGACACGCGGCGATTTCTTTTTCTAACGCGGTCAGATAATCATTGACATATTGCCCCGTTCGTCCGATGTCTGCCGTAATAAACGAACAATACGTGCATTTGGACGGACAAAACGGAATCCCAACATATAAGTCGGCATCTCCTTCTCTTTTCGCGTAAATCCCGCGCTGCGCTTCCAGTACGGCCCCCACCAACGCAATATTTTCCCTGCTGACACCGAATTTTGCAAATAATACACGAAAATCCCGCCCGGCCTCCTGTTCTGCATAAGCCAATTTTGTCGGTCGGATACCCGTCAACGCGCCCCACGGCATGCTTTGGCCGGTCACGGTACTCAGTGCTTGATAGACAGCCAATTTGGAAAAACGTTTGGCGTATCGTTTAAATTCCAATTCATTCGCGCAAGAATGACTTTCACTGTGACAAAATTCTCTGCCGGCAATGATGACCGTGTCAAAAAAAGTATCGTCCACATGCAAAAAAGTATGTGCGATGTCTGGAACATTTTCCCCAAACAAACGCACCACATCCATCAATTCGGCCTGTAAAAACTCCGTGTTTGTCGTCAGCATTCTATTCCTTCCCTTCCGCTCTTTGGGGGCGAAAACATCCAAATTTAGGCATATGGATTCCATTTTCGCTCATGTTGCAGCGTCGTTTGGCAATCATGGCCCGGATAAACGGTACAATCGCCGGGCAAAGCCAGCAATCTTCGCACACTGGCAATCAGCTGTGACGTATTTCCTCCCGGAAAATCGGTCCGGCCGACGCTTTCACAAAAAAGAGTATCTCCGGTAAAAAGCGCGTCTTCCGTCTGAAAACAGACGCCGCCGGGCGTGTGCCCCGGCGTTTCCAAAACGCGCAGCCGAACGCCAGACAGTTCCAATAAATCGCCTTCTTCGTAAAAAAAATCAATCGAAAACGGCGGCATGCAAAGCCCCATTTCCGTCGCCAAATTGGCCTCTGAAAAAAGAAATTGTTTCTCCTTTTTTGCACAGCCGATCTTAGCACCGGCATCCTGCAAAGCCGCGCATCCCATACAGTGGTCAAAATGGCCATGCGTGAGCAGCACATGGGTGATCTGTAAACCACGTTTCCTTGCCGCAGTCAACGGCTCCGAATCCCCACAATCAATCAGCACCGCATCCGTTCCGTTTTCCGTTACAAGATAGGAGTTCGCCCGCAAAACACCAGACGGGATCGCTATAATTTGCATCGTATCCTCCGCATATTCTTTGAATCCGGCTGTCTCGTTTACTTGGCAACCGTACGATAGACTTCCCCGATCCGATCGTCCGATCGAATCTTTTTTATCATTAAATCGATGTCCTCTTTACCGTTTAGGCGAATATTCGCTTCGATGACCGCTTCTTTGTTTTTATCAAACCGTGAATTGACTGCCGTAATCATCAGGCGCATATCGCTGACGACGCTCGTCAAAACCGAAAGCGCGACCCCTTGGTCCTTCGCTTTTATTATAATCCCTGCAACGAATCGCCCGCCGCCCGTATCCGCCCATTCTGCCGGAAGAATGCGGCCTTCCTCGTTTTCCAAAGTTTTGATATTCGGGCAATCCGCGCGATGAATAACCACCCCGCGCCCGCGCGATACAAACCCGACGATCTCGTCACCCGGGACCGGGTTACAACAGCCCGCAAATCGCGTCAGCAGCCCGCTCATCCCTTTCACTATGACGCCGCTGGAATCCGACGTGGCGCTACCATGGTAAACCGGCTGTTTCGGTATTTCCTTTTTATAAAAATCGATCAGCTTGAACAGGATTTGATTGACGGTGATAGCGCCGTAGCCGACGGAAGCAAACATTTCGTCCTGTGAAAAAAAAGAAAATTTTTCGGAAATTTTCGCAAAACTCTCGTCCGTAAGGATATCGGACAAATTATATCCGCGGTGTTTTGCTTCCGCTTCCAGCATACTGCGCCCGATTTTTACGTTTTCGTCCTTCATTTCCCGCTTAAAGAACTGCTTGATCTTGGCGCGTGCGCTGGAGGACTTGACAATTTTGAGCCAATCCCATGAAGGACCTTTCGAATTGGAGGAGGTCAGGATCTCGACCACATCACCCGTTTGCAAGGTAGAATTGAGGGGCACGATTTTAGAATTGACGCGCGCCCCCACGCATCGATTGCCGATCTCACTGTGGATCGCATAGGCAAAATCGATCGGCGTCGCATCTTTCGGCAGAGAAATAACCTTCCCTTTGGGCGTAAATACGAGCAATTCGTTAGAGTACAATTCCGTCTTCAGCGAACGCATGAAATCCTTTGAATCCTTCAGCCCCCCTTCCCAATCGAGCACTTCGCGAATCCAGGAAAGACGTTCTGTAAACGAAGAATCCTCGGCCTTCTTCTCTTTATATTTCCAATGCGCCGCAATACCAAACTCCGCGGTGCGATGCATTTCAAAGGTACGAATTTGTATCTCAAACGGCTGCCCGAAATTCGTGACGACCGTGGTATGCAGAGACTGATACATGTTGGCCTTGGGGGTAGCGATGTAATCTTTGATACGCCCGGGGATCGGCTTCCATCGCTTGTGAATCTTGCCGAAAACCTCATAACACTCGTCAACCGTATTGACGATCACGCGAACTGCCGTAAGGTCATAGATCTGATCGAGTGTTTTATTCTGCGTCTTCATCTTTTTGTAAATGGAATAAAAATGTTTGGGTCGTCCAAACACTTCACCCTCGATCTTGCTCTCATCTAAGATGCTTTTGATCTCTTTGACTACGTAATCCACAAAATTATGTCTTTCATACAACTTCTGATGAATGTTTTCGACCAAAAACTCATAAGATTCTGGCTCCAAGTATTTCAAACATAGGTCTTCCAATTCACACTTGATCTGGGAAATACCCAAACGGCCGGCCAAAGGTGTATAGATATCCAGCGTTTCTTGCGCCATTTTAACCTGCCTTTCTTTGGAAAGGAAGTTCAACGAACGCATATTGTGCAGTCGATCCGCCAATTTGATGATAATGACACGAATATCCTTTGCCATTGCGACAAAGATCTTTCGAAAATTTTCGGCCTCTTCTTCTTCCCGCGATTTGAATACAATCTTATCCAGCTTAGTGACGCCCGAAACCAATTCTAATATCTCATCGCCAAAGTTGCTTCGAATATCCTCTTCCGTCACCGGCGTGTCCTCGATCACATCGTGCAAAAAGGCCGCTGCGACCGTTGCGCTGTCCAACCCAAGCTCCATCAAAATCTTGGCAACCGCGCATGGATGAATAAAATATGCCTCACCAGAGGCGCGCTTTTGACCACTGTGCGCCTCCTCAGCATAATGAAACGCCCGCACGAGCATCGCGCGATCCGCCCCTGCATAATTGTCATAGATCATCTGCAAAACTGTATTCATTTTCCTTCCTTCAAAGCACAAACGGCCTTATATATGGCGGAGCGGTGCAGTTCCGTCTTTTTTCCGTGCGCAACGGTCATGGCACCGTGCGCAAACCGAACCAACCCCAATTCGCGAAACACCTCGAGAGCAAAGATGATTTGCCGCTGTGAAAAACCGCACGAAAGCGCTGCCGCGGCCGTCACGCTATCTTCCCCAGGCAATCCGCTCCGCACGGTGCGATAGATCTCGCCCATTGTTTCGCGGGAGACGTCTAGTTCCGCAATAGTATTATACCCGCAAATCTCTCCGTTGACAACCACTTTTTTACCCGCAAGGGACGGAATATTCCAATCTGCCGGCGAATCCAACCAAATGATCTCTCGATACAGGCGTAAATCCGTATCGACTTCCGGCGATACCACGACTACATTTCCAACATTTTGAGCGCTCGGCCGAAATAAATCCATTTCCAACCCGGCAACACAGTCTGAAAACGCGGAAGGAATCCCCTCCGAACAAAGCAATGCCAAACCAAATTTACAACGAGCCCGGGCTTCCGCAATCCGACTTCGTATCCCTGCGATCGTATCCCGTTCCGCATCTACTTCCACGCCTTTGCCCTGCATGCGCAACAAATTATTTCGGAAAAAATACAGCGGAGTCAGGCTTCCGGCTTCACCGCAGCAGACAATGTCGCGAACGATTCCGCGCACGCTCTGCGTCCCTCGAAAACGAGAGATGCTGCATTCGAAAACCAAAACCTTGCGTACGTCGGAAATTAACAGCGGCAGCATCCGTTCTCCGCCGAACCAAACCATTTCGACCGTGTCTGTCTTCAACACGAGATGGGGTGAACCGTCCTTTAGGGGTTTTGCCGAGACCTTTTCCGCCGAAAGCGAGAACAATGGTTTTTTGTTCCCCACCCCGTACGGCTCCAACTGTTCCAGCTCATTTGCCAACGCGAGATCAAAAGGCCCGTCTGCTTCTTCGCAGACGCTCAACGTCGGCTCAAAGTCTGCATTGGTGTAATTCTTTCCGATATATTCATCCAGCGCATTGCGTAAAGGGATAAAATGATCCTCCTGTACATTGACGCCCGCAGCCTGCGCATGTCCGCCAAATTCGGCAATATGGGCAGAACATGCCTTCAACGCCTCGTAAATGTTCACGTTTTCAATGGTACGCGCGGATCCTTTTAAAAAGGCCCCGTTTTTTACAAATAAAATGGCCGGGCGGTTAAATTCCTCTGCAATGCGAGCCGCAACAATGCCGACAATGCCCGTATTCCAGGACTCGTCGTAGAGCATGATCACATTCCCATAGGCACCTTCCGAAGCAATTTTATCCTTGGCACTGCGGTACACTTCGTCGCATACTTGTTGACGCTCGAGATTAAATTCGCCGAGTTTGCAGGAAAGATCGTAAATTTCCGTTCGATCCTGGGAAATAAACAATCGCAAAGCGCTGTTCGCATCGCCCATCCGTCCCGCCGCATTGATTCGCGGCGCTAAGGTGAATGCAAGCGTTTGCGCAGTGATCGCTTCTTTCTTTCCCGCCAGCAGACAGCAGATCGCCTCTCGCGGACGGGTATTGATCAATTTGACGCCCTCGTATACAATATCTCGGTTTTCCCCTGTCAACGGCACACTGTCTGCCACAGTAGAAATCGCTGTAATATCTAAAAGCGCATAAGCCTTTTCTCCCAGCAAAGCACAGGCAATCTTAAAGGCGACTCCCGCGCCGCATAGATTATCGTACGGATATGCGTCGGCAATTTTTGGATTAATGATCGTACAATTGGGCAGTTCCTCGGGCAATTCATGGTGATCCGTTACGATCACTCGTATGCCGCGCGACCGAATGTACTCGACTTCCTCTCGATTGGAAACGCCGCAGTCCACTGTCACGATCAGCGCAGGAGCCGACTCCGCGATCATCTGTTCCAGTGCAGTAACCGACATTCCATACCCTTCAGAACGTTCGGGTATATGAACCACACAACGCACTCCATAACGACACAGCGCCATATACAAAATCGCCGCTGCCCCGATCCCGTCTGCATCATAGTCGCCAAATATTCCGACTGTTCCGCCGATCGCTTTAACGCCATCGATCGCTTCGACCAATTCTCGCATTCCGCTCATCAAAAACGGAGAAAGAAAATGCTTTTTGGAAGGAGCTAAAAATCGCTTTACTTTCTCGGAGGTATTCACCCCGCGTGACCATAAAATACGCGCCGTCAGCTCATGCAAGCCGCATTCCACTGCCAAACAATGTATCTTTTCCTTTTGCTCGGCCGTATACTGATATTCTGCACGAATTTTGGTCATCGACTTTACCTCCTTGTTTTCATTTTAGTTTGCCGCGTGCAGAAGTCTGTCCGCAGTTGACAAAAGGGCGGGAACACAGTCCCGCCCTTTTCAAAGTTATTTGATTACCGAACTTCGCCGGCAGCCTGCTGCTTTTGCGAAGCCTTGGCTTCCTTTTCTCTTTTCTTGTCGGAAACGTAGTTGTATTTAGACTTTTTCGCCTGTGCCGCATCCGATTTCTCCTTGATGCCGGCATAAATTGCAGGAGCAAACAGGAGGGACGAATAAGTCGATGCAATAACAGCCATCAATGC
>CALVHT010000084.1 GCA_944328645.1 uncultured Clostridia bacterium
TCATGAGTCCAGTTCAATTCCGCTTATTACACTATCCCGTTTGAAAAAAGTCCAACTTCCTGGGTACAAATCAACGCAGGTTTCCCATTTGCAGGGATCCGTGCACACGCACATTGCGAATCGCGGCGGGATGGAATTTGCCGAGTTCCTAATTCCGCAAAATCGGATAGTGCAGCGCTGGATGCTGTATCCGGGTCTGTTTTTTGCGGCTTTGGCGGGTTTGCTCTTGGCGAATATCCTCGTTTCCACCCTTCGATCCAACCGCGTGCAGATCGGGATCTATCGCTCGCTGGGTGTCAGCAGTCGGGGTACAGCCAAAATATATCTGTTGCAGGGCGGTTTTTTGCTGGGAACGAGTTATTTGCTGGCGCTGACAATCGTCGGATCGCTGACCGCGGTGATCAACCAAACGATCTCCGACAATATGCAGGCGATCCTGACCGTTTATCGATTGAACGGATGGAATATGGGCCTGTTGCTGGGGCTGGTGCTGGCCGTCGGGTTGGTATCCATCGTCTTGCCGATCCTGCAGATGAGCCGGCATCGGCCGGCCGAACTGTTGCGGGAGGAGGCACAATGAACGGGCGCAAAGGGCTGAGTCTGCGCAAAGTCGTGTATTGGGGGTGCCGAACGGCGGTTCGCCTGCCGATCAAGACCCTTTCTGCCGTCTTTTTTGTCGGCGTCGCGCTGTTGTTGTTTTCGCTGAGCTTTCTTCTCGCGACGGCAAGCCCCGCCGAGGCGGCGCGCGGTTCGTATACCGAGCAGAGCGTTTTTTTTCAAAAATATCGGAAAGGGGAGCGAGAGAGCCTCGTCGATGTATTTTCGAGCGATTTGCAATACCTGGCCGAGCGCGCCCACAGCGAAGTGGCGCTATCGCAGGAGCAGACGATCGATTTCAGCGAATACGTGTCCGAGGAAATTGCGGCGTCGCCCGTCTCGTATTATGCGACGAGCGCGCGCGGCATCGCCTACTTTTCGCTTGAAGCGCTCCGCGGGCGGGTCATCTGCGGCAGCGCGCCGCAAGAACCGGAAGAGTTTGCCGTCAGCGCGTACTTTGCGGAAGGACTGGTCGCCGGCGGTGCGGCCGATTCGTTCGAACAGCTTTTGGGCCGCTCGTTTTTTATAACCGGGCAGTCGATGCGGCTGTGCGGCGTTTTGGATACAGGCTTGGAGGGGTTCGAATCGCTCAAGACATTCCAACCCGAAAACGACTGGCAGATCCCCGCGCCCGTTGCCGCCGAATATGAGCGGTTGCAGGCGAGCTGCCGCGACGGTTTGCATGCATATCTGTTTTATTCCGAGGCGGCGGCGCCCTATTCATCCTCGAAAGGCGTGGCATGGTTGGGCGAAGATCGAAGTTTTTTGCGGGCAGACGGCTGGAAAAGCCGGGGAGGGGAAAGCGTGTATCGGCTGGATTCGTCCGTACACGAAACGGCGCGAGAGATCGCTTCGTCCGTCCGCGGTCTGCAAAAGCTGATCGCGGCGATCACCGGGATAACGTCCGTTTTTTCCGCGGGCATGGTGCTGTATTTTACGCTTGTCTCGGTGCAGTCCCGCCAAAAAGAGATCGGAATTTTGCGGGCGATCGGAATGAGCCGCGCGGGAATCGTGCGGATGTTCGGAACGGGAGTCCTATGCGTCATGCTGGCTGCCTGTGTGCTGACCATTCCTGTCCTGTACGGCGCAGTCGGCGTGCTCAACGGGCTTTTGTCGCAAACGGTGCGGTATTTGCAGCCGCGGCCGTATCACATAGTTTTGCTTTTTTTGTATACGCTGTTGCTGGGCGGATCCGGATTTTGGTTTCCGATGTATCGTCTTTCCAAAAAGAAACCGATCGAATGTCTGCGGCGTGGGCGGTGATTTGTGCGGGCGGATTGGCAAATGCGTGCGCTTGACGGGCAGGATCGCCGCAACGGGGAAACAAATGCGAAAAAATATCGGAAGCGGGGGCGCCGTACGGCGCCCCCGCTTCCGATTATAAAGAATAAGTTTCCAAAAGTCGCAGGATCGCTTCGCTCAAATCGATCAAAAGATGCCGCTGCCGCTTCGGATGTCGCCCGCGGGCGCCAGCAAACGCAGATTTCCGTCTGCATCCTCCGCGCACAAGATCATTCCCTCGCTGAGAATGCCGCACAGTTTTGCGGGCTTGAGGTTGGTGACCATGACGACTTTGCGCCCGACCATTTCCTCGGGAGAATAAAACTTGGCGATGCCGCTGACCACCGTGCGCGTTTCATTGCCGACGCGAACGGTCGATTTAAGCAGCTTTTCGCTTTTTTTCACGCGTTCGCAGGCGACGACTTCGGCGATCTGCATGCGGACTTTGGCAAAGTCGTCGATGGAGATCTCCGCCGGGTATTGGGGCGCATGCGCTTCTTCCCGCGGTTTTGCGGGCGCCGGCTGCGGCGCTTGGGTGGTTTCCGGGTGCAGAGCGGCATACTTGGCCTCGATTTCCGCGTACGTTTGGCGGGAGAACAGGTGCGCCTGGGTGGGGGAAACGACGGTGCCGTCTGCGATCAGTCCAAACTCGTTCAGCCGATCGTACGCGCGCGGCGGCACGTTGAACTGGCAAAACACCTTTTCGGCCGTTTCGGGCAGGAAGGGTTCCAGCAAAGACGCGGCGATCACGATGCTTTCCGAGAGGTTGTATAGCACCGTGGCAAGGCGGTCGCGTTTGGATTCGTCCTTGGCCAAGATCCAGGGCGCGGTTTCGTCGATGTATTTGTTGCAGCGGCGCAAAAAGGCAAAGATCTCACCCAACGCGTCCGAAACCTTGAATTCCTCCATTTTGGCGGCCGTTTTGGCATACAGCCCCGTCGCCATGGCGCGCAGTTCCTCGTCTACAGGTTCCGCCGCGCCGCGATCGTGCAGGCGGCCGTCGAAATATTTCAGGCTCATTGCCGCCGTCCGCGAGACCAAATTGCCGAAGGTGTTGGCAAGGTCCGCATTGACGCGGTCGTTGATCAGCTCCCAGGTGATATTTCCGTCGTTGTCGAAGGGCATGTCGTTGAGAACGAAATAGCGCACGGCGTCCACGCCGAAAACTTCCACCAATTCGTCCGCATAGATCATATTCCCGCGGGATTTGCTCATTTTCTGCCCGTCCATCAGCAGCCAGGGATGCCCGAATACGCGTTTGGGCAGGGGCAGGCCGAGCGCCATCAGGAAGATGGGCCAATAAATGGTATGAAAGCGGATGATGTCTTTGCCGATGATGTGTGCGTCGGCCGGCCAGTAGCGCGCGAACAGGGCGTCCGACTGTCCGTCCGCATCATAGCCCAATCCCGTGATGTAGTTGGTCAGCGCATCCAGCCACACATAGACCACGTGTTGGGGGTCGAAGTCCACGGGGATCCCCCAGCGGAAAGAGGTGCGCGAAACGCAAAGATCCTGCAATCCGGGCTTTAAAAAGTTGTTGACCATCTCATTTTTGCGGGAAACGGGGGTAATAAATTCGGGATGTTCGTCATAATATTGCATCAGGCGGTCGGCGTATTTGCTCATCCGGAAGAAGTACGCTTCTTCTTTGGCCGGCTTGACTTCCCGCCCGCAGTCGGGGCATTTCCCGTCTTTGAGCTGAGAAGGGGTCCAAAACGCTTCGCAGGGCGTGCAGTACATGCCTTCGTAGGTCCCTTTATAAATATCGCCCTGCGCATACAGTTTGCGAAAGATTTTTTGTACCTGGCGCACGTGATCCTCGTCCGTCGTGCGGATAAATTTATCGTAGGAAATATTCATCCGGTCCCAAATGCCGCGGATCTGCCCGGCCACGTCGTCCACGAACTGCTGGGGAGATACGCCCGCTGCCGCGGCCTTTTCTTCGATCTTTTGGCCGTGTTCGTCCGTGCCCGTCTGAAAGCGCACGTCATAGCCCTGCCGGCGCTTAAAGCGGGCGAGCGCATCCGTCAAGATGATCTCGTAGGTGTTGCCGATGTGCGGTTTGCCAGAGGTATAGGCAATCGCCGTCGTGATGTAGTAAGGCTTTTTTTGCATGGTTCCCTCCGAAAGGTGGAATTTTTGACCGCCGGGCGGTCAGGAAAGTGTCGATTTGCATTCATTATACCCCATTTTTGCCCGAAAGTAAAATTATTTTTCCGTCCGAACAAAAAAGAGCGGACAAAATCGGCGCCAAGCGCCGGGCGCGGGGGCAGCAAAGGAGGATTGCCGTGAATCGTCTGTTTTTGGTTGTTTTTTTGCTTGCGGCGGGGCTGTTGCTCTGGCGCGATCCGTCCGCTTTTCTGCCCGCCCTGTTGCGCGGTGCGGGCAATGCCGTGGCGCTTTGTATCTCGCTGGCCGCCGTCTATGCGATTTGGCTGGGCTTTTTGCAGGTTGCCCGCGACGCAGGTCTGCTGGCAGGCATGGCGCGGGGCATGCGTCCGCTTACCGCCCGCCTGTTTTGCACGCGCGAACCCAAGGCGCTCGAGCGCATTGCCGTAAATTTGTCGGCAAATTTTTTGGGAATGGGCGGGGCGGCGACCCCTGCCGGCCGCGAGGCCATGCGCTTGCTCGGCGCTTCCGAGCGGGCGGAGTACGCGCGATCGATGCTGTTCGTCGTCAACTGTTCCGGCCTGCAATTTCTGCCGACGACCGTGCTGTCTTTGCGGGCGCAGGCCGGGGCGGCGAATGCCTATGACATAATTTTGCCCGCGCTGCTTGCCGCGCTTTGCGCGCTGTTGATCGGCGCCGGGTTGACGGCGCTCGCGTACAGGCGGCGCGCATGACGTGGGCGGCGCGGATTTTGCCCCTTCTGTTTGCGGGCGTGTTTCTCTTTGCCGCGATGCGGCGGGTCAAGGTATATGACAGCTTTGCCTCCGGCGCGAGCGAGGCTTTGCCGTTGCTTCGTTCGCTGTTTCCGTATGTGGCGGCCGTGCTGGTCCTGGCAGAGCTGTTCGAGGCGAGCGGTCTGTCGGCGCGGTTGCAGGAGGCGCTCGCTCCCGCCTTTTCGATGCTGGGGATCCCCAGGGAAGTGGCGCCGCTGGTTTTGATCAAGCCTTTTTCGGGCAGCGGTTCGATGGCGCTGTTGAGCGATCTGTATGCCGCATATGGGCCGGATTCGTACATTGCGCGCTGTGCGAGCGTGATTTATGCTTCGGGCGAGACCATCTTTTATATCTCGGCCATCTATTTTGCGGGCGTAAAGATGCGCCGCCCTGCTCTGCCCGTGGCCATCGCGTTAATATCCAATTTGGCGGCTTTTGCGGTCGGCTGTTTGCTTTGCCGAATTTTGTGAAAAATGATAACTTACAAAAATTTCCAAAAAAGAAGGAGAAAAGACTGTTATTTATTAACAGAGTTAACGATATTCTCCAAAAAAACGCGATAAATTGACAAAAATAAACAAAAAATGTTGAAAAATATTATCTAAAAAGTTTTCAAAAAAATTTTCGGATCTGCTTTACTTTTTTTTCGAGAAGCAATATAATAAGAGCGTAATCAAACGAAACGCGCGATGCTTTTGCTTGGTTACTTTTCATAGCTCATCATTTTCCCCCTTATCATATATGGATCGGGCACAGAACCGCAAGGCTCTGTGCCCGATTCATTTTTTGTTGCGCCGGCAAAGTTTTCTTTGTCGGCGCAAACCAAGGATACGGCCGCGGTTTTGCCGCAAAGCCGCGGAAAGAAGGAGGAGCCGGCCGCGGCGGGCGCGGGAATCAAGAGACGGGATCGGTTCGGGCGGACGCATCGCCGAAGATCTCCTGCGCGATCTTCACGTCCGCATTGGCGTCTTTGCAGTAATAGTCGGCGCCGATCTTTTTTGCATAATCGGCATTGAGGACCGCGCCGCCCACCATGATCTTGCAGGCGGGGCAGCGCTCTCGCAGCAGCCGCACCGTTTCCTCCATGGCGGAAACGGTGGTCGTCATGAGGGCGGAAAGGCCGCACAGCCGGATGTTTTCCCGCACACAGGTATCGGCGATGGTTTCCGGCGGTACGTTTTTGCCCAGATCCAAGATCTGGTAGCCGTAATTTTCCAAAACGGTTTTGGCGATGTTTTTGCCGATGTCATGAATATCTCCTTTCACCGTTGCCAAAACGATTTTGCCGCGCGCCGCGCTGCCGCCGGGCAGACGGCGCTTTATTTCGTCAAAGCAGCCTTTGGCGCTTTCTGCCGCCGCGATCAACTGCGGAAGGAACAGCGTCCCCCGCTCAAAATCCTCGCCCACGGCGTTGAGCGCGGGGATGAGACATTCGTCCACGAGCGCGAGCGCCGGCCGAGTTTTTAGTAATCTTGCGCAGACCTCGCGCGCCTGCGGGAGCCCTTTGCGGATCAGCCGAAACAGTTCCTGCGCGTCGTTTGGCGCCGGATCTGCAACGGGAGAGGTCGCAGGGGAGCGGGCAGGGGTCGAGGCGGCGAAACGCGCGGTATAAGCGGCACAGTTCAAATCTTCGCCGTTCAGCGCGCGAAAAGCCGCGATCGCGCGGATATTTTCGGGAATGTTCGGGTTGAGGATGGGCAGATCCAGCCCCGCAAACAGCGCTCCCGTCAAAAATGCCGTATTTACGAGCGTGCGCTCGGGGAGCCCGAAGGAGATGTTGCTCACGCCCAGCACTGTCTTGACGCGATAGCGCTCCTTGAGCATGCGGATGGCTTCTAAGGTCTGCACGGCTTGACTCTGCTCGGCGCTCACCGTCAAGGTCAGGCAGTCGATATATACGTCTTCTTGCGGGATGCCGTGTGCCTGGCAAGCGGCGATGATCTTCTCGGCGATGCGCACCCGTTCCTGCGCGGTGCGAGGGATGCCGCGTTCGTCGATGGTCAGCCCGACGACGGCGGCACCGTATTTTCGGACGACGGGAAGCATAGCCTGCAAGACCCGATCCTCTCCGTTGACGGAGTTGACGATGGCTTTGCCGCAGCATTGCCGCAGTGCGGCTTCCACGGCGTCGGGTTTGCCGCAGTCGATCTGCACGGGCAGGTCGCTCACCGCCTGCACCTCGCGCACGAGCCGTACCAGCGCCTGTTTTTCATCGATTTCGGGCAGTCCTGCGTTGACGTCGAGGATGT
>CALVHT010000085.1 GCA_944328645.1 uncultured Clostridia bacterium
TTTCGACGAACCCGAATAGCGCACGCCGTCGATCATACAGCGCACCTCGTAAACGTTTCCTTTGCGCATAATGATATAAGCGTATGTACGGCAACAGTACGGATACGGCTTGTATGTTTAACCATTGTCTTTCTCCTTTCTGAAATACATCGTCTTGAAAATTGCCACGCTTGCGATCGCCGTGATGAACAGCAAATACTCGCCGCCCGCCGCCGCAATGCCGAGATTTTCTTCTCCCGAAAAAGCCCGCTGGAAATTGAACAGCGCGATGGTCTGCGTCGCAAAATCAGGCCCTCCCGAATTGAACAGCCAGGGAATATCAAAGACCTGCAACCCGCCGATCATGCTCGTAATGAGAGAATACAGCATAATGGGTTTGATGAGCGGAAGCGTGATGGACCAAAACATCCGCATATTGGTGGCACCGTCCAGCGTAGCCGCCTCGTACAGGCTTTCGTTGATGCCCGCCATGGCGGCAATGAGCAAAACCATCAGCGGCCCCGTGAACATCAGCCACTGGATAAAGCAGACGATCAGCCTGGATCCCCAACGGCTGCGCAGAAACTGGAATTTTTCGGAAATGATGCCCAGATCGCGCAAAATAACGGTAAACGTGCCGTACGGATGGCCGAACAGAGAGGCAAACAGGAGCGCGACCGCCGTGGCGGTGATGATGTTGGGCATATAGTAAACCACCTTGAAAAAGCCCTTGCCGCGCACTTTCAGCATTTTGTTTGTAAAGAGCGCCGCAAACAACAGCGCGCAGCCCAGTTGCGGGATAAAGTTGATGATCCAGATGGTCACAGTGGTGAGCAGAGAATTCCAGAACTGTTGATTGCTCCACAGCCATATGTAATTCCCTATCCCTACAAACCCGAACTCCGTGCTCAGGCCGCTCATGTCCGTAAAGCTCAAAAAGATGGTATAAATATTGGGGTAAATCCCGAACGCCAAAAAACACAGGATATAGGGAATCAAAAACAGATATCCGTATTTATCGTATCGGATGCTCTTTTTCTTTTTTTTCATCGCACACCGCCCGCGTCAGTCTGTCTTGATGTCTGTATATGCGTTCTTCACATAATCCTTGAACTGAGCGTATGCATCCTGCAAGGTATTCAGTTCGCGCATCGCGTACTGCACGGCAACTTCGCTGAACATCGAACCGATGGATCCGTCGTACACCGTCACGTTTTTCGCGGAGATCTGATCGGCGATCTCGGAAAAGATCTGATAATGGTTCTGTCCCTGCAGGAAGGGATCGGCAAAGGTGTCTTTCAGCGCGGAAACGGTGATCTTGTTGCCGATAAAGTCGCCGTTCTTCTTTGCTTCGCCCTGCAGGTATTCCTGATCGAACATGAAATATTGCATAAAATTTTTGATCTCTTCCTGCTTGTCGCTGCCCTTTACGCCGGCATACCATGTTCCGCCCGTATAGAAAGGATACGGCCCCTGCACGATCCCCCAGTCGTTTTCGGAGGAATACTCGCCGTTTACGGCGTTGCTTTTCAGGTGATAATGCAGCCCCCATGCGCCCAGGAAATACCCGAACACTTCATTGCCGGAAATATCCGTGTACCAGCCGCCGCCCGCGCCGTACTCCACCGTTTCGTTGGAATATCCCTCGTCCTGCATCGTGCGGATGAGCTCCAGATAGGTGTCCCAGCAAGGATCAACCTGCAACACATCGTCCTTGACCCATCCGGTTTCCCTTTCGCAGAGAAATACCTTTTCCGCCGCATTGAGGTTGGATACGATTTTCTTTCCGTTCGACTTCAATTCCGCCGCAACGTCCAGAAAACCTTCCCACGTAGACAGTTTTTGCTGTACAAACTCGGGAGAATCGTCCCCCCACAGTTCCTTTGCCATGCTGCGGCGGTAAAAAAATCCGCCGGGCGCCGCCTGGTTGGAAATGGCATACAGATTTCCGTCCTCGGCGGTACCGATATCCACCGTGTATTCGTAGAGTTCCTCGTCCGCGCGCTCTTTCAGGCCCAGCGCCGTCAGATCCATCAGCCTGCCGCTCTCCACATATTTTTTGACGAACGAAATTTCCAGAACGACAATGTCCGGCATATCCGTGCCCTTGCGCAGAGCGTTGTCCAGCCTGGTTTGGAACACATCCATGGGATATTCTTTTACGACGACGTCCACTTCGGGATATTTTGCTTCAAATTTTTCTTCCATGTTGACCGTTTCGTCCGAAAACGTCCAGATGAGCAGCTGATCGTCGCTTTCCTTCGGGCCGCACGCCGCTGCCCCGAACAGCAGTCCGAGGCACATGAGAAGCGCCCCTATTCTCTTGATCTTATTCATTCCTTTTTTCTCCTTAATAATTTTCTGTCAGTGTCTTGACGATGGTCTGCGCATAGATCCTCTGCATGAAATCGTTGGGATGATTTACGTTGTTACAGGAGAGATCTCTGAACTTTTTATGCTGCAGGAGCTGAACGCTCAGACTGCCCACATCCGCAAGCGCCGTCTTGTCATATTCGGCGGCAAGTTCGCGCAATGGTTCGATAAAATTGAACTGATTGATGAATACGCCCTGCACTTCCGCGTTGGGCATCATGGTGGAAACAAGGATGATCTCCGCGTCGGGGCAGGCGGCGCGCACCTGATCGATGATGCTTGCCGTGTTCGCCTTGAACACATCGGGGCTGACTCCGCCGGAAATACCGTCGTTCATTCCGAACGCGATGATAAACAGGTCGGGATCTTCCTTGATTACTTTGTCGATCTGTTCCTTTTCGGCGCCCCACGAACTCATCATCCCGCCCACGGAAAAATTTGCGGCGTCGATGCGAGTATTGTCGTATTCTTCGGCAAGATACTCCGTCACGAGATCCAGATACACGGGACAATAGGGCGGAATGTTAACATACTGATATCCGCTCGCCGACCAGCCCGCACTGATCGAATCGCCCAAAAGTACGATATTTGTCTTTTCCCCCGCCTTCAGCTTTGCGATCGTGGAAGGAAACTTTTCAGCATGGCATTCCGGCTCGGTCAGAACGCTTTCCTCCTCATGCAGATAGGTGACGACTACCTGATATTCACCCAGCCCAGCGCTTCCGTAATTTGCTTCCGTTTCCAACAGTCCTCCCCCGTTGACGCAAGGCATATTGTTTCCGATCTCCTCCGTATAGTAGGAGGAATAATCGAGGGCTATGTCCGCATAAATAGCGCCGTCTTCCTCTATGACCAGCTTTCCGTCTGACACGGAATAGTCCTTCCCCTCTTCGTACAGCGTTTCCAACCGATAATCGCGCACAGACACGACCTCTTTGATGCCGTACAAAAGCCCGATCGGCTTTACGCTCCCGTCCGGCTCTTTCAGCACCATCGCCGTTTCGTTATAGACGTGATCGCCCTTCCAAACCGGCTCCATGTACTCGGAGAGGCTGTACTCGCTCAGGTCTTTTACTGCTCCACCCTGCGCACAGCCCGCAAACAGCGAAAAAACTGCAAGAACGGATAGAAGGCACACCAGACTTCTCTTCATGGAAATCCTCCTTATATAATTTTAATCTGCAGGCTCGTCATTGATCTGCCTGATCTTGGCAAAATCGACCTTCGGCTTTCTGTCCATGGTGACAAGTCCGTTTTTTTCCTGCCACGTATCAGAAAACTGCGTGTAACAATATCCGCGCACGTACCCCGTTTTTTTGATCGCCCTGCACAACTGCGCGTACTTTTCGCAGAACGCATCCTCCGAGCTGACCAGCCCGTATCCCCAGGCATCTTTGTCCAGCCCGTCGGCAAACGCAAGGCCGCCGAATTCCGTGACGAGAACAGGCTGTCCGCCGTATTTGTACCCGTCTGCAAAGACAAATTTCTGATGCCGCAGAACTTCTTCCTCCTGCAAGACCGCCATTTTGTCGCAGTACGCGAGGTACAGACGTTTGGGATCCTGTTCATAGTTATGGACGGTAACGGCGTCCGTCTGTACGTTTTCCCAGCCGTCGTTTCCGATAACGGGACGCATTCCGTCATATGCCTTGGTCAGATAATAGGCAGAGTCCGCAAACGCCTGCATTTCCTTGTCCCGCCCTACGCCGCGGATCCCCCAGCTTTCGTTGAAAGGCACCCACGTTACGATGCAGGGATGGTTGTATTTCTGCCGCACGATCTTTGACCACTCCGACATAAACTTCTGTTTCATGTTGTCGTTGAAAAGATACGCGGAAGGCATTTCGCACCATACCATCAGCCCCAATTTGTCGGCAAGGGACAAAAAGAACTCGCTTTCTATCTTCTGATGAACGCGGAGACCGTTGAAACCCATTGCCTTGATGTCTTTCAGATCCTTTTCCACCGCCTCGTCCGAAGGAGGAGTCAGCCCCGTCTGTACCCAGTATCCCTGATACAGAACAAATTTTTCGTAAACGGGCGCACCGTTGAGAAGATTTGCCCCCCGTTCCGCACGAAAATCGCGGTACCCGAAATACGAGAAAACGCGATCGCTCTCCGCCCCGTTTACCGTCACGCACAGTTCCGCACCGTACAGAGCCGGATCATCGGGCGACCAGTACCGCACCTGGAACGGCTCGGACGGACTGTTCAGATCCACTTCAAAACAGAGATACTCGGAAACCGCGGACGCGCAGAAGAAAAATTCTTTTTTCCCCTCCCTTGACAGGGACAGCTCCACACGCGTTTCCGGACTGTGTCCGCTCAGAAACACTTCCGCTTTCAGCATCTGGCGGTCGGTTTGCGGCGTCCATTTTACGTTTTTTACATATATATCCCCCGTAAATTCCAACCAAACGCTTTTCCAGATACCCGTAGTGGGCACATACCAGCAACTGAAACTGTTGTCCAGCCAGCGCTGTTTGCCGCGCGGATTTTCCAGGGAATAGCCGTCCTGCACATTGACGACAAGCAGGTTTTCTCCTTCGCGCAATGCGTTGCTCACGTCAAAGCAAAAAGCCGTATAACCGCCTTCGTGCCGACCTATGTAAACGCCGTTCAGCCATACCTGGGCAAAATAATCCACTCCCTCAAATTGAAGAAGCGCGCGCTTTTGGGGGATTTTTTCCATTTGGATCTTTCTCTGGTACCAAATGCTCCGCTTCTTCCCTTCACTCCTGCAGCCGTTGATCTCGCTTTCACAGGAAAAGGGTACAATGATCTTTCGCTTTGCACAAAAGCCGCGGAACCAACCCTCTTTTTCACCGGAAAATCTTTCGTCTTCCGCAAAATCCCATTCCCCGTCTAAAAGGGTAAACTGTCCGCGTTCCATCTGGGGAGCAGGATGCCGTATCTTTTTCATAGTCATCTCCCTTGGTTTCTTGATTTCATTATAACAGACTATCGGCGCGCTGTAAATAGTAAATTTTGAAAAACAATAAAAGTCGCTTTTTATTTCGAATATTTTAAAAATTCACTTGACGGAGGAAAAAACTTGTGTTACAGTTAAACTAAGGAGGGGGAAATTATGAGTAAAATGATAACACTGGATCTGAACGACGACAAAAACATTGAAAAAATTGCCAATGCCCTTTCGGCAAAGGTACGCAGACAGATCATAAAACTTTCCACGGAAGGGAGCTACTCGGTCATGCAGATCGCCGAGATCCTGAATATTCCCGTTTCTACCATTTCCTTTCATCTGAAACTTCTCAAAGAGGCAGGCTTGATCAACATTCTGCCCAACCCCGTCAAGCGCGGAAACGAAAAAGTGATCTCTCAAAATATCTCGCAGATCAATCTGGACTTCCGCCTCTTTTACAAACAAAAAACCGAACAGGAAACTTTTGACATTCCCGTCGGCTGTTACAGTAATTTTGAGATCAGCCCGCCCTGCGTGCTTGCCGATTCGGCAGGGATCATGATCGGCTGGGACAAGCCGGAAGCCTTTTATTCCTTAAAAAGATTCAACGCTTCCCTGCTCGCTTTTACAAAGGGATATGTGGAATACTGCGTCCCGCTGTATTCCCTGCAGGACAAAAAAGTGATCGGCGTCGCCTTTTCGCTGGAACTTTGCTCGGAATGCCCCATGCACAACAACGACTGGAAAAGCGACATCACCTTCTGGCTGAACGGCGTGGAACTTTGCACCTATCACAGCATGGGCGATTACGGGGAAAGGCCCGGGATCTATACCCCCTCTTTTTGGCCCGCCAACGCGACGCAGTACGGAATGCTGAAAAAAGTGCGGGTAACGGACGAAGGAACTTTTCTGGATGAAGAGCGCGTTTCCGACGTGACGATAGATGACTGCAACATTTCCAACGTTCTGATTCGACTGAAAATAGGGATCAAAGAGGATGCAAAGCACGTGGGCGGAATCAACCTTTTTGGCAAGGGTTTCGGCGATACCGACCAAAATATCTCCTTGCAGGTCGCTTATGTAGACAAACAGTCTTGACTTCTAAAATAATACATAGCAAAATTATTCCTTCTCCTATGACGGATCTCCAGCATTTTCTTGCCTCCATCCCTGCCCTTGTAAAACATCAAAGTGCATCAACGCGGGAATTTTGGAATGCTTGGTATATGCCTGCATATTTTGTTCCAATTACGCGAACGAAACAAATCCCGGGGACGACAGTCCTCGGGATCTTTCTTATTGGCTTGGTTCGGATAGTTCCGTTATACTGAGAAGTCCTAATTGTTCGGGTTCGGATAGTTCCGCTATACCGGGAAGTAATACAACAAATCCGAACCAAAAAGAAAAGAACTACCCGAAAGGTTCGGATAGTTCCGTTATGGTGGAGATAGTGGGAATCGAACCCATGACCTCTTGAATGCCATTCAAGCGCTCTACCAACTGAGCTATATCCCCGCATTTTTGTGTTTCAAATCATAACTACGCGTTCAACGCGTAGTTTGCACAAGCCCTATAAGGGCATGGTACTGGCAGCACTATTCGCGCGG
>CALVHT010000086.1 GCA_944328645.1 uncultured Clostridia bacterium
GAAGGGGATCTCGTTTGAAGAAACGCCGGGCGGAGCGCGCATTCCCATGCAAAGCCCTGCGCAGGCGCGCGAATTTTTGGAAAAAAACCCCGCGCTGAGCGCGGATTTTGAGTTCCGAAAAGGGGATATGGATGACGTGTTTTTGGCGGTGACCGGAAAAAAACTGGAAGGGGGCAGAGCTTAGGATGTACGCGCTGTGGCGGCTGACTTGCCGCAACTGGAAAATCTTCATCAAAGACAAAGCAAACGTTTTTTTCGCCTTGCTTGCGCCGCTGATCGTGCTGGTTTTGTATGTCTTGATCCTGGGGAAACTGCAGGTAGACGGACTGCTGTCTGCGTTGGACGGCATGGGCGTGACGGGCGGGCGCGACGCGGTGCAGGCCTTTTGTGATTGCTGGATGTTGGCCGGGGCGCTTTCGTGCGCAGGGATCACCGTTCCGCTGTGCGCCTGCGGCATCATGATCCAGGACCGTTCGCGCGGGATCGCGGCCGAGTATTTGGCCTCGCCCGTGCCGCGCTGGATGCCCGCTCTCGCGTATTTTTGCTCGGTCGTCTTAGCCGGTCTGTTCGTCGGCGTGATCGTTTTGGGCGTTTGTTTCGTATGGCTGGCCTTGGCGGGAAGCTGGTATTTGAGCGTTTTGGATGTGCTCGGCTGCCTCGGCACGTTGATCCTTTCCGTACTTTCCTCCTCGACGCTGCTGGTTTTTGTGGTCGGGTTTTTCAAATCGCAGGGTGCGTTTACGGGGCTGAACGTGATCGTCGGCACCATCCTCGGCTTTTTGATCGGCGCCTATATGCCGATCACCTATTTCCCCAAGGGCGTGCAGTATTTTACGCTGTTCATACCCGGCTCGTATTCGGCGGGCCTGTTCCGGAATTGTATCATGCGCGGGGCGTTGGAGCAGATCGCCGCGACGCTGTCGGAACCGTTCGCGGCGTCGTTGGAAAAGGAATTTTCCATGAAGTTTGACTTTTTCGGCACCGAATTGGGGGTTCCTGCCATGGCTTGTGTTTTGGCGGCGTCGGTGGTGCTGTTTGCGCTGCTGTTGTTCGCGCTGTCGGCGGTTCGGCTGCGCAAAAATCAATAACTCGGTCTCCGCGCGGGCGGGCGGAGGACCGGGTTGGCCGAAGGAATTTTGCCCGGGAGGTTGGAAGATGATCTATGAAAATATGGCCGAGCTGATCGGCAACACGCCGCTGCTGCGGCTGCACGGAATGGAAAAACGGCACGGCGCTTGCGCGCAGGTGCTGGCAAAATTGGAGTATTTTAACCCGACGGGCAGCGTAAAGGATCGCCCGGCTCTCGCGATGATCGAGCGGCTGGAAGAGGCGGGCAGGATCGGGCCGCAGACGCTGCTCATCGAGCCGACCAGCGGCAACACGGGCATCGGTCTGGCGGCCGTATGCGCGGTCAAGGGATACAAGCTGGTTTTGACCATGCCGGAGACAATGAGCGCCGAGCGGCGCAAATTGCTGGCGGCGTTCGGCGCGACGATCCTTTTGACCGACGGTGCGCAGGGCATGGCGGGCGCGATCGCCAAGGCGAACGAATTGCACGCGGCGCACCCCGACAGCGTGATCTGCGGCCAATTTGTCAATCCCGCCAATCCGCGCGCGCATTATGAGACGACCGGTCCGGAGCTTTGGAAAGACTGTGAAGGCGTTCTCGATTTCCTCGTTGCGGGCGTGGGGACGGGCGGCACGCTGGGCGGCACGGCCAAATTTTTGAAGGAGCGCAATCCGGCGCTGCGCGCCATTGCCGTCGAGCCGCAAAATTCGGCGGTCCTTTCGGGGGACAAGGCGGGGGCGCACGGTTTGCAGGGGATCGGCGCGGGATTTGTTCCCGAAATTTTGGATCTTTCCTTGATCGACGAAATCATTCGTGTTTCGGACGAAGACGCCTTCCGCACCGGCCGCGAGCTGGCGCGGGCCGACGGGGTATTCGCGGGCATTTCTGCCGGGGCGGCCGTTTGGGCGGCGCTTTGCGTCGCGGCGCGCCGAGAGAATGCGGGCAAGCGCATTGCCGTCATTGTTCCCGATACGGGCGCGCGATACCTTTCGACTGCGCTGTTTTCGGAGTAGTGTTGCCGATCGCCCCTTCGCGGCCGCAGGCCGAAGCCGACGGGCCGGCATCGGCTCGGTTGGGCGGAAGATCCGCGGCGGAAAAATCAGAAAAAATCAAAACAAGAAATTGCGGGCAGGGTGTTTGATCGAGATTGTTGGCGGCCTTCGGGAGCGAACGGCTCGCAAAGTTGGCATGCAAAAGCGCGATCGCGCGAAGGGATCAAAATTGCGGACGGCTCGCCGGGAAGGGGCCATCGTCGGCAAAAAAACGCGCGGAGCAGACATTTTCTGCTTCGCGCGTTTGTATACGGATAATGCGCCGGATCGCCCGGCGCGGATCAGATGACGACGATGTTTTTTTCCTCGAACCGCTCTTTGACGGTCAGCGGGAAGTTGTCATCGGTGATCAGCACGTCGATGTCATCGGGGGTAGCAAAAGTGTAGGGCATGATCTTGCCGATCTTAGAGGTGTCGAGCATCATGTACACCATTTTCGCCCGTTCGAGAATAAACTGCAACAGTTCGGATTCCACCTGAGAAATGCAGGAGAAGCCCTGTTCGAAGGAAAACGCAGAGGCGGAAATGATCGCCAATTCGAAATTGGTGTTTCCCAAAAACACTTTCGTGTACGGCGAAGCGGTTGACAGATTTTCTTTGATGAGAGAGCCTCCGACCAACACGACCTCGGGCTGCTTTTTATGGGCCAGTTCTTCGGCAACGGCGATGCCGTTGGTAAAGATATGGCAGGGCCGGTCGGGCATTTCTTTGGCCAAATACAGGGCGGTGGTTCCGCCGTCCAAAAACATGCTGACCCCTTCGTCGATGAGCGAGACCGCCTTTTTGGCGATCACCTTTTTTGCGTCGGTATTGATGGTCGATTTTTGGGCGTATGCTTCGCCGGAACGCTTTTGTACCTCTAAAACCGACATGGCGCCGCCGCGGATGCGGATGACCTTGTTTTCCTTTTCCAGTTCTAACAGGTCGCGGCGGAGAGTCATATCCGAAACGTCGGGAAACTGGACCGCCAGTTCCTCCAAACTCATCTTTCCGTTCTTTTCGATCATGAGAGCGATCTCTTCAATTCTGGTGCGTTTCGTAAAAATCTCCTCCTTGGAACAGCCTTACAAAGATAGTATAACATATTTCACAAAACTTTGCAACAAAATTTTCATTATTTGTGAAACATTTACAGTTTATTTAAAAAAAATTTTTTTGCCCCGGAAATAATATTGATATTCCTTGAAAAATATGTATAATAGTAGCGGAACAAACAAAGCCAAAGCGGGAACAAGCGTATGTCAGAAAATTTTATTCGAGATCTCAACGAATATTTCAGCAAAAAATATACCAATTACGATCGGATCAGCTCCATGCCATCGTACGAATCGGTGACCATCGCGATGGTGCTGAAAAACCGCAACCGCATCGAGGAAGGGGAGATCGTGTCCAACGAGATGCGCAAGATCTTTTACCAGCCGCGGGCGGAGCAGGTGTTGCAAGAATTAAAAGAGCGGTATGTGGACAATAATTTTACTTATTCTGTCCGCATCGCGCCGAAGGGCCAGCGTTTTCGCGCGCTTCTTCGCGTGCGCGGCCTGAGCGGTGCCGTCATCGCCAAGGTGATCCGTTCGTACGGGGAAGACCCGGCCGCGATGGCGCAGCGCCTGAGCGTTTCCGAAGAGATCTGGAAAAATGTTTTGCGCAGCTTTTATATTCCCGAAAAAGTGTTGCTTTACCGCCTGATCCTTTTGCTGGGCATGCGGCAGGACGACGTCACGTCCGTCATGCAGGCTTGCGGCGCGTATTTTGATACGGAGGACGCGCGCGACGTGGTCGTGCGCTATCTGATCGATTACCGCGTATTCAATCGGGAAATGATGGACGCCGCATTCGACGAATTTCATATCCGCCGGTTTTTGTGAGGCCGGCGCGTCCGCCGCGGCGGGCAAGGAGGGGAGCATATGTTCAAACGGTTACGGGCGGACATCGAGGCGGCAAAGCGCAACGATCCCGCCGCGCGCAATAAATTTGAAATCTGGCTCACATATTCGGGCGTTCACGCCCTTTCGTGGCATCGGTTTGCCAACCGCTTGTATCGCATGCATCTGAAACTTTTGGCGCGTATGGCCAGCCAGTTTGCCAAATTTTTGACCGGGATCGAGATCCATCCCGCGGCCAAGATCGAAGGCGGGGTTTTCATCGATCACGGCGCGGGCGTGGTCATCGGCGAAACGGCGGAGGTCAAGAGCGGCGCGGTCATTTACCAGGGCGTCACGCTGGGCGGTACGGGCAAGGAAAAGGGAAAGCGCCACCCGACCATTGAAAACGACGTCGTGATCAGTTCGGGCGCCAAAGTTTTGGGCGGATTTACCGTCGGCGCGGGCGCCAAGATCGGCGCGGGCGCCGTGGTTTTAAAGGAAGTGCCGCCGCACGCCACCGTCGTGGGCGTGCCCGGGCGCGTGGTGCGCATCCGCGGCGAAAAACCCGATTTGCAGCAGGAAAAAGTAGACCCGAACGCCGAAGAGATCGGCGCGCTCAAAGCTCGTATCCACAAGTTGGAAGCCGCGCTGGAAAAACTGACGGGCGAAGCGTTCGAGTGCCCGCGCGAGGAAGAAGAGCTTTTCCCCGTGTGTGCGCCCGAATCCAAAGACGAATAATATTATTTGGGGCGGAGCAGAACCGCCAAAGGCATAGACACGTATGATTACATCCCAAGAACTCAGAAACAAATGGATCCAATTTTATGAGAGCAAAGGCCACGTCAACATCGGCGCGGTCTCTCTCATCGGCGACGGCACGACCGGCGTCATGTTCAACGTGGCCGGCATGCAGCCGCTGATGCCCTATTTGCTGGGGCAGCCGCATCCCGCGGGCAAGCGCCTTTGCAACGTGCAAGGCTGCGTGCGCACGGTCGACATCGATTCGGTCGGAGACGCTACGCACTTTACCTTTTTCGAGATGATGGGCAACTGGTCGCTGGGCGACTATTTTAAAAAGGAAAAGACGGCTTGGTCTTTCGAACTGTTGACGCAGGTGTTCGGGTTAGACAAAGAAAAGATCTGTTCCACCGTTTTTGCCGGCAACGAGTCTGCCCCGCGCGACGATGAAACGGCACAGCTGTTGCAGGCGTTGGGGATTCGCAAAGAAAACATTTTTTATTTGGACAAGTCCAATAACTGGTGGGAGCTGGAGGGGACCGAGGGCACGCCCTGCGGGCCGGACAACGAATGGTTCTACCCGCTCACCGATCAAGAATGCGGACGCGAGCATTGCGACATCAACTGCCCCTGCGGCCGCTACGTCGAGATCGGCAACGACGTGTACATGCAGTATAAAAAAACGAGCGACGGCTATGTTCCCCTGGAGAACAAAAACGTCGATACCGGGTTCGGCCTGGATCGCATGCTGGCCTTCCTCAACGGCTTGAAGGACGGATATAAGACGGATCTGTTCAGCGGGGCGATCGCCTATTTGGAACAGGTCTCCGGCAAAAAATACGACGACGGCGGCGCCGACCAAAAGGCAATGCGCATTATTTCCGACCATACCCGCACGACGGTCATGCTCATCGGCGACTGCAACGGGATATTGCCTTCCAATACGGGAGCGGGCTATATCCTGCGCCGCCTGATGCGCCGCGCCATCCGCTATTGCCGCGCGCTGGGCGTCGCGGGGACGGAAATGCTGGGCGTCGCGCGGATCTTTATCGAACGGGTATACGGCGAAGCATATCCCCTGCTTTCGCAAAAAGAGGAATACATCTTGTCGGAGATCGAGCGGGAGATCACCCGTTTCGAGTCTACGCTGGAAAAAGGCATGAAGGAATTTGAAAAGACGGTGGCGGGCATTGCGCGCAAAAACGAGTTTATGTCCAAACAAGATCCCGCCTATGTACCCGAGACCACGATCGGCGGCAAAGCGGCCTTCAAACTGTACGATACGTATGGATTTCCGCTCGAGTTGACCGTCGAAATGGCGGGCGAGCGCGGCTTCGCGGTGGACGAGGCGGGGTTTGCCGAGGCGTTCAAAGAACACCAGGAGAAGAGCCACGCGGTCGCGGAGGGGCAGTTCAAGGGCGGGCTGGCGGATACCGGCACGGCGACCACTCGCCTGCATACGGCAACGCACCTTTTAAACGCGGCGCTCAAAACGGTGCTCTCGCCGGACGTCAACCAAAAGGGCAGCAACATTACGCCCGAACGGCTGCGCTTTGATTTCAATTTCCCCCGTCCGATGACCGAAGAGGAGATCCGGGCAGTGGAAGATCTGGTCAACCAAAAGATCCGTCAAAACATTCCCGTCGTGTTCGAAGAGATGCCTTACGAACAGGCCCGCGCGGAAGGCATTGTCGGCGTGTTCGATCAAAAGTACGGCGAAGTGGTCAAAACCTACAGCATCGGCGATTTTTCGCGCGAGATGTGCGGCGGCCCGCACGCCGAGAATACGGGCGAATTGGGGCACTTTAAGATCGTGAAAGAGCAATCT
>CALVHT010000087.1 GCA_944328645.1 uncultured Clostridia bacterium
GTCCTTGTACGAAATTGACAATGTTGTCTTGAATAATTCGTTTTTCCGTTGCATAATCTTTCAAATCGTCCAAGGTAATGTTTGGGGCGTTGCGCACGGGATGGAGCATCCCGTCCTCATACGTAAAGGCTTTGTTTGCAATAAACATACCGTAGCCGTTTTGTTGATAAAAGGCGGAAAGCGCATCGAGGACAGCCGGGTTTCTCCAATCGGTGTCAAAAGGTGCGTCGGCGTGTCCGCATCCAATTTTGGGGAATCCGTTTTGGGTTGCTTCGCGCAGGCGAGGCGGCAAATCGTCCGCATGCTGTGCCAAAGCCTGCAACACCGTTAAGTCATGTGAAAAAGCGCGGCGCAAAGCGGGAGAAATGCGGCCAGAAAATGCATGGCGCGCAAATGAATTGTCATGATACAAAATTCGGTGTGCCAAATAGCGCGCAAAGGAGTCCTGCATGTCGGTTTCCAACAACAGCGCGTATGCGCGGGCGTAGGCGGATAAGTCATCCTCTTGGATCGCCTGTGTAAAGGAAGAAACGGCATCGTCGCCGATGTCGCGTAAAACGATCAGTGTTTGAAGGGAGAATTCATCCATAAATCACTGTCTCCGCAATTTTTTTACAATTATAGCCTTTTTTTTGCGGAAAATCAATAAAAAGCGCAGGGTAAGAGTCGGAAAGGCAAATTTTTTTTGTGCGAATCGGAAGTATTCGTTTTTTCGATGAAACATATCCGGAAAATTGATAAATAAGATTGCTTATTCGCTTGACGGAATTTGGTTTGCGTACTATAATAATAGCGAATTTTTCATTCAGAAACCATTTTTCGGAGGAAAATACTATGGCGAAAATATTTTATCAGTCCGACTGTGACATCAATGTTTTGAAAGGCAAAACGGTCGCGATTATCGGTTACGGCAGTCAAGGACACGCCCATGCGCTGAATCTGCATGAGAGCGGCGTCAATGTGGTTGTCGGTTTGTACAACGGCAGCAAATCTTGGGCGAAAGCCGAAAAGGCGGGGCTGAAGGTCATGACGGCTGAGGAAGCAGCAAAAATCGCAGACGTCATCATGATCCTCACGCCGGACGAGAAACAGGCAAAACTTTATAAAGAAAGCATCGAGCCCAATTTGACCGAAGGGAAAGCGCTCGCATTTGCGCATGGATTCAACATTCATTTTAAACAGATTACGCCTCCTTCGAACGTAGACGTTTTCATGATCGCACCGAAAGCACCTGGCCATACCGTTCGCAGTGAATACGTAGCGGGCAAGGGCACGCCTTGCTTGGTGGCGATTCACCAAGATGCGACCGGCAAGGCGCTGGATGTTGCGCTTGCCTATGCGGCAGGCATCGGCGGTGCGCGCGCTGGCGTTTTGGAAACGACTTTCAAGTGTGAAACGGAAACGGATCTGTTCGGGGAGCAGGCTGTGCTCTGCGGCGGTGTTACCGCGTTGATGAAGGCCGGCTTTGAAACGTTGGTCGAAGCGGGATATGATCCCCGAAATGCATATTTTGAGTGCATCCATGAGATGAAGCTGATCGTAGATCTCATTTACAAAGGCGGCTTCTCTTTGATGCGCTACTCCATCTCAGATACGGCAGAGTTTGGCGATTATGAGATAGGCAAGCGTATCATCACCGAAGAGACGAAAAAAGAGATGAAAAAAGTCCTCGAAGAGATCCAGGACGGTACATTTGCCAGCAAATGGATCGCCGAGAACAATAACGGCCGTGCGCACTTCAATGCCAAGCGCGCCATGGAAGCCTCGCATCAGTTGGAAGAAGTGGGCAAAGAACTGCGCAAGATGTATTCTTGGAGCAACGATCAGGAAGATATGTGATCCACCGCGGGGCGGAAGTGTTTTGGCGTCCGACTATAGGATGGATCCGATCGGTTTTTCAATACAAATAAACACCCGCGGCCGAATTTTCGGCCGCGGGTGTTTTTGGGCTTATACGAAAAATTGCGCCGATCGAACAGTTTTTTAAAAACGAGCGGCTGCATGGTTGCATTGTCGCGAACAATGTATTATAATTCGTAGGGTAGCAAACGAATTCGGGGCAATGTGGAGGAATCGCATCAAGCCATAGCCGAATGCCCGTTGCCGGCTGCGCGAAAGACATTACCGGGGCATAAGCGGAATGTGTCAAGCGGTACGGACTGACGGTAAATGAACGATTTGTGTTGGGCATACGTTGGTTTGATCCGCAAAGAGGCACACAAAAGGAGATCGGTCAGCGGCTTTTCGTCAACGGAAGACCGTTGCGGCGATCACGGGCGGATTTTTTGAAAAAACACATCGCGATAGAACCGGTTGCGGAGAGAAAGCGAAACCGGCGTAAGCGTTTTATCGGAGAAAGGGCCTACGCCAAAGAGATGGCTCCGTCCGCTGCCGCGGTGGGAAATCGCGCGATGGGCAATTCGGCTTCGAGAAGGCGGCCAAACCGATTTGGCGGACGAAAATTTTTCCTGAAAATACGAAAAAGCAGTTTGCGCAACGGCTCGCAAAGACGTCTAAGCGCGACCGAAAACAAAGAATTATGTATACTTTCTTGCTTGTTCTGATCTATATTGCGTTTATCAGTCTCGGACTTCCCGACTCGCTTCTGGGTTCCGGTTGGCCTGTAATGCACGGCGATTTCGGGGTGCCGGTCTCGTTTATGGGGATCGTCACCATGCTCATCTCCGGATGCACGATCATATCCAGTCTTTTTTCGAATAGGCTGACGCGGAAATTGGGTACGCGCGTCGTCACGGTGGTCAGTGTTTTCCTAACGGCGGGGGCATTGTTCGGATTTTCTTTTTCCGATCGATTTTGGATGCTGATTGTATTTTCGATTCCGTATGGGTTGGGCGCCGGTGCGATCGATGCGGCTTTGAATAATTATGTCGCGCTTCATTATCGATCCAAGCATATGAACTGGTTGCATTGTTTTTGGGGTGTGGGAACGATCGTCAGCCCGTTTGTCATGAGTTACGCTCTGACAAATTCGGTATGGAACAACGGCTATCGGATTGTCGGATCGATTCAACTCGGGATTGGTTTGCTCTTGCTTTGTACTCTCCCGGTTTGGAAAGTCAACCAGAAAACCGCAGAAACAAGGCAGCGGAGCATTGGGTTCATCGATACCCTGAAGATTCGGGGGGTTCCATTTTTACTGATCGGTTTTTTTGCGTATTGTGCGGCGGAATCTACAGCCATGGGCTGGGCAAGTACATATTTTGTGGAAGTGAAGAACATAGCCCCCGAACGCGCGGCTCAGTACGCGGCGCTGTTTTATATCGGCATAACGACGGGGCGGTTCGTTAGCGGCTTTGTTGCCGACGCGCTCGGAGACAGGCGAATGATCGTTGTGGGGACCGCCATTCTTCTGTGCGGTGTTGCGCTGCTCTTTATTCCGGTTGCGAACAGCGCACTTGCCATCGCGGCATTTGTCGTGATTGGGTTTGGGTGCGGCCCCATTTATCCCTGTATTATCCATTCCACGCCGCATAACTTTGGGGTGGAGAATTCAGGGGCGATCATCGGCATTCAAATGGCGAGCGCGTACGTCGGTTCGACTTTTTTGCCGCCGTTGTTCGGGGTGCTCGGCAACAGGATTGGTTTTTCGATTTTGCCGGCATATCTGCTCGTGTTCGTCGTTTTAATGGTCTCAATGACAGAATTGATGTTTCGAACCGCAAAAAGATAAAAACGCAGCGCATTCCTGCGGAAAAGGAGTAAAAATGGAATTTTACGAAGTTGTTCAGCGTCGGAGGAGCATTCGTCAATTTGAGGATAGGGCGATCCCCCGTCCTGTCATAGAACGAATTTTGGATGCCGGGTTGAAAGCGCCTTCTTCCAACCATCAAAGGCAGTGGAAGCTGTTGACTTTGACGGAAAAGTCGGTCATTCTGGAAGTGGCCGGGTTTATTCGGCCGTATCCGTGCCGCATCGTGGAACCAAAGACGCCGCAACAGGAAATGTTCCAAATCGCATATCCGCGCCAGCGGCGCATGATCGAGGAGAGTGCCTGTGTAATACTTCCGCATTTTCGGCAAAAATACGGGTTGGAAAACGCCTATGGTCTGATGGATTACGGTGCGACCTGGGCGCTTATCGAAAATATGCTTCTCGCGGCGACGGCCGAGGGGCTGGGCTCGGTCGTCCATATTCCGGTAAAAAAAGAACCGTTGCAGATCAAAGAATTTTTTCAAATTCCGGACGGCTGGTATTTGCCGGCCATGGTCATTCTCGGCTATCCGAGTAAAGAGGCTCGCGTTCCCACCCAGGTAGAAGCAACGCTGGACAAGAAAGTTTGCTGGAATAAATGGTAAAAGGAGAGACGATGCTTTGAGCGGGGCGGCCTTGCGGAAAGTTGCGCCGATCCAAGCTCGCATAGCTCCTCCGCCATGCAAGAAGCCGAGATCTTTTGTTGGTATTCGGGCGGAGGGGAGATCTGATTTTTGCCTGCGGACCCGGGGAGATCGTTTGCAAGCAAAATCAAATATTTTGCAGGTCGGCCGAATGCCTTTTTGGGCATTCGGCCGGTTTTTTTGAAAAAATTTTTTCGCATGGGGAAGCGGACGGCCGCGATGCTTCTTTGCTTGACGGGCGTGTACAATTTTCAAAAAAAACCTGTATTTTAATTGAAATATGGGCGGAAAAATGTTATAATAAAAGCAATAACTGAAAGCGGATTTTTCCGCGGAAGGGGAGACGAATTTTGAGTAACGTGGGAAAAAAGAACGGAAACGATAAAAACAAACAGGCGGGCATACTGACGCGGGAAACGATCGGGATGGTCCTGATTTTGTTCGCAATCATAGCAGTGGTCATGCTCGTATCGCGCGGCGCCATTTTCGGTGACGTGGGCAAGGCAGTCAGTTCCTTTTTGCTGGGGGCGTGCGGCTATGGGTCGTTCGTCCTGTTCGGCTTGCTGATTTTTGCGAGCGTTTTGATGATCGTGGATAAACGGCCGAAGATCCGGGCCAAAACCTTGATCCTTTGGGCAATGCTGCTGATATTTGGCTTTTGTTTGGCGCACACGATTACCGCGGCGATCGGTGGGATCGAGTACAATGGGTATGCCGCATATTTGAGCGATTGTTTCCATGCGGCGGAACGTGCAGACGCGGCAGGCGAAAGCGCGTTTGGCGCTGCGACGGCCGGCGGCGCAATGTGCGGTCTGATCGTTTATCCGATCGTCTGGTTGACCACTTCCGTGGGCGGCTATATCATCTTTTCTTTATTGATCGTCGGAACCATCTATTTGATGTATTCTTCCGGCAAGAGCAGCGCCATCCGCGCCCAGCGTGCCGCGCGTACGCCTGCCAAAACGCACGCCCAGCGTTCCCGCGAGGTTATTGCCCCGCAGCCGCCGCGCGCCTCGCAGGCGACCGATTATGCTACAAGCGATACCTCCGGTCTTTATTACGTGAATGATTACGCCAACCAAGCACCTGTTTCGCCGCAGCAGCCGATGCAGCAGACCATGGCGCCGCAGAAGCCGGTGCAACCGACGGTTGCCAACGGGTATTACGCGGGTGAAACAAGCGCGCCGTATGCGGATAACGCATACGACCCTTCTCGCCGTCTGCATGCTGTCAACGACGAGTTTCAGTTCAAGACCCGGCGCGAGATGCGCCAAGAATCTCGCCGCGAGCGCGATGCTCGCCGGATGAGCGAGGAGGAGAATCTTTCGCTGGAAGAGCAAGGACATCGGATCCTGTATCCGAATCGTCCGCCTCGTCCGAGAACGGCGCCCAACAAACCGGCGGAAAAGCGCGGATACTCCGCATCTGCGCCCGCGAAGTCGAAAAACGACGCATACAACAATTACATCAACAATCGGATCTACGACGAGAGTTCATACTTCAATAATCCGACGCGCGGAACAATTTCCAAAGAACAGTATTCGAGCAATTTCAGCAGCTCGACGAGCAATCTTTGGGAGGGGCATGAATTGTCTTCGCCGCGTTCGCCCATTCCCAAGCCGTACGAACCGCCGCAGCCGGAAAAACCTGCATCGGAAGCTCCGGCAACCTATTCGCAAATGTATGGAGACAATGCAGACGGAAATATCACGTATTCCAATCGTCCGCAAAAAATTTTGCCGGATCCGGTAAGCGCGCATCCGGCAGATGTCGAGCAGCCGGATGTTCCGATCTCTACCTACAAAGCGGACGGGGATTTGTTCCGCAAAGACGAGCGCGCGGATATGAGCGCCGGCTTTGATCCGAATCGCCCGCTTTCGGCTTTTATGGACGGCACATTTTCACAAAACCGCGGGGGGGATGCCGGAATTTCTGCGCACGACATCCAGATGAACTCTTTTAACGAAGACGACAGCAGCATCGATGTCGGGGATACGGCGCGCCGGGCCGGCTTTGGCGGCGCCGCTTCGCGCCGTACGGACCGCCCGTTCCAACCGGCGGATCAGTGGGACGCACGTATCTCGGACGAACGTTCTGCGCGTTTTTCCAATGATTTTGCTCCGCGCATGCCGGACGATCG
>CALVHT010000088.1 GCA_944328645.1 uncultured Clostridia bacterium
GAGACCGCCGCCGCGCCCTCGCCGGCGCACCCGCGCGGGTGCAAAAATCCAATCCATTTTTCGGAGAAATGCATATGCACCTTGCCCAAACTGCCGGCACGCGGCGTTTGCCGCCCCTGCGCCTGGCCGTATACATCGCCTCGGCGATCCTGTTTTGCGTCATGGTCGGCATCACAGTCTACCGCGCCGTTCACCAACAATGGCAAGAAAGCCTGTTGGTCCTTCTCGGAAATACCGCCCTGTGGCTCGTTCCCTTTGTGGCGCGCCCGTTGTTTAAAGAAAAAATCAGCGACAGCGTTTACGCCATTTTTGTCGTGTTCTCCTTTTTTGCTTCCTTTTTGGGGACCGTGATGGGGTTTTACGGCAGCGTTTGGTGGTACGATTTGATCATGCATTTTATTTTCGGCTGGCTCGCCTGTTATATCGGGCTGTTTTTCGCCTGCAAACTGGCGCCGATCGACCGCCTGCGCCCTCTCTTCGTGATTTTGTTCTGCTTTGCCGTCTCGCTCATGTTTGCGGCGCTGTGGGAAATTTTTGAGTTTTCCGGAGACGTTTTGATCGGCAATAATGCCCAGGGCAACCCCATCCTCACCGCTGAAGGAAATTATGTGATCGACGTGACGGATACCATGGAAGATATCCTCTGCAATACCTGCGGCGCGCTCCTATTTGTCGTACACTATGCCGCGCACACGTTCAGCGGACGCTCGCTGCTCCTCTCGGAAATGAAACGGGATTTTTCGATCGGACGAAAATTGACGCCCGCCGAGCAATCTTTGCCGACGCACGCATCCGTGCAGGAGGACTGACAATGCCGATCTTTCAATATCGCTGCGTACATTGCGGCAAAAAATTTGAAGAACTGGTGCAAAAATACGATGACCCCGTTCGCTGCCCTGCCTGCGGCCAAGCCGCCGAACGCGATTGGAGCGGCACGGTTTTTTCCGCGACCGGGCAAAAAAGCAAACACTGCAGCGGCAACTGCAAGACGTGCGGCGGGTGCAAATAACCGCGCGAAAAAATTTTTTCGCGCGGCGGTATTTTTCGAAAAGCAATGTTTCGACCAATTTTTTCCTATTAAAGCGGGAGCGCTGTGCGCCCCCGCTTTTTTCTCTCACAGAACCGCGGTCCCCTCGACGAACGAGCGTATGACGCCGGTCGCGCCCGCGTTGCGGAAAGCGGCGCACAGATCTTCGGTCGCGGCGAGTTTGCCGCACTGCTGGGCGTAGTAATGCCGCAACCCCGCAAAAAAACGATTTTCGCCCAGCGCATCGCGCAGGGTATCGAACAGGAGCATCCCCTTGTCATAGGCGATGCAGACGTACGCATATTCGCCGGTATAGTCGCGCAAATGTCGGTTCATCGTGGTATCGGCCCGCCCAAAAATTTGTTCCTGCACGCTGCAATAGGCGCCGTACGCCGTGCGGGCATTTTGCAGCAACTTTTCGCGCGTCAGCCCGTATGCCGGGTTGTTTTCAAAGAACAGGACGGCGGAATATTCGGTCAGTCCTTCGTCCAGCCAGGCCTCTTCCAACTGGTTGCTGCCCACCGCGGCATACCACCATTGGTGCGCCGTCTCGTGTACGAGGGTATAATCGCAGTCAGCCCCGATCAGTGAATCCGAAATCATCGTCAGCCCCGGATACTCCATGCCGCCGTAACAAAATCCCGTCTGCACGGCGCTGTATGTCGCGTACGGATATCGGCCGAACGTCTGCGTAAAATAGGAAAAACATTCTTCCAGCAGGCGCAGGCGATCCTCCGGCGCAGGGTCGTCGAGAAAGTAATACCGCAGCGCGACACCTTCCGATTCTCCTTGCAGAACCGAAAAATTTTCACTCAGGACGATCGCAAAATCGCGGGCATTGTCCAATCGATATTCGTACGTCTTGTTTCCGCCATCCTCCGCCGCCGAAAGCGTTTCGCCCGATGCGGCGACGACATAGGAAGCGGGCGCGGTCAATTTGACAGAATAATCGGCGCATTCGCTGTAAAACGGATCGCCGCTCGCATAGTATTCGCATTCATAAAATCCCTTCCCCGCCTCATATACGCAAAGAATCGGATAAAAATTCCCCAAATTGACCGCGCCGTGCGCGATGCCCGTGCGATGATCGACTTTGGCGAGCTGCAATTCGTACTGCACCGTAAACGCGACGCTTTCGCCCGGGAACAGGCTTTGCTCCAGACGGACCGTCAAAATGTTTTCGTCCGCGCCGCCCACCTCCCAACCGGCGCAGGGAGAAACGCGCAGGATCTGCATCTGCCCGTAATCGCGGCCGTCGTAATATGCTTTTGCGACGTAGGGTGCGGACACGGGAGGATACGTTGCCTCCGCGCGGAATGCATTGCCGTAGAGGTTAAACGGGAGCGCGGTCAATTCCGTCTCGGTTCGGTTCGTATAAGTAAACTGCATGGTTGCGGACAGCGTTCCGTCGACATACTCCGCCTCGATGACATAGCGATCCCGTACGCTTTCCGGCGCACAGCCGGCCAAGAACACACCCCCTGCCAAAAAAACAGCGGCGCAAAGCAAGAGGCACAGAAGTTTTTTCATGCGCAAAACTCCTTTTTTCTTTATCCTATGCGGCCGCCGCCGCAAACATGAAAAAAACCGCGCCTATGCGCGGTTTGATCCGTTGCAGACCTCGCCCGCAAGGAGAAAATCCGGTCCTTGCGGCAACGGATGCTGCACCAGTTTTTCCCCCTCCGTCCGCAACGTATAGGCGGCAATGCGGCTGTTTTCGTAGGTGCGCAGGTAATAGGTCCCGGTATCCGCATCCATGCAGCAAGAATAGCGCGTGATGTCGTATTCTCCGCCCGCCAGGCGCACGCCGCCGCGGATCATTTCAACCGACGAAAGGATATGAAAAAAATGCGCCACATCTGCCGCCGCGCTTTCGCCGCACACGCTGTTGCAGCGATAAAAGGCTGCCCGGACAAACCGAGAAGCGGAGGATGCGTCGCCCGGCAGACCGATCGCCCCCATTCCGGCCGCGTACGGCTGCAACGGCAGACCGAAGCGGCTGCCCGGTTCCGCGGCCGTCACGTTCAGATAATTGTTCAGATTCGCCAAATGGTATTCAAAGGGCGGATTGTTTGTCAAAACCCCCACAGGATTTTCAAACAGCCGCAGCCCGTCTGCGCGCGGTTCGATCGTGAGGCACTTTTGTCTGTCCGCGATCATCCAATGCAACGGAGCGGCGGGCAACGCCCCGTAAGTCTCCTCCACGACGTTCGTATTCTGCAACAACAGTTCCGCCTGTGCCACGTTTGCACACTGCCCCAGCACCCACGCGATCAGTTCATGCGGCGCAACATTGTTTTTTCCCGCCTGCCGCGTTCCGTAGCGCGCATTCCCCGGAAAGTACAGCCCGGCCGCACACAGTCCGCGCTCGTTGACCGCCTCGGCATACAACGGAAACAACTCTTCCGCCGCAGCCATTCCGATCATGGCGTAATGCGTTTTTTGTTCGGGCTGGGCGCAAAATCGCAGCCCGAACGCGCGCGGCGTCTGCGTGACTCGTTCCCCGAACGCGCGTTCCAAATCCAAATTCCTTCCAAAATAAAAGTGCTTTCCCTGCCAAGTCAGTGCCGTACACATGGGCCGTCCCTCCTCGTCTTTTCACACACAGTCTTTGCAGACACAGCAAAAATATACCAAACGGCGGGCCGCCTCGTCAAGGGCGGCCCGCCGCGCAATCACGCCTTATACCTTTTCAAAAACGGGGATCACATCGAGGGGCGCCGCCGCCATAACGGTCTTTCCGCCCTCGATCACCTCGCCCGTATGGATGTCTTTCCACTGTCCGGCAGGCAGATACACCGATCGCTCGACCATACCCGCATACAGGACGGGGGCAACGAGATACTGCGAACCAAACATATATTGGTCTTCGCACGTCCAGCACCGTTCATCCTGCGGGAACTCGTAAAACATCGTGCGCATAACGGGAGAACCGTTCTCGCTCGCCTCACGCATGACGCGCAGGATATACGGCTTCATTCGCTCGCGCAAAAGCACGTATTTTTTCAGGATCTCATACACATCCTCGCCATAGCTCCACAACTCGTTGGGAAGACCGGTATGGCAGAAACCGCCGCCCCAATCGCGGTCATCCAAACGCGGGATCGCGGAAGGGCCTTTATCGCCATGCAAGCGCAAAACGGGGCAAAAGGCCGCGTATTCGAACCAACGAACGAGCAATTCCGCATGTTCCGGACGAAGCACGTCCACAAAAAATCCGCCGATATCCGTCGTCCACCACGGGATCCCTGCCAAGCCGATATTCAGCCCTGCGGCAAACTGATCGCGCAGAGAATCGAAATTTCCATGGATATCGCCCGACCAAACGACCACACCGTATTTTTGGCTGCCCACCCAGGCACAGCGGATGAGGTTGCAAATATCTGTTTGCCCCGCCTCTTTCTGCCCGTAATAGAAGGCCTTGGCATGGCAAACCGGATACACGTTCCCCGTTTGCAACAGCGTGCCGCTCGAATAGCGGAAATTATCAAAGTCATACGAGGTATACTCCGGCTCTGCCTCGTCCAGCCAAAACATGTCGATCCCCGCATCGAAATAATTTTTTTTGCATTTGTCCCACACGTAGCGGCGCGCCTTTGGATTGGTGGCGTCGTAAATGTACGAGTCCCCCAAAAAATCAAAGCATTGCACCCCTCGCTCGGGTCGGATGAGATAGCCGCTGTCGCGCATCTGCGCAAAATTTTCGCTCTTTTTGTCTACCGTCGGCCAAACGGAAACCATGCAGCGGATCCCATACTCTTTCAGCTCGCGCACCATGGCGGCGGGGTCCGGCCAATACAGCGGATCAAATTTCCATTCGCCCTGCCGCGTCCAATGGAAAAAATCAATGACGATCACATCCAACGGAATGCCCCGGCGATGATATTCGCGCGCCACCTCCAAGACCTCTTCTTGGGTACGATACCGAAGTTTGCACTGCCAAAGCCCCGCCGCATTCTCCGGAAACGCAGGGGCGCGGCCGGTCAACTGGGTGAAGTTTTCCAAAATTTCTTTGGGCGTATCGGCCACGGTGACCCAGTAATCGAATTGTTTGGCGCTGGCGGCATACCATTCCGTCACGTTTTTGGCAAAATTCACCCGTCCCACGGCGGGATTGTTCCACAAAAATCCGTATCCGAGCGACGAAAGCGCAAACGGCACGCTGATCTGCGTATTGCGCTGCGCCAACTCCAGCGTGCAGCCCTTCAAATCCAAAAAGGGTTGCTGGTATTGCCCCATGCCGAACAACTTTTCGCCGTCGTTGCTCTCAAACCGAAGGCAACATTCGTAATCGCCGCCGCGCATCGGCTTAAATTCGCGCGCCACCACGCGCAGCGAAGGCGTATGCGGTGAATCGTAACGGTACATGCGATAATATTCCTGTAGGATCGGCCGATCGTCGCGCGTGATGCGGATTTGCCCCAGCTCCGAAACGGTGGCGCCGATGCGCCCGTTGCGGATGCGCGCGCTCCCCTCTCCCAGCGTCACATCGGCAGGGAGGACGGGCGCGCCGTCCAGCGCCCAATCGTTGTGGCTAAATTCCGCGTACGGCGTCGCACGGATGCGAAGACCGTCCTTTCCGACCGCCTGAATGCAGACCGTTTCGCCGCCCATCCGAAAATAAAGGCTGTCTTTTTCCAATTGAAACATAGCTGTGTTTCCCCCGATTTTTCTGTTTTTATCTTACAACGGAACCGTTCGTTTGTCAAGAGTCCTTGGCAAAATCCTTGGCACGCAGACCTGTCCGATTACAGCGCAGAAAAAACTTTTCCGATCTTTTCATCCAAAAACAGCACGCCTCCCATGTCTCGTGCCGGCGCCCCGCGGTTGATGACAACGACATTGTCTCCCCGGAAAAAATCGATCAGACCCGCGGCCGGATAAACGTTTAACGACGTTCCGCCCACGAGCAACGTGTCCGCTTCGCGGATGTATCGAACCGACTGCTCCATTACCTTGGGATCAAGCGGCTCTTCGTAGAGAACCACGTCCGGCTTGATCACCCCGCCGCACGCGCAATGCGGTACCCCCGAACTTTTGACGATGCGTTGGACCGGATACGACATGCCGCACCGCACGCAGCGATTGCGCCAAACGCTTCCGTGCAATTCCAGCACCTGCCGGCTGCCCGCCTTTTGATGCAATCCGTCGATATTTTGGGTGACGACGGCAGCCAGGCGCCCCTCTTGCTCCCATTCGGCCAAACGCCGATGCGCCGCATTCGGCTGGGCGTCTAAATACAACATCTTGTCGCGATAAAACGCGTAAAACTCCTCGGTATGCTGTTCAAAAAATGTATGCGACAAAATAGTTTCGGGCGGATAGGCATATTTTTGTTTATATAGGCCGTCCTGTGAACGAAAATCAGGAATTCCGCTCTCCGTGCTGAC
>CALVHT010000089.1 GCA_944328645.1 uncultured Clostridia bacterium
ACAAGCGCAACGGCTTCAAAGTCCACAAATTGGGCGATTTCGATTTGACCTTGGAAGAAAAACCCGACAACGTATAATTTGAGCGATCCCCGTCCGGGGACGCTATCGGGGCGCGCGAAAAGCGGCCCGCACGGAGTATCATCGATATGGAAAAGAGAGTAGTCGTTACCGGCCTGGGCGCGATCTCGCCCCTGGGCAACGATGTAAAAACCACTTGGGAAAACATGAAAAACGGCGTCTGCGGCATCGACACGGTGACCAAATTCGACGCATCCGAGTATAAATGTTCGCTGGCGGGCGAGGTGCGCGGGTTCGATCCCACGCTCTATATGCCCAAGGGCGAAGTGCGCAAAACCGACCTGTACTGCCAGTATGCCGTCGCGGCGGCGACGCAGGCGTACGAGGACAGCGGCCTGACCGCGGAGGCGGTCCGACCGGAGCGGTTCGGCGTATATATCGGTTCGGGGATCGGCGGCATTCAAACGCTCGTTACCGAACACACCAAACTCATGGAAAAGGGACCGGGGCGCATTTCGCCCTTCTTTGTGCCCATGATGATCTCCAACATCGCCTCGGGCACGGTCGCGATCAAATACAATGCGCAAGGGCCGAATCTCGGCATCGTAACGGCCTGCGCGACCTCCACGAACAGCATCGGCGAGGCATACCGCGTCATCAAACACGGGTATGCGGATGTGATGCTGGCGGGCGGCAGCGAGGCTTCGATCACCCCGCTGTGTTTTGCGGGATTCATCAGCTGCCAGGCTCTTTCGCAGAGCACCGAAAAGGACCGCGCCTCCATTCCCTTCGATGCGGAACGGAGCGGGTTCGTCATGGGCGAAGGCGGGGCGGTCGTGTTGCTGGAGGAATACGAACACGCCAAGGCGCGCGGAGCCAGGATCTATGCGGAAATCGTCGGCTATGGCTGCACGAACGACGCCTATCATATGACGGCGCCCAATCCCGAAGCGGTGGCGTCGGCCTATGCGGTGGAATTGGCGGCGAGAGAGGGCGGGGTCTGTCCCGGCCGCGACGTGTACGTGAACGCACACGGGACGGCGACGCCCCTCAACGACAAGACGGAGACGCGCGCCCTCAAACGGGTGTTCGGACAGGACGCATACGCCCTGCGCGTTTCGTCCACCAAGTCGATGACCGGCCACATGCTGGGCGCGGCGGGCGGGATCGAGGCGATCGCCTCGGTGCTCGCGCTGTACGAGGGCGTGGTGCCGCCGACCATTCATTACCGGGTCAAGGACGCGGAATGCGACTTAGACATCACGCCCAACCAGGCGGTGCAGGCAGAGCTTCGTTTTGCGCTGTCCACGTCGCTGGGATTCGGCGGACATAACGGCTGTTTGGCTTTTCGCAAAGCATAAGTAAGAGCGTTTGGCGCGCCTGCGGGGCAGGCGCGCCGATCGGCCAAAGGAAGGAGAACAGAATGGATAAAAAGAAACTGCGCGAGATCATCTCCGTTTTTCGAGAGAGCGGTTTGGCAAAAATGGAAATTTCGGAAACGACCGGCGGAGAAACGTTTTCGATGAAGCTGGAAGCGGCGACCGCCGCGACCGTGCCGGCGGCGGTGCAGTATGTGCAGACCGCGCCCGAAGAAAAGCCGGTGCTTTCCGAATCGACCGAGATCAAGGATTACAATAAATACCGCGACGTAAAATCGCCGATGGTCGGCATTTTTTATGCGTCGCCGTCGCCCGAAGCGGAGCCGTTCGTCAAGGTAGGGAGCAAGGTCAAAAAGGGAGACACCCTCTGTATCATCGAGGCGATGAAGCTGATGAACGACGTCGTCGCGGAAGAGGACGGGGAGATCGTGGAGATCTGCGCGGAGAACGGCGGGCTGGTCGAGTTCGGGCAGATCCTGTTCAAGATCTTTTGATCCCGCCGCACGGGCGGAAGAGGCTTTTCGATGGGTCGGCGCTGTTTGCCGCGGGCGGAAGGCCTCGGTTTTTCAGTGCGCGCCCGGCAGGACTGTCGGCGTGCAAAGGATAAAGAGGGATATGTTCAGTAAAATTTTGATCGCAAACCGCGGCGAGATCGCCGTACGGATTATACGTGCCTGCAATGAAATGGGCATACGCACGGTGGCCGTGTATTCGGAGGCGGATGCCCAGGCGCTGCACGTCAATTTGGCCGACGAGAGTTACTGCATTGGTCCGGCGTTGCTCAAAGACAGCTATCTCAACATGACCGCCATCATCGATGTGGCGATCGCAACGGGCTGCCAGGCCATCCATCCGGGGTACGGCCTGCTCAGCGAAAATCCGCGTTTTGCGGAGCTGTGTGAAAAGTGCAACATCAAATTCATCGGGCCGCCCTATTCGGTCATTGCCAAGATGGGCGACAAAGACGAGGCGCGCCGCACGATGAAACAGGCGGGCGTTCCCGTCGTTCCGGGTCTGGACGAGATCACGGACATCGCAGAAGCGAAAAAATTCGCCGCCGAGATCGGATATCCGGTCATCGTCAAGGCGGCGGCGGGCGGCGGCGGCCGCGGGATCCGCATCGTTTGGAAAGAAGAAGATTTTGAAACCGCCGTGCTCACAGCCTCGGCGGAGGCGCAGAGCGCGTTCGGCAACGGCAAGTGCTATCTGGAAAAGTTCTTGACGGACGTCAAACACGTCGAAATGCAGATCATCGGCGACGAACAGGGGAATGTGGTCTGTTTGGGCGAGCGTGACTGTTCCATGCAGCGCAAAAACCAAAAGCTGGTCGAGGAGAGCCCGTGCGTCACGCTCAAACCGGAAGTGCGCGCGGAGATGATGCGCTGCGCCGTGTTGGCGGCGAAAACGGTAAACTACACCAGTTTGGGGACCATCGAATTTTTGCTTTGCCGCGACGACCGTTTTTATTTTATGGAAATGAACACCCGTCTGCAAGTCGAGCACCCCGTGACCGAATACGTGACGGGCATCGACATCGTCAAATGGCAGATCCGCATTGCGGCGGGCATCGAATTTTTGTACAAGCAAGAGGACATCCGACTGCGCGGCTGCGCCATCGAGTGCCGCATCAATTCGGAGGATGCGCGCAACAATTTCCGCCCCAGCTGCGGGCAGATCAAGTTCATGCACATCCCCGGCGGGCCGTGGGTTCGGTTCGACACCGCGATCTACCAGGATTACGAGATCCCGCCCTATTACGACAGCATGATCGGCAAGCTCATCGTGTACGCGCGCGAGCGCACCGAAGCGATCCGGAAAATGCAGGCGGCGCTTTGCGAATTGGTCATCGACGGCGTGCATACCAATGCCGAACTTTCCAGCGACATCTTGGCCCAGCCCGAGTTTAAGAACGGCACCTATTGTACCAACTTTTTGGATAAATTTTTGAAAAATTATCATTGATGCGCCGCACGACGGATCGAGCGGCATCCGCTTGGGTCGGTACGGGAAGCGCGTGTTCGAGCGTTGCTTTTCCGTATGCGTGCCGGCGAAGCGGTGAAAAGGAGACAGACCGTTGAAACTGGAAGATTTAAAAAAGTTTTTCTTTAAAAAACCGAAAAACGCGCTGGAAGGCACGGAGGATGCGCCGCCCGAGCAACAACCGCCCGCAGAACCGGAGGCTTCCATTCCGGAAAAGCTGGCGGAGAAATGCGAAAAGTGCGGCCAGATCGTCCTTTCGGACGAGATGGCGGAAAATTTCGGCATTTGCCCCAAGTGCGGGCATTATAAAAAGCTGGACGCACGCGCGCGCATCGCGCTGTGCGCCGAAAATTTTTGCGAGCTGTTTGCCCAAGATCGCAGCGAAAACATCCTGGATTTTCCCGGCTATGACGAAAAACTCGCCTCTCTGCGCGAAAAGACGGGCGAACCGGACGGAGTCGTGTGCGGCACGGCGACGATCGGCGGATCGCCTTGCGCTCTTTTTTCGATGGACTATCGCTTTATGATGGGCAGCATGGGGCACACGGTCGGCGAAAAGATCACAAAATTGTTTGAATACGCGATCGAGCAATCGCTGCCGGTGGTGGGCTTTGTTCTCAGCGGCGGCGCGCGCATGCAGGAGGGCATCGTCTCTCTCATGCAGATGGCCAAGACGAGCGCGGCGGTTGCCAAGCACAGCGAGGCGGGCCTTTTATACATTGCCGTGCTGACGGATCCGACCACGGGCGGCGTTTCGGCGTCCTTTGCCTTTGAGGCAGACATCATCCTGGCCGAAAAGGGGGCGCTGATCGGCTTTGCCGGGCCGCGCGTCATTGAACAGACGATCCGGCAAAAATTGCCCGAAGGGTTCCAGCGCGCCGAATTTTTGCAGCAAAAAGGGTTTGTTGACGCGATCGTCGAGCGCAAGGAAATGCCGGGCAAACTGGCTGCGCTGCTGAAGATCCACGCGAGGGAGGCGGACGAATGAACGCGTATGACATCGTTTTAAAGAGCCGCGAGAAGGGTCGGCCGACCGCGGGGAAATACATCGCCAACATTGTGGACGGATTTATCGAGCTGCATGGCGACCGCCGTTTTGCGGATGATCGCGCGATCATCGGCGGCGTCGGGTATGTAGACGGATTGCCCGTCACCGTTATCGGCATCGAAAAGGGCGAGGATACCAACGCCAAGATCGAACACAATTTCGGTTGCGCGCATCCCGAAGGCTATCGCAAGGCGGTGCGCCTGATGAAGGAGGCAGAAAAATTCCGCCGGCCGGTGCTTTGTTTTGTGGACACCTCGGGTGCTTATTGCGGCATCGGAGCGGAGGAGCGCGGGCAGAGCGAGGCGATCGCCGACGCGATCCTGAAAATGATCCGTCTGCAAACGCCCACGCTCTCAATCATCATCGGCGAGGGGGGCAGCGGCGGTGCGCTCGGTCTCTCCGCGGCCGACGAAGTTTGGATCACCGAGACGGCGACGTATTCGGTCATCTCGCCCGAAGGCTGTGCTTCCATTCTGTGGAAGGACAGCGCAAAGGTCGCCGAGGCGTCCGCATGCCTCAAATTGACGGCGCAGGATCTGATCGGCCTGGGCGCCGTCGAGCGGGTGATTTGCGAACAAGATTTCTCCGAACAATTTTTTGCAGACCTGAAAGGACAGATTGCGGCGTTTTTCCGCGAAAAGAAGGGAGTCCCGGTCGAACGGTTGGTCGAGGAGCGGTATGCGCGCTTCCGCAAATTTTAAGCGCGCGGGTTTCTGACAAGAGCAAAAAGGGAGCGCGTTTCGGCGCTCCGACGCGCCGCCGGGCGCGCAAGTCAAAAGGAGGAAAGGAATGATAGCCATTGTAACCGATTCGACGGTCGGGTATTCCACGGCAGAGATCTCCAGCCGCGGGATCGTGAGCGTGGTACCCGTCAACTACCAGATCGGCCCGCTGTTTTACGAAGAATATGCTTCCGACCGCAACGGAAACTATATGCAGGCGATGGCGGAGCGCAGTCCGTGCAAGACGGCGCAACCGGCCCTGAACAACTTTATCCGAACCTTTCAGTCTCTCACCGAACGCGGGTGCGACGTCATCTGCATCGTTCTCTCGTCCGCATTGTCGGGCACCTATTCGTCCGCTTGTTTTGCGGCGGACCAGGTGGGCGGAAATATCCGCGTCATCGACTCTGCGACCATCGGCGCGGGCATGCATCTGCTGGTGGACGAGGCGGTGAACATGGTCAAATTCGGCCTCTCGTTCGAGGAGGTCATCCGCCATTTGGAGAGCTTGAAAAAGAAGATCGGCATTGTCTTTACCGTCGAATCGTTAGACCGACTGATCTACGGCGGCCGCCTGAACAATGCAAAGGCAAAGACCACGCTCAATTTGCGCCCGGTCTTTGTGTTGAAAGGGAAGATCTGCTTTCAATGCAATGCGCGCGGCAACCGCGAGCGGTTAGACGAGCTTTGTTCGCTCGTGCCGGACAATACGCGGCGGCTGATCGTTTGCCGATGCGGGGAAGAAACGGACGTGGCCGAGTTTACGCAGATGTTGAAAGGCCGATTTCCGACGGTCAACATCCACCAGCGCGTCATCGGCCCGATTCTGAGCATCCACGTCGGGGCGGGAGCGTTCGGCGTGGCATACGTCGTCAAGGAATAAACGAATGCGCGGCGGGTCGGACCCGCCGCTCTTTTTCTTATGCCGCCGCCCGTGCGGGCGGCCGAAGCGAAACGGCTTCTTTCGGCAAGAAAAAACGGCCCGATAGGGCCGAACGGAGGTTTTTATGCGCAGGATGCTGTATATGCGAAAGGAGCCCGTGTCCGGCGCGGCGATCCTGTATTTGCTGATCGCGGGGTTTGTGATGCTGCCCACGCGTTGGCTGGGGGATTGGGTCTTTCCGGAGAACGCCGCGTTGGCGGAAATGTTCG
>CALVHT010000090.1 GCA_944328645.1 uncultured Clostridia bacterium
TATGACGGATTGTCTTTCAAAGCGGCTAAATATGCCGTCAGTAATTCTGTGCCGATCATAGGCGGTTTTTTGGGGAGTGGGTTTGACCTGGTCATTGCTGGGAGCATCTTGATTAAAAACTCGGTCGGCTCATGCGGGATCCTGTTGTTGGCGTTCGCTCTCGCCGGTCCGCTGATCCAGCTGATCGTCTATAATTTGTTTTTAAAATTGTCGGCGGCGGTTGTGGAACCGATCGGGGATGCAGGCATTGCGGATTTTCTTTCGTCGTTGGCCGGAACGATCAATTATTTCACTGCGGGAATTTTGGTCGTTGGGTTTATGTATTTTGTGACTATGTTATTATTGATCTGTTCTTCGAACACGTTGTTTTGATATGCAAGGATATATTTTGGCGGTATGTGGGGCCGTAATTCTTTCCGCGTTGATCACGATTTTAATGCCGGAAGGAAAAATCGGAAAATTTATCAACGGGATCTTGAAACTGTTTTGTGTAGCGGTTATGTTGCTGCCCTTGCCAAGCGCGTTGCAAAAGATCGGTGCGATCGGAATGCCGGAAGGAACGGAGGCCTCTCTTTCGTTGGATACAGAGTTTATCGAGGCAATGTTCGAAAGCCGTGCGCGTGAACAGCAGAATAAAATTCAAACAGAGTTGGAGGAGGAATATGAAATAACCGTCGATATCCAGGTTCTGTGGGAGCGGAATGCTTATGAATACGTCGTTCCGCAGGTTAAGGTAAAAATTGTGGATTTCGGAATAAACGGCGAAGATCGGCATATATTTGTTATAGAGCAGGTCAGAAAACGCGTATCCGAATGGTTTGGCAACAAAACGGAGGTGATCGTCGTTGAATGACGTTTTGGAAAAAGTGAAGACAAAAACAAAGTCTGGCAAAGTATTTGAAATATTGATCGTGGTAATCCTCGCGCTCGTCGTCGCCGTCATTGTGATTACTTCCTTCCGTGACAATGAGGAGCCGGACAATGTTTCGGAGGAATATGTGCGGCAAATGGAGCGCAGGCTGGCATCGGTGTTATCCTCGATGGAGGGGGTTGGGTCGGTCGAAATTTTTATGACCGTCAGCTCGGAGGGAAAGACTGTAATTGCGACGGAGAGCGTGGTCGGGGAAGACGGAAGCGTGACGACAAAACCGGTGTTCTCCGGAGGGGATCCGATTGTCTTAGAAGAATGCAAACCGGAAATTACGGGTGTGCTGATCGTGGCGGATGGAGCGGACGATCTAACGGTTCGGTTCAATTTGCTGGAAGCGACGGCGTCCGTTTTAAATATCAACCAAAGCATAATCAAGGTATACACGAAGAGCGACAGCGACTGAAACAAAAAATAAAAGGAGAAAGAATAGTATGTCGAGAACCAAAAAAATTGTCATAATGTCCGGCCTTGTGTTATTGTTGGCTGTGACAGCAATCTTCAATTTCGTATTGGCGGGCGCAATATCGGATCCGAACGAACCGGAGATCACAACAGCCAATTATTTTACCTCGTATCGGACGGAACGTACGACGACTCGTAACGAAGAATTGTTGCAGTTAGATTCGATTTTAGAGAGTACCGAAGCCGGTAACGATGCGTATGAAGAGGCAATGTCGCTGAAATTACAGATCGTGGAAATGATGGAGCGCGAGCTTTTGTTAGAAACGTACATCAAATCCGTCGGCTATACTGATGCGGTTGTCAGTATCGGAATGGATTCGGATAATGTCAATGTATTTGTCAATGCCAATGAGTTGGCGTACAATGATTTTTTAACGATCTATAATATTTTGTCAGAAGAGGCCGGGTGTGATCCCGCGAATATAAATATTATGCCGATAAATTCGGAAAGTTGAGAAAAATACTGTTCAATTTGTAAAAAGTGTGGTATAATAGACCAAAGATAGTTCACATGGAGAAGATACGATGGCTATTTTTAAACGCGTTCCGTCCGATAATCAAAAAGGAAAAGTTTCCTACAGTACGGGGATCGTGAATGGGATCATTAACCTCGCGGTTTCTGAAATCGAGGGTGTTGCCATGCACGGCGGGAAAAAAGGCATTAAGCTCTATTTTGAAAAAGAGGGGATTTATGCTGAAATTTCTGTCAAAGTCGATTACGGCTATATCGTGCCGGAGGTCGCATTTAAGATTCAGCAATCGGTCAAACATAACGTCGAGGCAATGACCAAATATAAAGTTGCCAAAGTCGACGTATACGTTGTCAGCGTCGAAACGCTGGGCGAGCATGCGGCGGAGTGATTTTTGCACTGATACAGAATTTCCCCTCGATTTTTCGAGGGGAAATATTAAATTTTTTACGGGTTTTTTTATGAGAAGCAAAGCACGGGAATGTGCCTTTAAAATCATCTATGCATCGTTGTTTCAACCGGATGAACCGTTACAGCGCGGGGTCTATAAGACCTTTGATTTGTCGCAAGAAGAACGGGACTATGCAGATCGTTTGCTGGAACATGTGGTTGCGCATCGAGCGGAATTGGAAGAAGAGCTGGGGCAATTGGCCATCGGCTTTTCGAAAGATCGTTTGTTTCCGGTGGACAAGAGCCTTTTGCTGATGGCAATGGCGGAGATTCGTTTTATCGAGGATGTGCCGCCGGTTGTATCAGTTGACGAAGCGGTTGGGTTGGCAAAAAAGTATTCCACGGAAAAGAGCGTCGGCTTCGTAAACGGGATATTGGCTTCTTACATCGGCGGAAAAGGAGAGCAGGTATGAGTGTTTTGATGGACGGCAAGGCATTGGCGGCCAAAATGCGCGAAAAGATTCGAATACAGGCGGCACAGTATGCGGAAACTAACGGGGCGATCGGGCTTGCGGTTGTGTTGGTGGGCGAGAATCCCGCATCGCAAGTTTATGTCCGTAATAAGATCAAGGCATGTGAAGAGGTCGGGATCCGTTCATATTCGTATCATTTGCCGGCGGATGTGTCCGAGACTGCGGTACTCGCGCTGATTGACGAACTGGTTGCGTCGGAACAGGTACACGGGATACTCGTTCAGCTTCCGCTACCGGCACACTTGGATGAGCGCAAAATTTTGCGCCGTATTCCGCCGCAAAAAGATGTAGACGGTTTTTGTGCGGAGAACGTCGGAAATTTGGCAATGAATCGTGATACGATCGTAGCCTGTACCCCGTTCGGAGTCATGAAACTGTTGGAAGAATATGGCATTGATCCCAAAGGGAAAAGTGCGGTGGTCCTTGGCCGTTCGAATATTGTCGGGAAACCGATGGCGATGTTGTTGCTCAATGCGGATGCCACCGTTACTGTTTGCCACAGTAAAACAAAAAATTTAAAAGAAATCTGCGCTTCTGCCGATATTTTGGTAGTTGCGATCGGGCGTGCGAAATTTGTTACCGCCGACATGGTCAAGCCTGGCGCTGTCGTGATCGATGTCGGCATGGATCGTGACGAAAACGGTAAACTGTGCGGCGATGTGGATTTTGAACAGGTACAGGACAAAGCCTCTTTTATCACTCCGGTTCCCGGAGGGGTTGGTCCGATGACAATAACGATGCTATTGTACAATACCGTACAAACGGCAATGCGAGGTTAATTTGGATACATTCAGCAAACAAACAATGGAGACATATGTCGCATCTTTTGAACAAGTATTGGCGGATTATTTTGAAACGTTGCGCATTCGTCCGGAAATATTGAGCAAAAGCATGCGGTATTCCTTGGAGAACGGAGGAAAGCGCCTGCGTCCGGTTCTAATGTTTGCTACGGCGCAGATGCTCGGCGGAAAGATCGTCGATGTAGCGCGTTTAGCCTTGGCGTTGGAGATGATTCATACATATTCGCTGATCCACGATGATTTGCCGGCGATGGATAACGATGATTATCGCCGCGGGAAACTATCCAATCATAAAGTATTCGGGGAAGGGCAGGCTATTTTAGCCGGAGACGCACTTTTAAATGAAGCGTATTCGATTTGTTTAGCAGAATGCCGTAAGGGCAGAACGTACCTTGCAGCCGCCGAGCAGATATGCAGGAATGCCGGGGCATTCGGCATGGTCGCCGGGCAGGCCGCCGACCTGTTTTATCAGGGGATGACCGAGCAAGCCGGGAAAACGGAGGCCGAGTTCATTGTCTTGAACAAGACGGCGAAGATGATTGTTTCAGCGGTGACCGTTCCGGTCATTGTTTATGACACGGATGAGAATATCGTAGCGCTTCTTGCTGAGTTTGGAAAAAATTTGGGCTTTCTTTTTCAAATTACGGACGATATGTTGGACGTAAACGGCGATTTTAATAAATTGGGTAAGACGATTGGGAAAGATGCCGCAGAAGATAAGCTCTCCTTTGTGCGGTTGCACGGAATAGATTCATGTGCCCAAATGGCGGATCGTTATCGGGATCTTTGTCTGCAGATTTTAAATGAGCTGCCGTTTGAAAGCACTTTTTTGGCGGCGCTGACGGTGTCCGTTCGCAATCGTGAGGCGTAATGCATGCGTTTGGATAAGTATTTGGCAGAGAACGGATTTTCGTCTCGAACAAAAGCTGCGCGGGCTTTGGAAATGGGGCGAGTATATCGCAACGGCAAAGTTGCCAAGGCATCAGACGAGGTGCATGACGGCGACCGCATCGTCATAGAGGAGGACCCGATCGGTTTTGTGTCCGAAGGAGGAAAAAAGCTGCAGAAGGCTTTGACGGATTTTTCCGAGTCGGTGCGCGGAAAGGTGTGTGCCGATATAGGGGCCAGTACCGGCGGCTTTACGGATTGCCTTTTACAGAACGGTGCGTCGCATGTATATGCGATCGATGTTGGAGAAAGTCAGTTGGATTCGCGTCTGGCACAGGATTCGCGCGTTACGATCATGGATCGAGTGAATGCCCGATATTTAAGCAAGGCGGATCTTCCGCGTCTCATGGAAATTGTTACAATTGACGTAAGTTTTATCTCTTTGACGCACATCCTTCCCGGGGTGGCTTCGTTGCTCACGGAAGGCGGAAAAATTTTTGCGCTCGTGAAGCCTCAATTTGAGTGTGCGGGAAAGGGATTGGACAAGCACGGGATAGTAAAAGATGCAACGGTACGTCGCTCGGTTTTGGAGAGGATTGCTCATTTTGCATGTTCACTCGGGCTTTGTCCGCTGCGCGCGACATGCGCACCTTTGCGCCCGCGAAAAAATGTGGAGTATGTGTTGCTGCTGGAAAAGAACGGTTTGCCCGACGTCGATTGCGCGGCGATTGCCCGAATGGCAGAGCCGCTTTGCGGGAGATAAAAATGCACGAACAGGAACGATACACCGAAGGACAAAGGCGATTGCTCCGGATCGACCGATCCACGTTGACCGAAGAAGAGAAAGAACAATTACGCCGCGCGCTTTTGCCGCGCAAGCGTTTTGTTCCGAAGACCGATGAAGAGTGCTTTTTGCTGGTTGCCGAGTTTTTAGGAGATGCAAAATACAGAGCTTTTCGGCGGTTGTTGGAGGCAATTTTATCCCGCTATTCGTGTTCCCAACGTTGGAGTGCGGGCGGGCGTGATTGGCGTTTGCTTTTACGTCTTTATTGTGGTAAGCAGGTTTTGTGTTCTATCGGGATCCTCGAAGATCGCTATTTTTTGTTGATGGATTGGGGTGAACGGGAATGCAAGCGGTTTGAGGAGTTGCGAGATACGTTTCCGCGGGAAGAAGTGCAATGGACCTTTGATTTCTTTCGTTTACGCAACGGGGTGAAACATTTGCAGTGGGACACCGAGCAAGAAGGTTGGGCCGACTACTTGTTTCCGCTGTTAGCGATAGGCCGATTGCCGGAATTTGAATAGTTTTGAGATTCCGATCTGTTTTATCTTTTCAAAGAAATTGTGTGGCATGCAAATCGGTGGAAAAGTCAATATTCTCCCGGCGTTAAAAAACGCCGGGTTTTTTGCGTAAAAAGGGTCGCGGTTGGCTGGCAGGACAGGGCAACAACTCTTAAGTAAATATCCCCCACTAAAGTGGGGGCTTTAAGAAGCCCTAAAGGGCAAGGCTACCGGCACGGTGCTTAAGCAC
>CALVHT010000091.1 GCA_944328645.1 uncultured Clostridia bacterium
TCCCGCGGGACGCCCCGTATTGCCAACCGCCTGTTAAAGCGTGTGCGCGACTTCGCCGCCGTGGCAGGCAGTGCCGTCGTGACAAAAGAGGACGCCCGCCGCGCACTCGCAAGAATGGAGATCGACGAACTCGGCCTTGATGAGACCGACCGCAATCTTCTGCGCGCGCTCATTTGTAAATTCAACGGCGGTCCCGCGGGACTTGATACGCTCGCCGCGACCATCAACGAGGACGTCGCAACCATCGAGGACGTCTATGAGCCATACCTTTTGCAGCTCGGGTTCATCGCCCGCACGCCGCGCGGCAGAGTCTGCCTGAAGGGCGGCTATGAACACATGGGCATGAAGATGCCCGAAAGCGCGAAAAAACAGGCAATCGGAGCATCGTACGGAAAATGGAAAAAGTCGAATTTGCTTTAAAAGGGATCCGCGTCGAAGAGATGAGTTTCAAGCTCAACAACGTGCGTCCGCAAAACGGGGGAAAGATGGAACTCAAGCCGACGTTTTCGCGCCGCGTTCGCCGCGCCATGGAAAACGACAAGCTGTGTTTCGTGACCTTGACGGTCAAGATCGAAAAGGCGGAAGACTCGCCCAAGCCGTTCGATTTGTCCGTTTCGTTTACCGGCGTATTTGAAACGGAGGCAACATCGGAAGAGGAACGCCGCAGCGTCGTGATCGGCGCGACCGGGCTTCTCTACCCGTACCTGCGCGCCGCCGTCACCACGCTTACGACCGCCGCGCTCGCGGCGCCGGTCGTGATTCCGATCGTTTCCGGTCCGCTCTTCCCGGAGGACCGCGACAAAAACGAAGACGAGTTTTTCAGTTAAACGGCACAGAGGAGGGATCCGCAGATGAATCGAGAAGAGATCAAGGAACTGTTGCCGCATCGCGAGCCGATGCTGTTGTTGGACGAAGTGGATATCGCCGAGGAAAACGGGGAGCGATGTGCCGTCGGGCGCTATACCGTGCGCGGCGACGAGTTTTTTTTGCAGGGGCATTTTCCCGGAAACCCGATCGTGCCGGGCGTCATTCAGTGTGAAATGATCGCACAGACGGCGGTGGCGCTGCTTCCCGATACCAAGGGCTGTACGCCGCTGTATACGGGATTGGACAAAGTAAAGTTTAAAAATCCGCTGTTGCCGGGAGACACGGCCGTGATGACGGTGCGCCTTACCGCGCGGCGGGGGATCTTTTGTTTTGCGACAGGCAAGCTGGAAGCGAACGGAAAGCTGTGTACGAGCGCGGATTTTTCGTTTGCCATCGTGCCGCCGCGCGCGTAAAACGAGACGATCGCGAACAAGCGCCCGCTTTTTGCGGGCGTATTTTTTTGGCGGCAAAACGGCGAAAAGTTCCGCAAAAATCGGCGGATCCTGCCGTTTTCGGCGGGTGTGGCCGGCCGGCGCGGTCGGATTGTTATTTTTTTTAAAGAAGGCTTGACTAAAAGCGGCCGATTTACTATAATATTAGAAAAGGTGGCGGCTTTTTCAGCCTCGCGGAGCGCATCGCCGCCCCTGCCGCGCCGTGCGCGGCGAAATTTTCGGAGAGAGGTATGTCTTTTTTTATAGCCGGGACGGGCAGCGCCCTTCCCGAAAAAGTGGTAAGCAATGACGATCTGGCGCAGTTTTTGGATACGTCGGACGAATGGATCTATACGCGTACGGGGATCCGCCGCCGCCATGTGCTCACGCACGAGCGGCTGAACGACTTGGCGATCGCCTCCGCACAAACGGCGCTGGCGGACGCGGGCGTGGCGGGCGCGGAAGTGGATCTGATCCTCTGTGCGACGCTGCGCGGAGACACGGTTACCCCTTCGCTGGCATGCATCGTGGGCGAAGCGATCGGCAGTACCGCTCCGGCGTTCGACGTGAACGCCGCCTGCGTGGGCGTCTTGTATTGCATGGAGATCGCCGATGCGTTTATTGTGGCGGGCAAGGCCAAAACCGTACTCATCGTCTCCGCAGAGGCGATGAGCAAACTGGTTGACTGGACGGACCGCGCGACCTGCGTGCTGTTCGGTGACGGCGCGGGCGCCATGGTCCTGCGCGCGGGCTCCGGGCGGCTGGCGGGAGAACTTTCGACCGCGCCCGACTCGCACGTCATCCGCATGCCCAACATCGAGGGGATCAACAGCCCCTACAACCAAACGCAGCCGGAAAAACTGGCCATCTATATGGACGGGGGCGAGGTCTACAAATTTGCCGTCAATGCGATGGGGCATAACATCGAGCAGGTATGCGCGCGCGCCGGGCTGACCCCCGCGCAGATCGATTGGTATTTGCCCCACCAGGCCAACGTGCGCATCATCGATGCGAGCCTGCGAAAATATAAGATCGAAAAGAGCAAAGTCCTGCTCAACATTGCCGAATGCGGCAACATGAGCGCGACGTCCGTGATGGTTTTGCTGGACGAATACGCCAAAAAGGGGACGTTTCACAAGGGAGACAAGCTGCTGTTCGTGGCCTTCGGCGGAGGGCTGACGAGCGGCGCCGTCATCATAGAATGGAAAAAAGATTGAAAAAGGAGAAAATTGATCATGACAACGTTGGAAAAATTGAAGGAAATCCTCAGCGAATGCAAGGGCGAAGAACTGGACATCACGGCCGAAACCACGTTTGACGAACTGGACTTCGACTCGTTGGATAAAGTTGACATCGTCATGCAGATCGAAGAGGCCTACGACATTTCGTTGGGCGAAAACATGCAGCTTTCCACGGTCGGCGAACTGGTAGCAAAAATCGACGAAGCGGTCGCCAACAAATAATCGAGAAAAAAATGCAGACGAAGCTGACAAAATTGTTGGGTATTCGGTACCCGATCATTCAGGGAGGCATGGCGTGGATCGCCGATGCCTCTTTGGCGAGCGCTGTTTCCAATGCGGGCGGTCTCGGGATTATCTCCGCCATGAACGCGAATGCCGACTGGGTGCGTGAGGAGATCCGGAAATGCCGCGCAATGACCGATCGTCCGTTCGGGGTAAACATCATGCTGATGAGCCCGTACGTCGAAGAGGTCGCCAAAGTCGTCGCGGAAGAGCGGGTCCCCGTGGTCACGACCGGCGCGGGCAATCCTTCGCGCTTTGTCAAAGACTGGAAAGCGGCGGGCATCATCATTCTTCCCGTCGTGGCGTCCACGGCGCTGGCGAAGATGGTCGAACGCGCGGGCGTGGATGCGGTGATCGCCGAAGGCGGCGAAAGCGGCGGGCACGTCGGCGATCTGACGACGATGGCGCTCGTGCCGCAGGTCGTTGACGCAATCGATCTTCCCGTCGTGGCGGCGGGCGGCATCGGCGACGGGCGCGGTTTGGTCGCGAGCCTGGCGCTCGGCGCTTGCGGCGTGCAGATGGGCACCCGCTTTTTGGTCGCCAAAGAGTGCACGGTCTCGCCCGAATATAAAAAGAAAGTTCTCGCGGCAAAAGATATTTCGACGATGGTCACGGGCCGCCGTTTGGGGCATCCCGTGCGCGCCATCAAGACGGCGTACACCAATGCATACGCCAAACTGGAAGCGGATTCCAATTATCCGGACGAGGAGCTGGAGCAGTTCGGCGTCGGCTCGCTGCGCAAGGCCGCCAAAGAGGGAGATGCCGAGCATGGCTGTTTCTTGGCGGGGCAGATCGCGGGCATGGTCCGTTGCGAGCAAACCGCTTCCGAAATGATCGAAGAGATCATGGCACAGGCGGAGCAGATGATGGAGGGCGTTCGATGGGAGAGATAGCCTTTCTCTTTGCGGGGCAGGGCGCGCAGGTGCCCGGCATGGCCGCAGACGTGAAAGATCTGCCGCGCGTGCAGCGCCTGTTTTCTTTGGCCGAAGACATCCGCCCCGGCACGGTCGAAAAGATGCTTTGCGGCACCCAGGAAGAGCTGAACCGCACGCTGCTGACCCAGCCGACCATGTTTTTGGCGGACCTGGCGTACGCCTATGCGAAGGAAGAAGAGCGCGGCGCGCCTGCGTGCGCATGCGGTTTTTCGGTGGGCGAAGTGCCGGCGCTTTGTTTTGCGGGGGTGCTTTCGGAGGCGGACGCGTTTCGTGCCATTGTGCGGCGCGCCGAGCTGATGGATGCCTATACCGCGCGGATCCCCGGCTGCATGATCGCGGTCATCGGATTGACGGCGGATGCCGTGGAGGGGCTGTGCGACGGTGAAAACACCCATCCGGCCAATTATAACGGCAGCAAACAGACGGTCGTCGCCTGCAAGCAGGCGGCGGAAGCGGAATTTACCGCCAAAGTCAAGGCGGCGGGCGGTCGCGCGATGAAACTGCGCGTATCCGGCATGTTTCATTGTCCGGAACTGGAGCCCGAAGCGCAAGAATACGAGCGGTTCCTGCGGGCGCTGCCCATGCATGCGCCCCGTTTGGACGTCTATGCGAACCGCACGGCGCAGCCGTATGCGGGAGACTTCGCGCAGCTGCTTGCCCGGCAAATGTGTTCGCCCGTTCGTTTCACGGAGACGATCGCGGCGATGCGGGCGCGCGGCGTGGAGGAATTTATCGAAGTTGGCCCGGGCAAAGTGCTGACCGGCTTGGTCCAGCGCGGCTGAGCAAACAACGGCGCGAAAAGCGGACGCAAAGAGAGCGGCCGGGGCCGCCAAATAAGCAAGGAGCCGCGCGCCGCGGCGGGTCGTCCGCGCGGGCGCGCGTAAGGAGTCAATATGTCAGAAAACAGAGTCGCCCTCATTACGGGCGCCGGGCGAGGGATCGGCGCGGAGATCGCCCGCACCCTTGCCGCAGACGGTTGCGATGTTGCGATCGTCGATTATGCCGAAGAGTCCGCCGCGAGCGAGACGCTGGAAAAGTTGGCGGCCTGCGGCGTGCGGGCGCGCTATTATCGATGCGACGTGTCCGACTTCGCCGCGACCAAAGCGGTGGTCGATGCCGTCGTGCGAGAGTTCGGCAAGATCGACATTTTGGTCAACAATGCGGGCATTACGGCGGATAAGCTGTTGCTGCGCATGGAAGAAGGGGACTGGGATCGCGTTCTTTCGATCAACCTCAAGGGCTGTTTCAACCTCATCAAGCACGTCACCCCGTACATGATGCGCAAGCGTTACGGGCGCATCGTATCCATCAGCTCGGTCGTCGGGATGATGGGGAACGCAGGGCAGGCGAATTATGCCGCTTCGAAAGCGGGCATCATCGGGCTGACCAAGTCCGTCGCCAAGGAATTCGGGGCGCGCAACATTACGGCCAATGCCGTCGCGCCCGGCTTTATCCGGACAGCGATGACGGACGCGCTCAGCGAAGAACAAAAGCAGGCGATGTATAAGCTCATTCCGCTCGGCAGTTTGGGCGAAACGCAAGACATTGCCAACGCCGTGCGGTTTTTGGTTTCGGACGACGCGCGCTACATTACCGGCGTCGTGCTGAAAGTGGACGGCGGCATGTATATCTGATCCCGAGAGGGCAGAGGAAACGCGGGAGGAAAGGGATGAAGAGGATACGAGACAAGCAGCTGCTGGTAGGAGCAGATTTTGCGGGATACCCGCTGAAAGAGGCGGTGGTGGCGCACCTGCGGCGCAAAGGCTGGACGATTACCGACGTAGGGGTGCGGGAGGACAGCGACCCGAACGATACGGACCTGATGTTTCATCGGGTAGGGCTGCGAGCGGGCAGCATGATCGCGGAAGGCGAATTTGAGCGAGCGCTGCTGTTTTGCGGCACGGGCATGGGCATCCACATCGCGGCGAGCAAATGTCCGCACGTACACGCGGGCGTGGTGGAGAGCGTGCCGGCGGCGCTGCGGGCGATCACGGGGAACGGCGTAAACGTTTTGGCGATGGGCGCGTTCTATGTAGCGCCGCAGATGGGATGCGACATAGCGGACGCATACCTGGGCGCGGAGCTGGGAACGGGCTACGAATGGTGGCACAATTTTTATGAATTCCATAAGCTGGCGATCGACGAGCTGGAAGCGTTCGATTACGAAGAATACAAGCGCAACGGCTTCAAAGTCCACAAATTGGGCGATTTCGATTTGACCTTGGAAGAAAAACCCGACAACGTATAA
>CALVHT010000092.1 GCA_944328645.1 uncultured Clostridia bacterium
AGTCGCCCTCCGCCCCGCACGCACAGACATAGTGCGCGCGCGTGCAGTCCTCGGAAAGCGCGGTGATCTTGGTGCTGTCTTTATGGCAATGCGGGCAAAATATGCTGACCGGATAATATTGTTCCCGCTCTTCCGTCGTGGCGTCCTGTGTACGATGGCGGTCTAAAATGTCAAAGATCTCTTTGCGCTTGCGCAATGCAAGGATCACGGATTCCGCATACCGACCCGAACGGTACTCCTTTGCCTGATAGCGATACTCCATGGAAATCCCGAACCTTTCAACGGAAGCCATGAATTCTTTTTCGAAATGGGCCGCATAACTTTCGTCTTTGCCGAACGGATCGGGGATATCCACGTACGGATACCCGATGTATTGTTCGAACGAATTATCGCCCACGCGGTCCGCTACATTTTTCGGCACCTTGCGCAAACGATCAAATTCGTCCCACGAAAAGAGCAATTTTGCCTTCTTCCCCTTCTTTTGCAGCGCACGGCACACAAAAAAACTGGTGGCAATGTCGCGAAAGTTCCCAATGTGAACGGATCCGGAGGGCGATATTCCCGCCGCGCACACATATTCTTCTTTATCCGGTTTGCGGCGGATGATCTCGTCCGCCAGTTGATCTGCCCAAAACATACGATCTGCTCCAATAATTTTGCTTATTTTCGTTATTATAACATATTTGCGAGATGAAATCAAATTGCCAGCGCCCAAAAGTTGACTTTTTGCAGAAAAACATTATACTCTTTGGCGATTTTGTGCTATAATACAATCGTTTTTTTTACAAAGGATTCCTTTCGTTATGCGTTTTTCTCGAGGTTTTAAAGACGGGTTACCCATCGCTCTCGGATATTTACCCGTTTCGTTCGCGTATGCAATGCGCTCCATCTCTTTAGGGTTCCCTGCCTGGTTTCCGATCCTGGTTTCCGCAACCAATTTCTCGGGCATGGGCCAAGTTGCCGGGACCAATCTGATCGCTCAGGATGCGACGCTCGGCCTGCTGTTTGCGACCATGCTGATCATCAACATTCGCTATATGCTGATGTCCATATCCGTTTCGCAACATCTTGCGCCGCGCTTCCCTCCGTGGCAACGAGCGATCGTAGCCTTCGGCCTGACCGACGAAAATTATGCCTTGGCCATGCGCCGCCCGCAAAAACTGACGTTTGCCTATTTTTTGGGGCTGATGAGCTGTTCGTTCAGCGGTTGGCTGGGCGGAACGGTACTCGGCGTCGGATTAAACGCCGTTTTGGCACAAGTCTTGGTCGGCGAAACGGGGACACAGATCTACACCATCGTCACCAGCGCGTTCGGTATTTCTCTGTATGCCATGTTCGTCGCCATCATCGTTCCGCCCGCGCGGGATGATCGGCCGACGCTCTTGCTGGTCTTGCTTACAATCGCCGCAAGCTGCCTGTTCTACTTTATCCCCCCGCTCCATCGCTTGCCGGCCGGTGTGGACATAATCGTCTGTTCGGTCGTATGCACAGCGGTTGTATCCCTGCTCTTTCCGCACGAGTCTGCAGCCGAGGACGAGCAGAAGGAGGAAAAATCGGCGCAAACGGATCGCCGGGAGGAAAAACAATGACCTTATCCTCCATGCTTATCGGCGTTGCAATCATGTTTGCGGTCACTTATAGCACTCGAACGCTCGGCTTACTGCTGATCCGAAAACCAATCCGCAACCGCTTTATCCGTTCATTTTTGTATTATCTCCCGTACAGCGTTCTCGCGGTCATGGTTTTCCCCTCCATGCTGTTTGCGTCTGTATCTCTCTGGGCCGGAATTGCCGGCTCGCTCGTGGCTTTGGTTCTCGCATTTTTCCGGCGCGGACTGCTTATCGTTTCTTTAGCAAGCATTGCAACGGTCTTTTTTGTCGAAATCCTCCTATTGTTTTTATGTTGACCGCTCGGTATGCCCAATGGACCGATCGATGGGAAAAAGCGCCCCTTTGTTTGGTCATTTCCGAATAATTCTCTTTCTCGTAAACGAGCGATGGCGTTTGCCATCGCTCGTTTACATTGATATTTTTTCAGGATCAAAAAAAGCGCCGCGGTCCCTTTTTCGCGTTGGCAAGATCATGCGTGACGAAAAAAGCTATGCCGGCGAACGCATCGGACGCATTCTGCATTCGCAACCGAAAAACAACATTTTCCGCGCCCCAGAATATGTTCCGAAGAGCTGAAATCAATTCCGCAACCGTCCGAGCCGGACCCAAACGCGGTTGCACTTTTTTCGTCCTTCCGCAAAAAAACGCCGATTTTCTCCGATGTTCTTGCACCGCATTATTATTTGCCCGCAATCATCCAAAAAGGGCAGCACGCCCCGCCCAGGGAGCCGTACTGCCCTTTTCGAATGCTTATTTCGAGCGATTGCGCCCGCAACGTTTTACAACTATTTTGCCGGATCTTCCGAAGAAGTCTTGTCCGCCGCGTCGGACTCAGCCACGTCCTCCTCGCGCTGCGAATTTTCCTCCTCCAGCTTGCTGAGCTCGATGTCCGCCGCCGAAGGCGCCAAATTGACAAAGGTCGCACCTTCCGCCAACTCCTGTTCTTGCGTCGGTTCTTTGGAGTTGGGAATGACCAAATTCAACACGATCGCAACGACCGTCGCGATCGCCAGCGGCGAAATTTCAACGCTGCCGATCAACACTTTATACATCGGATCGCCAGTGACATCACCGATCAAGCTCATCGCCCCCATTCCCAAGCCGATCGCCAATGTTACGGAGACGACGATCAAATTTTTGGTATTGTTGAAGTCTACTTTGGAATCAACCAACGTGCGCAGACCGGAGGCAGAAATCATGCCGTACAAAACAATGGATGCGCCGCCGATTACTGCCGACGGAATGGTCGCCAAAAAATCCGCAAAAATGGTCAGCATGCCGAACACAACCGCCAAGATCGCCGCCAAGAAAATATTGCGCGGATTGTAGTTTTTCGTGATCGCCAACACGGCTGTGTTTTCGCCGTACGTCGTGTTCGCAGGACCACCCAGCAAACCGCTGACAGCCGTGGCAATGCCGTCGCCCAACACCGTGCGGTGCAGGCCGGGATCGACCATGAAATCTTTCCCGCAAATCGTGCTGTTTGCACTGATGTCGCCAAGGTGCTCCATAAACGTGACGATGGCCAGCGGAACGATCATCAAAATCGCGGAAACCAATGTACTGCCAAAGGTGGGCGAAGTAAACCCTTTGTAGAAGGAGAACTCCTTGCCGAGATTTTGAAAGATGATCAGATTGTCGACGCTGAACGCCCTCGACAAATCGATCCCGGTAAACACTCCTTCCTCATTTTGTAAAATATAGCTCATCAAGCTGCCGCCGGGCAGGAAACTGATCCCCAATGCATATACATATCCGACTGCAAAACCGAGCAAAATCGGAATGACCTTTAAAAAGGACTTGGGCTTTGCATACGCATTGACCAAGATCATCGTCAGCGCCGTCACGATCGCGGTCGTCCACTGCTTCCAAGCCGCAATGCCGGCGACGCCGATAATGTTGCTATGAAACGCCTTGGGCGCCAGGATCATACCGATGATCAAGACAACCGGACCCACGACGATCGCCGGAAACAGCTTTCGGATCTTTTGTACGCCGATGTACTTGATGATCAGCGCGAAAATCACGTACACCAATCCCGCCAAAACCAGCGCCACGGCAACCGCAGCCATGGATTCTTGCCAAAGCGCGCCGTAAATCTCTTTAGGGTTTTCCGCGGTGCCGAAGCCCACGATGGCGATCAAAGCGGGCAGGAACGCAAAGCTCGAACCCAGAAATACCGGTACTTTCCGCGCGGTAACAAAGTAAAAAATGATCGTTCCGATACCGGCGGCAATCATTGCCATAGCAATACTCATGTTCGCCAAAATGGGAACGGTGATCGTTGCGCCAAGCATTGCAAACATGTGCTGGAATCCCAGCACGTAATCTTTGGGCCTTAACGGCAATCTTTTGCTTTTTGTCATATGTCCTCCTTAGCACTTTTTTTATTATAGCGTAAACGCAAACAAAAAGCAATAAAAAATACACACGCGACGAACAATTCGTTCACAAAATTTTCACGTTTGACATTCCTTCGCGCAGCGTTTTGTGATCTCGTAACTCAGCCGCATCAGCCCTTCGATCTCCTCGCGCGGAAGATCGCCGTGCAGCCGTACCGTGATCCAGTGTGTCTTGTTCATATGGTACGCGGGAACGACCGACGCATAACTTTGACACAGCATCTGCGCTAACGGCGGCGGACATTTCAGATTTAAACAAAACTCGCGGCCTTCTGCCTCCGAAAAAAAACGCCGCGGAACACACAAATATACGCCGAACCAGCGCCGCGTATCCGTATGGCGCAGCACCATCGTCTCCGCGTCGTTCTCAAAAGGAAAATCACACATAGCCCCCGCGAGTCCATCGACCCAGCGCGCGATTTGCTCTCGATCCATTTCGCATCCCTCCGCCCCCATTATAACGCAAGCACATAGAATAATCAACAATTTTTTTGTTTCAGTCGAAGTTGCGAAAAAGTTTTTTAGGCTATTGCTTTTTTCGGCGACGTGTGCTACAATAAAATCGATGAATTTTGTCAGGAGGTTAACAAAATGGCTAAAAAGAATCTTGCATATTTTATTCCGGGTGCGATCGCACTGGTGTTCGGTGTTGCCGCTTGCTGTATGATGTTTTTGGTCGCGGTCGAATATTCTAAAGATCTGATCATTGCGCAAGCGGAATACTCGTATACCGGCGCACAGATTGCTTTCGGCTATAAACAAACCATCGGGGAAGGCTCTTTGTCTATGACAACTTCCATTCTCCAATTCAACCTGATGGCATTTTTGGCCTTCTTCTTGCCCGCAATCGGCGGTCTTCTTGCCCTGCTGTTTAAAAACGGTTTGATCACCAAGATCGTTACGACTGCATGCTTTGTCGTCGGGGCCGTGTTCCTCTTTACGATCTCCGCGTATGCTACGGTCGGTATGGAAGCCGCGCAGCAGGAAATTGTCAGCCACATGACCGCATCGCTTGGCATTGGGCCGATTTTGGGCGGAATCTTTGCGATCATCGGCGCGTTCGTTTGTTTTTTCAAAGGAACAATCGCCAAAACTTTTAGTCGTTAAACATCCGAGCAACCAAAAACCCCGTGCCGATGCACGGGGTTTTTTCGGCATTTTGCGCCGCAAACCGGCGGACGGACAAAATTTTGCTATTATTTCGCAAGGACGTATGGTGAAAACGCTGCGCTTTTTTGCTATAATACGGGCATAACTTGCAAAGGAGCATTCGTATGAAACAAACCATGCGCCAATGGCTGGACGGCCTGCGCGACAATGCGGCCAAAAAACCATTGCCGATCTTATCTTTCCCCGGCGCACAGTTGCTGGGTTGCAATGTACGAGAGCTGATCAGCTCTGCCGAGCGCCAGGCCGCGGCAATGGCTGCCGTTGCCGCGCGCATCGATACCGCCGCTTCCGTTTCGTTGATGGATCTTTCTGTCGAGGCGGAATGCTTTGGTTCGCCCATCCTTGTTTCGGATGACGACGTTCCGACCGTCACGGGCAGCGTTGTCCGCTCTCCGGCCGACGCAGAGGCATTGCGGGTTCCGCATGTCGGCGCAGGGCGCACAGGTCTTTCGATCGAGGCGATCCGATTAGCCAAACAGGCCATCACCGATCGTCCCGTTTTTGCGGGCGTGATCGGCCCCTTTTCCTTGGTCGGACGCCTGACCGACGTGACGGAGGCCATGATCGATTGTTACGAGGAGCCGGAAATGATGCACACCCTGCTCGCAAAGGCTTCCGCATTCCTCACCGAATACAGCCTCGCTTATCGACAGGCCGGGGCGGACGGCGTCGTGATGGCGGAACCATTGGCCGGACTGCTCCCGCCTGATTTGACCGATGAGTTTTCGTCTCGCTATGTCACGAAGATCAACGAAGTCGTACGCGACGCAAATTTCTTGGTGATCTATCACAACTGCGGCAACACCGCCATTCATGCC
>CALVHT010000093.1 GCA_944328645.1 uncultured Clostridia bacterium
CGGCGCGGAAACAAAGATTGTCGAAACGGATGTTAATTTTTTAAGTGCCATTGACATTTTTTGTAAATCGTGTTATAATGAAAAAAACAAACGGATGGGGTTTTGCTCCGTTTAACCAAGAAAAAAAGGGGCATAGGTTCCGCGAAGGCAGTGCGGAAGATTGCGGCAAGGCCTTGAGGAGGGGTGGAATGACAAAAAAGGCAGCATATATTTTGTGTTTTGCCCTGGCGGCGGCGATGATTTTCGGAATTGTGGTGGGAATTCTATTGCTGTGTCGGCAGGATGAATTTCAAAAAAGTTTTCGTCTGCTGGAAGACGGCGTTGCCAAAGACGAATATGAAGTTTCTTTTACCGAATTTTTTCCGGGGGAAAGCGTCTCTTACACCATCGAATTTCAAGGAAAGATTGATAAAATTTATGACGTTTCGCTTTCTTTTCGCGAGGAGGCGGAATCACCGCTGGCAGAGTATCTCGATCTGGAAATTCAACTGAACGGTGAAGTTCTTTCTGTGCAACGCCTTTCGGAGTATTTGCGGGAAAACGCGGTCGCATTGCAAATTTGCACAGAGGAACAGGAGACCGCTACGCTGGTTCTCTGCTATACGATGCCGCAGGAGATCGGAAACGAAGCACAGGAAACGACGGCATCATTTCGAGTTCAGATTGAAGCCGCGTGCAGGGTATAACGCATGAAGATTGCATTGGATGCAAAAACACGGGAAAAAACAAAAAAAATTTTGAACGGGGTCTTGACGGGGCTGTTTGTCGCCTTTTTCGTATTGTGTGTCTTTGCCTTGATCTATTCGGTCGCAGCCAAAAAAAATGTGGACGGAACGGTTCGCGTATTCGGTCGTGAAATGCGCCTCGTCCTGTCATCGTCGATGGAAGCGAGCGAGGAGACGGATGTCAGCAATTATTCGATCAAAGACATTCCGACGGGCTCGATAATTTTTGTGCAGCCAGTTCCGGAGGATGCGCAGGCGGCGGCGGAGTGGTATGCGGCGCTACAAGTCGGCGATGTTTTGACATTCCGGTACGTGTATGTGGAACAGCAGACCATAACTCACCGCATCGTGCAGATCGCGCCCAACGATGAGGGTGGCTATACGATCGTTTTGGAGGGCGACAACAAGGCGGTGGAAGGAGGCAGCCTACAACAGACGATCGATACGTCGTTGGAAGACAGCCCGAACTATGTGATAGGAAAAGTGACCGGACAAAGCCGGTTTTTGGGCTTTTTGATCCGGGTGATCACGAGTGTATGGGGAATAATTTGTATCGTCATTGTTCCCTGCCTGGCAATCATCGTATTGGAGGTCATCCACATTGTCGACGTTCTCTCGCAGAAAAAAAAGCAGGAAGCACAGGCTGAACGAGAGAAACAAGAGGCCGAGATTGCCGAACTGAAGAGACAGCTGGCCGCAGTGAAAGCGGAACAGGAAAAAACTCCAGCGGCAGGCGAGCATTCCGAAGGCGATTGATCGGGAGGATAAGGAGGTATTTTGATGGAAGTCCTGTTAATTGTATTTATGATTTTTGCGGCATGTATTGGGATTTTCTCTGTCGTCGTGGTGATCTACGATTTGGTGGAGAGCAAAAAAAATGCGGCACAGCCGGAGGCAGAACCAGCGCCCCCGGAGGCTCCGTATGTAGAAGAGCCTGTCGCCCCGAGCACTGCCGGCGAAGAGATGGCGATGACGGTCATCGACGAAAATGCGGTTGTGTTTTCTCCGAGCGAGGCCAAAACCTTGGACGAAAAGTTTATGGAACTTCCGCCGGAGTTGCAGCGTTACTATATCGAGATCGTGCAGTATGCGTTCATGCAGGAAGGGGCAAAGCAATACCGTAACGCCAACTACGAAGAGTATAAGATCGGCAAAACGCGGCTGGTGCGCATGCAGATTAAACGCGGCGTCGTCGTTTGCGAGTTTATACTGCTCAACCCCGATTTCCGCAATTACATCCAAGACAATAAAGTCCGCGTGCGTCAGGCGCCCACGGTGCTTCGCGTCGAAGATGAGGCGGCCGTTGCGATCGCCAAGAGCAGTATTGATATTGCCGTCAAGGCCGCGGCAGACGAGATCGAATACAAAAAACAGCGTCGCCGCGAAAAGCGCAGACTTTCGCGTCAACAATAAGAGCAAAGGAACGATCGGTCCGCTGCGAAATTTTCGTTTTGCCGTCGATGGGTAGATCCGAGGATGGGTATGCAGGATCGAGTGGACGAGTAAATACTATTTAAGGAGAGCAGATATGAGCAGAAGAATGAGGACGGTATTGCTGTCAATGGTCATGGTATGCCTTTGTTTGGCGCTTTTGATCGGCGGTACATATGCACTGTTTTCTGACCAAGAGACGGTAAACAGCTATTTAAAGGCCGGCAAGTTGGATGCCGTATTATATCGGGTCGAGTACCAGGATTGCACGCTCGGGGAGAACGGGATGCTCGTCACGAGCGAACGCAATACCGATCGGATCGATTTGACAAACGCGTCCAGCAAGGATATTATGCTGTTCGATATCGAAAAAGCGGTACCCCAAAGCTGGTACGAGGCTTGTTTGGAAGTATCGAACGCAGGCAACGTTGCCTTTGACTATGGCGTTCGGATGCTTTGGAATGTAGACGGGCAGGCAACCGACGCGCAAAAAGAGCTTGCCAGTCAAATTCAAATCACCATCAGCGGCGAGGATGGAACGGAATTGGCAGAATTTGCCTTGAGCGCCGGCCGCGATGTCGATTTGGGGACGATTTTGGTCGGCGGAGCCGCGCAAGAATTTACAGTGCGGGCAGAGTTTTTGAACGATCCGGACAACAATATCGTGCAAGACGTGGCATTGGAATTTGCTTTACAAGTATACGCAATCCAAAAAGTCTAAAGTGTATCGGTGAGAGGGTAAAATGATGCGAAAAAAGATATTATGCATGTCCTTACTTTCGATCATAATGTGTGCAAGCCTGATTGTAGGAGCGACGATGGCTCTTTTTACCAGCGAGTCGAAAGTGAACGTAGCAATTACAAGCGGCAAAGTGAAAGTCGTGGCGACCATCGACGAGGATATTGCGCTCTTTTCCATGGGGATCGAGCAGACGGATTTCTTTGCCAACGGCGGCACGGCATCGGTTGCAGGATCTTCGCTCACTTTGGATAAAATGACGCCCGGCGACAAGGCCGTGGTCGCATTGAATATCCAAAACGACTCCAACGTGGCCACAAAATACCGTGTGCGGCTTGCGGGTGAAGGCGAAGCGGAACTTCTTGGCCAATTACTGGTCGGTTACAGTGCCGACAACGCGAATTATACATATTACAGCGAATTCACGACAGGCTGGGAAACGCTGGGCGCCGGAACGACCAAGACGTACCTGTCTGTAGAGCTGCCCTCGTACGTAGGCGGCGGCGCGATGGGAAGAGCTTGTTCGTTGACCGTGACGTTGGAAGCGGTGCAGGGCAACGCGGCGCCGACGGGAGAAGGAACAGCGAGTCTTGTGTACGTAGTGGAAACGCAAGAAGAACTGAACACGGCGCTTGGCAAAGTCAAGGACGGGGAAACGATCGTTCTCTACGGGGACTCTTGGGATTCGGCCTCGATCGCTTTCGAAAATGCGCAAACGCTTACGGTGCGTGGCGAAGATCTTGAAACATTGGAAGTAGACATGCCCGAGGGCGCCATTATATACCTGTACAACAGCATTGAAAAAGCGAACATATTGCCGGCTCCGAGCGCAGGAACTTCTTTAAGCGTACTCGACGGCATCGGCGAAGAAGAGATCGGTTACACGATTCTCACGCATCCGCATGAAACAGCTTTGAGCGGTTCGGGCACACAGACCATAGCCGACGGTTCCTACTATTTGTCCGGCGATTATGTCGGAAATCTTACGGTATCGGGGAATGTGGATCTTTGTTTGAACGGTTATCGTCTCCTGGCATCGAACGGGAGTGCGATCACGGTGACGAGCGGGGCGACGCTCAATCTATATGATTGCAACGCGAGCGGAAAGGAATACGGCTATACCGTGGACAGCGTTAGCGGCCTTTGGACCGTATCTGCGGATCCGGCCGGAGCTGGTTCGGTGATCGTCGGAGGCGTGATCACGGGCGGTGCGGCGAGTAACGGCGGCGGCATAAATATCGATGGCGGCGTGTTGAACATGTACGGAGGCACGATTGCCGGAAACGCTGCCACGGCTTCCGGCGGTGGCGGCGGCGTGTATGTCGGCGGATCCGGCGGCGTGTTCAATCTGTACGGCGGCGCGATCTGCGGCAACACGGCTCTGGTGGACAGCTCGGCCGGCCCGGCAAGCGGCGGCGCGATCAGCATGGGGGCGGCGAGCAATAACGAAATAAATCTCTGCGGCGGTCAGATCGCCTATAATAAAGCAACGGCGGGCGGCGCGCTCAGCCATAGCCAAAACGGGACGGTCTCGGTCTCGGGCAGCGTAGTCATTCGTGACAATACGGCAGTCGAAACAGGAAACAACCTGTACATCACCGCCGGAAAGACGATCGCTGTCGGCGAACTGAAAGAAGGCGCTGAAATTTGGGTCACAGCCGCGGAGGGCGTGTTCACGGCGGGATTTAAAGCCAACAATGCGGACGCAACGGCGACAGACTTCTTTATCCACGACAGCCGGTATTATTGTCTGGAAGAGTCGGAAGATAAGAGCGAGATCCGAGCGCGGATCGATACAACAGCCACGTTGACGGTCGGGGGAGTCGAGTACATCCCCTTGACAAGCAGTGCCATTACAGGAGAGGGCGTCTTGGCGGCTGGAAATTATTTCCTTGTTTCCGATTATGAAACGACGGTATCCATTCAAATTTCCGAAGAGGTTAAATTGTATTTGAACGGAAATTCTCTGTCTGTTTCCGCTGCGAACAGCCGATCGCAGATCCATGCAATTCAGGTTGGGTCTACAGGGACGCTGTATTTGTATGACAATGACGAAAACTCCGGTTCGATCACGCATTTGTTAGGGTTCGGCCGCGGCGTGCGGGTCGATGGCGGTATTTTCTACATGTATGGCGGCACGATCAGCGGCAATCAGAGCTCTTCAATGCATGACGGCGGCGGCGTATATGTAAACGGCGGTACGTTCTGTCTGTACGGCGGCACGATTGCCGAAAACGGTTCGAGCAGTAAATCCGGCGGTGGCGTATACGTGGCAAGTGGCAAGTTCAATATGGAAGGCGGCACGATTTCCGGCAATACGGGCAGCGGCGGCGGCGGCGTGTATGTGGCGAGCAACGGAACGTTCGAGATGAAAGACGGCACGATTTCCGGCAATACGAGCGCCACTTCCAGCGGAAGCAGCGGCGGCGGCGGCGTATATGTCGCCGGAGTGTTCACGATGAGCGGCGGCACGATCTCCCAAAATGTCCGGAGCGGAAATAACTATGTGCGCGGCGGCGGTGTTTTCGTCAACGGCGGTTCGTTTGAAATGAACGGCGGTACGATTTCCGAAAACAACGTAACGTCCAAACAAGGCGGTTCGGCGACTTCATGGCTTGCGGTCGGCGGCGGAGTATTCGTCAATTCCGGATCTTTTACGATGAATGCGGGCTCGATTTCGGGCAATAGGATCGATGCGGGCGGCACGGGAGACAGCTATATTGAAACCGGCAGTGGCGTATATGTAAAAGCTGGAGCGACGTTCGAGTTTGTGAGTGGCACGGTTGCGGACAATTTGGCCGCAAATAATGTAAGCTCGGAACAAATCGCAGAGAATCAAACGGCTTAAAAAGTTGCATTGCAGACCAAGATTTAGCGAAAAATTTTCAAGTATTCGGTCCGAAAAAGTTTGTTTACGTATTACGAATTTTAGGAGAGGATTTATGAAGAAGATTTTGCTGACGTCGATCATGACGATCGTAATGTGCGCAAGTCTGATCGTGGGCGCGACGATGGCGCTGTTTACGAGCGAGTCCAAAGTCAATATTGCGATCACGAGCGGGAAAGTCAG
>CALVHT010000094.1 GCA_944328645.1 uncultured Clostridia bacterium
ATCTATTTTCTAAATTGTTTACAAATTATATCACTTGTGCTATAATGCTGTCAATCAAAAAATAAAAAAAACCCGCCGCATGGCGGGAACTACCCGGAAGGAGTGATTTTTATGGGAATGACAATGTCGCAAAAAATTCTCGCGGCGCATGCGGGCTTGGACAGCGTAAAGGCCGGCCAGCTGATCGACGCGGAACTGGACATGGTGCTGGGCAACGACATCACCTCGCCCGTCGCCGTCAAGGAATTTGAAAAGGCGGGATTTACCTGCCTTTGCTGCCCCGAGCGCGTGAGCCTGGTCATGGACCACTTTACGCCCAATAAAGACATCAAGGCGGCGGAACAAGTCAAGACGGTCCGCAATTTTGCCAACAAGCACGGCGTGGAGAATTTCTTTGACGTCGGCAAAATGGGGATCGAGCATGCGCTGTTGCCCGAGCAAGGTCTGGTCGGAGCGGGCGATTTGGTGATCGGCGCGGACAGCCATACCTGCACCTACGGGGCGCTGGGCGCCTTTTCGACGGGCGTCGGATCGACGGACATGGCCGCCGGCATGATGAGCAACCGCTGCTGGTTTAAGGTGCCCTCCGCGATCCAATTCGTGCTCAAAAACAAGCCCGCCAAATACATCTGCGGCAAGGATATCATCCTGCACATCATCGGGCTGATCGGCGTGGACGGCGCGCTGTATAAATCGATGGAGTTTGTCGGCGACGGCATCCGTTACCTCTCCATCGACGACCGCTTTACCATCTGCAACATGGCGATCGAAGCGGGCGCCAAGAACGGGATCTTCCCCGAAGACGATGTGACGCGCGAATACCTCAACGGTCGCTTCCGCCGCGAGATCCGCGTGTTCGAGGCGGATGCGGACGCAGAATACGAACGCGTGATCGAAGTGGATCTTTCTGCGTTGCAGCCCACCGTTTCTTTCCCGCACCTGCCCGAAAACACGAAAACGCCCGCGGAATGGGGGGAAGTAAAGATCGATCAGGTCGTGATCGGGTCTTGCACCAACGGGCATATTTCCGACCTGCGCATCGCGGCGGACATTCTCCGCGGCAAAAAAGTGGCCAAAGGCGTGCGCTGCATCGTCATCCCTGCGACCAATACCATCTGGAAACAGGCCATGCACGAAGGGCTGTTTGACGTGTTTATCGACGCCGGCGCCGTCGTCTCCACGCCGACCTGCGGGCCTTGCCTGGGCGGGCATATGGGTATTTTAGCGGCAGGCGAACGCGCCGTCGCCACGACCAACCGCAACTTTGTCGGCCGCATGGGACATGTAGACAGCGAAGTGTACCTCGCTTCCCCGTACGTTGCGGCGGCGAGCGCAATCGCCGGAAAGCTCGCGACGCCGGAAAATCTTTGAGCTTTTCTGCGCCGGGCCTTCGCGTGCGCAAAACCCGCGCAAAACCAATCCACTGCGTTTTCGCAGAATAAATCTATTTTGAAGAGGTTTTTTTATGACGGTCAAAGGAACTGTTTTTAAATACGGCAACGACGTCGATACGGACGTCATCATCCCCGCGCGCTACCTCAACACCACGTCGGAAGCAGAGCTCGCTTCCCACTGCATGGAGGACATTGACAAAAATTTTGTCAAAACCGTGAAAAAGGGCGATATCATCGTCGCGGCAGACAATTTCGGCTGCGGCTCCTCCCGCGAGCATGCCCCCATCGCCATCAAGGCGAGCGGCATTTCCCTGGTCATTGCCAACTCGTTCGCGCGCATCTTCTACCGCAATTCCATCAATATCGGGCTGCCCATTCTCGAATGCCCGGAAGCGGTGCAAAATATCCGGGCGGGCGACATCGTATCCTGCGACTTGACCAAGGGTGAGATCGTGAACGAGACGACCGGCCAAAAATTCCAAGCCGAACCCTTCCCCGCGTTCATCCAAAAGATCATCGATGCGGGCGGGCTGATCAAGTCTATCCAGGCAGCAAAATAGCGGACGGCGCAACGCCTTTCGAAACCGATTTGCGCGCGTTGCCGCCGAAACGGCGCCGAACGCGCCTTCTCTCTCCCCCGCGCTTCGACAATACCGACGCCGCGCCGGGGAGGAAACTATTTTTTTGAGGTCATGATCATGAATAAACACATTGCAGTACTCGCGGGCGACGGGATCGGCCCCGAGATCACAGACGCCGCGATCGCGGTGATGAACAAGGTCGGCGAAAAATTCGGCCATTCCTTTGAATTTGAACATCTGCTGATGGGCGTGTGCGCCATCGAACAGACGGGCGAACCCCTGCCCCAATATACCATCGACCGATGTCTTGCATCCGACAGCGTTCTCTTGGGCGCGGTCGGCGGCGCCGTCGGCGACAAGCGCATCGAAAATTTGCCCGGACACTTGCGTCCGGAAGCCGGCCTTTTGAAGATCCGCGCGGCCCTGGGTCTGTACTCCAACCTGCGCCCGGCCAAACTTTTCCCCGCGCTGGCAGGCGCCTGCCCGCTGCGCAAAGACATCGCCGAAAAGGGCATTGACTTGGTGGTCGTGCGCGAACTGATCGGCGGCATCTACTTCGGCGAGCGCGGCCGCGGCGTGGGAGAAGGGGGCGAATTTGCCTACGACACCGAAAAATACAGCACGGAAGAGGTGACGCGGATCGCAAAGATCGCCTTCGAACTGGCAAGAAAGCGCCGCCATCACGTCACCTCCATCGACAAGGCAAACGTGCTCGAATCTTCCCGCCTGTGGAGAGAGGTCGTTCACAAGGTCGCCGAGGATTACCCCGACGTGGAGCTGACGGATATGCTTGTTGACAATACGGCGATGCAGTTGGTAAAAAACCCCGCCCAATTTGACGTGGTGCTGACTTCCAACATCTTCGGAGACATTCTCTCGGACGAAGCGGCGATGATCACCGGCTCCATCGGCATGCTCGCCTCCTCCTCTCTCGGGGCGAGCAAACGCGGCCTGTACGAGCCGATCCACGGATCCGCCCCCGACATTGCGGGTAAAGACCTGGCCAACCCCATCGCGACCATCCTTTCGGCGGCGATGATGCTGCGCGACTCCTTTGACCTTACAAAAGAGGCGGAAGCCATCGAAACGGCGGTCAACGACGTTTTGAATGCCGGATATCGCACCGCCGATATCATGAGCGAGGGCATGCATCCGGTCAAAGGGAGCGAGATGACGAAACTGATTCTCGAACGCATCTGAGCGCGGGGCGCCCTGCGGATCCCCCCGCCCTGCGGCGGCGTTTTCTGCACGTTCCGTAAAACGGTTTTCACGACGGGGCCCTTGGGGGTCCCGTCAACTTTTTTCGGCCTGCCGCTTGCGGCATTCTTGCCCCGGGCAGCGATTGACAAACGGTATGCGACCGCGGTATAATAGAGAAAACACCGCGCGGACGAAAACCGCCCGGTTTTCGGATGGAGGCAAAAACATGATCGCCGAAAACGTACGACAAACACTCGCCCAGCTTGCGGGCGGAAATGCGCAGGGAGAACCGATCACACTGGTCGCCGCGACCAAGACGCGCACCCCGGAGGAGATCAATGCGGCGATCGCCGCCGGCATCACCGACATCGGCGAAAATCGCGTGCAGGAATTTACCCAAAAATTTGATGCCGTGCAGGGTGCGCGGCGTCACTTTATCGGACATTTACAGACCAATAAAGTCAAATACCTGATCGGAAAATGCGACCTGATCCATTCGCTCGACCGCTACGAGCTGGCGAATGAACTGCAAAAGCGCGCGGCCGCGGCGGGTTGGGTCGCGAATTGTCTCGTAGAGATCAACATCGGCAGCGAGCTTTCCAAGAGCGGATTTTCTCCGGAAACGGCGGAAAAAGCCGTACAAGACCTGCGCGCTTACCCGAATCTTCGGCTGTGCGGCCTGATGGCTATGCTGCCCATTTCGGAGGATTCTGAATATTTGCGTGCATTATGCTTGTCTATGCGGGATATTTATGATACAATAAAGAAAACGGACAAAAACTTTCGGTTCCTGTCTATGGGCATGAGCGGCGACTGGCAGCTGTGCGTCGAGTGCGGAAGCAATATGATCCGCCTGGGCACCGCCCTGTTCGGCCCCCGCCGTTCCCCGGCGGCCGAAAGCCGGCCGTAAACGGACCAAAGGGGGATCGTATGTTGCCCAGATCGGAAAAACAGCGCGGAAACTTAAAAAAACGCCCCATTCCCGGCGAAGCGGAAACGGCTGCTCCGCCCCGCACGAAGGCAGACCCGGCGCGCATGCAACTGCGCCACCCGCGTTCTTTTTCGGACGTGGAAGAGATCATCGACCGCTTTCGCGATCACATGACCGTCATCGTCTATCTGACCGATTTGAACGCAACGACGGCGCTGCGCGTGACCGACATGCTCAGCGGCGCGATCTATGCCCTGGGCGGGAGCATGGCGCAGCTGCAAAAAGACATGTACATTTTTTCTCCCGACGGCGTCGAAAGCCGCTGAACTTTTCCGCCGGATCTCTGACATCGCTTCCTTTTACACCGTTCCTATGGGAACGAACAAGAGTATATTGAACCAAGAGAGAGGACGAACCGTTCGGTTCGTCCTCTCTCCGTTTTTTATTCCTCTTGCGAGCGCGGTGCGCCCGCGTCTTGGTTCGACGCAACGGCGCAGATCAGTTCGGACGACAGCCTTCCGACCGCATAGCCGCGCCGCAAACCCGCCGAAAAGTAATGAAAGGTGCACAGCAGATAGGCGTCTCGAAAAAACGCCTCCCCCGCCGCACGCAGCGCCTCGCATTCCGCCAGCCCCGCCGCCTGCGCCAAAAGTTCGTCGCGCCGCGCGCTATAATTTTCTTTTTCCCGCGTTTCCTGCCGCTCCGCCCATCGGTGCAGGCGCGCCGTATCCACGCAGAGAAAAAACCCGTCGGTCCTGCCGCAGAGATTTCCCAGCGCCAGGCCGTAGGCGTACTGCATCTCCAAGAGCCTTTCCCCGTGTTCGACGATGTTGTCCTTCATTTGCGCCGCCAAATCGGCTCTCGGCGGATAATACCCTTGCGCGGCATACGCTCGTTCGACCCTCTCCCATGCCGCCGACGAATCGCGGGCGCGCCGCCTTGCCGCCGCCGGGCAAAGGCCCGTTTCGGTGCGCATCCAGGCACGGATCTCCTCCGGCAGAAATTTATTTTCTTTTTCTTTACTCATTTTTTGTGTATTTACCTTTATCTACTCAGTTTTTGTGTATACTAATAGCATGTACGGACAAAGACTCAAAGAGCTGCGCGAAAGCAGCGGGCTAACCCAAAAAGAATTGGCAAAAATCATGCACGTCAGCCAGCAGGATATCAGCCGTTATGAGTTGGAACAGATCCAACCGAGCATCGAGTTCATCGTGCAATTTTGCCGGAGATTTTCTGTAAGCAGCGATTATCTGTTGGGCGTCAAGGAATATTGATCGCGATTGCCCCGCCGAATCGTGCGCTTTTCGCCAAACTTGCATTCGTGCGGTCTTTTTTTCACCATTATAGTCGCCATTTTGGAGTACGTCAAGCGTTTTACTCTGTTTTAGAGTATTTTTTACGCAAAGACGGAGATACTGAGACCATGTATGGCGAACGCTTGAAGGAACTGCGCATCGAACACGGTTTGACGCAAAAACAACTGGCAGACTCGCTCTGCCTGACGCAAAAAAGCATCAGCAAATATGAACGGGAAACGCTGGATCTGAGCACCGATCTGATCATTCGCATCTGTCGGTTTTTCGACGTCTCTGCGGATTATCTGCTGGGTTTGACCGATTATTAACGGCGGTTTTTCCGCCATGCAAAAAAGGCCGGGCTTGCCCGGTCTTTTTTAAACCATGCTTGCCCGGCCCGCCGGCGCGGGCGATGCCGCGGCAAACACGACCGCTCGGGCGAACGAAGGCGTTCGCTCTTTTGTTTTGCCGGCGCGGCCGGACTTGTTGCAAGGGCGCTCTACGGGGCAG
>CALVHT010000095.1 GCA_944328645.1 uncultured Clostridia bacterium
AATTCTTCGATGCGGCGAAGCCCTTCCGCTATGTCTTCCTTGGATATCGCATACGAGAGCCGCACGCATTCATCGGCACCGAACGCAATGCCGGGAACGACCGCAACCCCCTTTTCCAGGAGCATGTCCGCCACATCCAACGACCCGCCGATCTTGCGGCCGTTAAAGCGTTTTCCATACAATTTATCCACGATCAGCATTATATAGAACGCGCCGTCCGGTTCGATGCAGTCCAATCCTTCGATCTCGTGAATGCGGGAAATCATGAACTTCCGGCGATCATTGAACACGTCGCGCATTGCGATCAACTCATCCTCTGTTCCGTTGAGAGCCGCCAACGCCGCATACTGCGAGATACTCGTCGGGTTGGACGTCGCATGGCTTTGGAACGAATCGATCGCTTTCGCCACTTCCTTCGGAGCGGCCAGCCAACCGATCCTCCAGCCTGTCATCGCATATGTTTTCGAAACGCCGTTGACGATGACCGTGCGATTTTTGAGCTTTTCGCTGACCTGCGCAATGGAGAAATGCTTGACCCCGTCATAGATCAGTTTTGAATAGATCTCATCCGAAAGGACCCAAATTCCCGCTTCTTCGACCACGGCCCCGATGGCGCGGATCTCCGCTTCGGTATATACGGCGCCGGTGGGATTGGACGGCGAGTTGAAAATAAGCATTTTTGTGCGGGGGGTGATCGCTTTGCGGATATCTTCCGGGCTGACTTTAAAATGATTCTCTTTGTGACCCGGTACGAATACGCTCGTTCCGCCGCAAACCTTGACGACTTCGGGATATGTCAGCCAATACGGAGCCGGAATGATCACTTCGTCTCCGTCCTCGATCAATGCGAACATTGCATTAAAGATAGAGTGCTTGGCTCCGGAGGATACGATGATCTGCGCAGGGTCATAGAGCAAACCGTTCTCTTCCTGAAATTTTTCTGCAATTTTCTTGCGCAGAGCGGGCAATCCGGAAGACGGGGTATATTTGGTACAGCCCTCGTCCAACGCTTTCTTGGCCGCATCGATGATGTGCTGCGGCGTATTAAAATCCGGTTCGCCTGCGCCGAAACCGATCACGGACTTGCCTTCCGCCTTCATCGCCTTAGCTTTGGCGGTGATTGCCAGCGTCAGAGAGGGAGAAATGGAAGAAATTCTCTTTGTCGTATTCATAGGTAATACCTCAAAAAATAGATTTCTGTATCGATGCGCGGGGATTGGCTCGCGTATGGGATCACGATTGCGCCGAACATCGGCCGAGAGCACCCCAGCGCTCACTCCTCTTCCGAAGAAGAGAGCTGGGCCTCGCGATCGGCAATGGCGAGGCTTTCAAGCATTTCGCCGATATTGCCGAGCATAAAATTTTCCAACGAATACAGCGTCAGTCCGATACGATGATCGGTAACGCGATTCTGCGGGAAATTATAGGTGCGGATGCGTTCGCTCCGATCCCCTGTTCCCACCTGACTCTTGCGGTTTTGCGCATAATCGCTTTGGTATTTGGTGTTGTAGTGATCGTACAAACGACTTTTTAAAACCTTCATCGCCTTTTCACGGTTTTTGATCTGTGAACGTTCGTCCTGACAGGTCACGACGATGCCGGTAGGCAAATGGGTGATGCGAATGCAGCTCTCCGTCTTATTGATGTGCTGCCCGCCTGCGCCGCCCGAACGATATGTGTCGATCTTGAGATCTTTTTCGTTGATCTCCACCTCTACATCCTCGGGTTCGGGCAAAACGGCGACGGTTACCGTGGAAGTATGCACGCGCCCCTGCGATTCTGTTTCTGGAACGCGCTGAACGCGATGCACGCCGCTTTCGTATTTGAGTTTACTGTATACCCCCTTCCCGGATACTGTAAACACGACCTCTTTCATGCCCCCCAATTCCGTTTCGCTCAGGTCAATGATCTCCGTTTTCCAGCGCATGGACTCGGCATAATGGCAGTACATGCGGTATAATTCCGCCGCGAACAAACTCGCCTCATCGCCGCCCGCGCCGCCGCGGATCTCCATGACCACGTTCCGCTCGTCATTTTTATCTTTCGGCAGGAGCAGGATGCGCAATTCTCCGTGAATAAGCGCCAGCTTTTCCTTACAGGCATACCCTTCTTCTGTAAGCAAATCTTTCATCTCCCGATCCGTCTCCGCCTCGGCGGCGGCAAACGCTTCGGTCATTTCTTTTTCGACTTTTTTGTATTCGAGATATTTTTCCGCCGTTTCCGAAATGTCGGCATGCTCCTTGGCACACTGCGTCCATCGCTCGGGTTGGGCGATGACTGCCGGATCCGCCATTTCAGCGGACAGCTGCTCGTATTTTTGTAAAATATCCTCTAATTTTTTTAACATAACTGACCCGTCGTCGGCCCGGCGTCTCGGCCGGCTCTGTCTTTCTTGGTTTGTTCGTCTGCGTTACAGCACCGCACGAACGAAGCGCTCAATCCCTTCCAGATCGCGCGAAATCATGGTGTATTCAAACCGATCGAACAGGCGCACAATCTCCTGCGCCTGCCCGGCGCCGCATTCCATTAAAAGCGATCCGCCCGGTTTAAGGTGCTCGGGCGCTTCTTTTGCCAAACGGCGATAAAAATCCAATCCGTCTTCGCCGCCATCCAGGGCCGTCATTGGCTCAAACGCACGGATCTCCCGCTGCAGCCCTGCCAAATCGCTGTGTTTAATATACGGCGGATTGCACACAATGATATTGTATTGACCCTCAATCTTTTCGAACAAGTCGCTTTCGATCCAGCGGATGTCTGCTTCGTTGCGACGTGAATTTTCCGCAGCGACCTGCAAGGCGCCGGCACTGATATCCGCCCCGTCTACCGTCACGTTCTTGTCTTTTGCCTCTTTGGCGATTGCGACAGCAATGCAACCGCTGCCCGTACACAAATCCAAGATCGAGTCCCCTTCTTCGGCCGATTTGATTGCCAGTTCCGCAAGCATTTCCGTTTCAGGACGCGGAATCAGAACGCGCGAATCGACTTGGATCTCATACCCGTAAAACTCCGTAGTTCCCAAAATATACCAAAGCGGTTTCCCGTTCAGGCGCTGCCCTGCCAACGCGTCCAGTTGTCGAACTTTGCTCGGCAGTAGCAACTGTTCCGAGGTCTCCAGCTCGCTGCGCGGAACACTACAGGAAACAGAGATCAGCCATTCGGCATCGCTCTCGTCGATCCCGCTCGCAGCAAACAGTTTTTTCAGATCCTCCGTATAACGTTTGACCGTTTTGGATACGGTAAAGTTCTGCTCCGGAATCTTTTCGTCCGCGTCCATCTCCGCAACTTTTTGAAAAGCCGCGATCGCGACGGTAAGCATTTCATCGTCCGGCTCACGCGTCGTCAGGCGCTGCAGCGCAAACCCCGGCGCTTTAAAGGGAAGCAAAAATTTACTTTGCGATTTGGCAAGCAATTTCAGCACTTCATACGAAAGCCCCGCCACAATCGGAAGAAAAAGCAATTTGATGGCAAACTGGATCAAAAAATTTAAAAATTCGCCATACGTAAAAATATTCAAATATCGATCGCAGACCCAGTTGACAACGGAAAAAACAACGATGCTGACCGCCATGACCAAAAACAAAAAGGTCGTGCCGCAGCGGTCATGAATGCGCGAACAGGTTTTAGCGTTTTCAGGCGTCAGAGGCAGCCCCTTTTCAAAACAGGTGATCGTCTTGTGCTCGGCGCCATGATACATGAATACCCGCCGAATGTCTTTCATCGCCGTGATCGCAATGATATAGAGAATAAATATGACCAGCCGCAGGCCGCCCTGCGTCAAATTATAGGCGACCGAATAGCGCAACCCGCTCTCTTGTGAGAAAAACAGATTGGATAGCCACATCGGCAGCGCGATAAACAGGCCGACCGCCAGCGCGACGCCCAAGACGGTCGCGAAAAAAGAGACAGCCGACATAAGGTTGATGTGCAGCTTTTCAAGACACCATTTCTCAAATTTCGTCGGTTCGCCTTCATCGCCGTAAACTTCGGCGCTGCGCATCAGGATCTTGGAGCCAATGACCAGGGAAGACACAAAATTGACGACGCCTCGGACCAGCGGAATTTTTGAAATCACCCGCATCCGGCGCGACGTGTGCAGCCGCCGGCTTTCGACCTGTATTTTCCCTTCCGGATCACGCACCGCGGTGGCGTAGGCCGTTTTGCCGCGCATCATCACGCCTTCCAATACTGCTTGGCCTCCGATGTATGTACGGTTGCATGACTGTTTTTTTCCTTTCATAAAAATACTCCGAAACGGTCTGAATCCGGCGCAAAAGCGCCGGAAAAAAAGAAAATCAGCCCCAAGAGAAAACCTTAGAGCTGAAACGCAAAGACTAAATTCCGTATCTTTTTTTAAACTTATCGACTCTGCCGCCTGTATCTACGAGTTTCTGCCTGCCGGTGAAGAAAGGATGACATTTGCTGCAAATATCCACTTTCAACGTATCGCCTTTCCTGGTGGTGCCCGTTTTAAATGTCGCGCCGCAAGCGCAAGTCACCGTGACTTCATGATAATCGGGATGTATATCGGGTTTCATGCTTTCACCTCTCCGTACTTACTTTCTTTCATCAAGATGCTGATTCATTATATATTATTTTCCCAAACAAGTCAAACGGAATTGTGCCCCTTTCCAAAATTTTTTTGCTGCGGACCCGGAATGCTTTGTTTTCCGACACAAAGTCGGATTTTCGGACCAAAAATTCCGCATATTTCCCTCTCCCGATACATCCGAACCAATATTTCAACCTGTTTTTGCTTGCAAATTTTGGTAACTTGCATTATAATGAACATACTGGCCGGTTTTTGGTCGGTCGCCGAAACGTGCATCGTTTCAAAGGAGTTTTATGAAAATCTGGAAAATCCTGTCCCCCAAAATTTTAACGACGGAGGAACGGCCGGACAACATTACGACCGCGACGCAGGCAAAAGTGAAAGTGACGCATTTGTTGTTTTCTGAAAATGAGCTTCCGGCCTATCGCGGCACATTGCGTCCCAAGTACCCTGTCGTTCCAGGGCGATTTGCGGTCGGCGTCGTCGCGGAAGCGGGAACAGGCTGCATCAAAACGGAAAAAAATACGCGCGTGTACATACACGACGTTATTCCCTGCGGACAATGTGCCGCATGCTGTGCCGGGGCGCCGGAAAGCTGTGCAAGTATGCGGGCGGCCGGTACTGCCTGCGAAGGCTACCTGCGCGATTTTGTCGTGACCGATGAATCCAATCTCTCGCCCCTGCCGCTTTCCGTCTCGGATGAAGAAGCTCTCTTTATCGGCATCGTTTCCCTCTGCGAAGCCGTCATCGACCGACTGGACGTGACAAAGGGAAAACACATCGCCGTGTTCGGCGGGCGCGAAATCGGCAACATTTTGTGCCAACTTCTCATCTACCATCAGGCGGTACCCATCTTTGTCGATACGGACGAAGAATCCCTGTATTTGGCAAGCCAGTGCGGCATCTACTATACCATCAAAGCGGATTCCATGATGGAAGAAACCATCCTGCGCATCACCGGCGGACGGTTGGTTTCGGACAGCGTATACTGTACAGGCAGCGAACTTCCCCCCGCTCTTCCCTTCGACATGACGGCGGCGGACGGGCTGGTCGTCTATGCCGGTTTTGATTTTCCTGATTTTTCTGCACCGCTCAAGCCGGCTCTTGAAAAAAGGCTGACGATCACCGCCGTGACCAACGACTACTCCAACAACGCGACGGCAATCAACCGCATTGTCAACAAGGCAGTCAATCTAAACCCCTTCCTGTTTCAAAAGCGGCCGGTCGCCGAAATCGCCGCGCTTTTTGCCGAGGAAGCCAAACGCGCCGAATCGGGCGGGCACGTACCATACACGATCGTGAATATGCTTTGACCGCTAAAACGGCGGTATACGGAGGAAGGTAGCATGCGACTAAAAAAATTA
>CALVHT010000096.1 GCA_944328645.1 uncultured Clostridia bacterium
ATCTTTTTCCGGCGGCTGGAGATCGGGAGCAAGCGCCGTGCGCAATTCGTGGGGGCGTATGCTCTGTGTTTCGCGCGGTTCGCGCTGATCAATATCGTCAACGGAGAACAGCTCTGTGCGGTCACGCAAAGGATTTACAACCTGTTTTCCGAGCAAAACTGTTTTTCGGTCATTCGCAAACGAGAAGCTCTGGCCTGCGCGATCTATTTGCAATTACGCCCGGGCGACCTGAAAAAGATGGATCAGCTGGCGGAGAGCATGGGGGCGGATGCGGCGGAGGTCGACCGCATTTTCGAAACCATACAGCAGTGCCAGCGAGATTACGAGATGCGGAGCGGACTGGCGGCTTTGAGCAAAGAGGATTCGCTCGCCGAGGCGGCTTTTACGGCCGATGTGCCGCACGCGGAAACCGCGGAAGAAAAGAACCATTCGCAGGAGGATTCCGACCATGAAACTGATTGATTTCGATGAAAAGTTTAACCGTAAGATGGCACAAGAGCTGGAAAAGCATGCCGGAGAGCGCACCGAAGAGGAGTGGGAAGATGCGATCGCTGCGGCATATCGCAAATTCGGCGATACTTATATGGGTGCGATCGGCATGACGCCGCGGCAATATTTTGCGCAGATGAGCGGTTCGCAGCTGGTAGAAACGCTCAAAGAATATCTGCTGCAAAACGTCTCCGTTCCCGATTTTCTGTGCGAAGAGCTGGAGGAGCGCGGAGCTTTTCCCGAACTTTTGGCGCTGCTGGAGGAGACGGACGAAGAATTGGTCTTATATGCGCTCAATTCGATCGGCTCGGATCGCCGCGCGGCAGCCAGGTATGCGAGCATGCTGTCGGAACCGGCGTACGACGATCATGTAAAGGACGCCGTCGCCGACGCGCTCAAGGAGATGGCAGACGAGGTGACGGATGCGATTTTGCCGTTGGTGCAGACCGAAGATCGTGCCTACGCGCTGGAAATCCTTTCGCGGACGGTTCGCCGCGACGATCGGGTGTTCGAGGCGCTTCGTTCGGCTTTTTGCGCCGCCGACGCGGAGGACCTGCCGTTGTATGCGGGATATTTGGCGGCATACGGCGACGAGCGTGCTTTGCCGGTTTTGTTGCAGGCGATCGAGCAGGAAGACATCGGTTTCGTCGCGTTCCAAGAGTTGAAATTTGCCATCGAGTCGCTGGGCGGTTCGTACGACAAGCCGCGGGATTTTTCGCAAGACGCCGCGTATCAACGGATTTTGGAAGCGGGCGGCGGGACCGACATATTCGGCAGTCGCCGAAAATAATGTTTCCGTCCGATACAGCCCCTCAAATCTCGGATTTCCCAGCGGTTTTTTGAAAAAATTTTGCGGAAGTATTGACAAACCGGCCGTTTTGCGGTTTAATAGTAAGCAAGAAAGCCATGCATGGCTTTCGGCGGGAGGGGATCGGTATGGATAAAGTCATTACAGTCAGCCGCCAATTCGGGAGCGGGGGCAGAGAGTTTGGCATCAAATTGGCGCATGCCTTGGGGATCCCGTTTTACGACAAGGATCTGATTTCGATGGCGGCGGAGGACAGCAACCTGTCCGAAGAGTTTATGCGGCATTATGAGGAGAGTGCGCCGGGGCTGTTTTCGCGCACGCTGTATTCCTATTACCAGATGCCCATGACCGATCAAATTTACATCGCGCAGTCCAATTTGATCAAAAAACTTGCGTCGCAAGGCCCGTGCGTGATCATTGGCCGTTGTTCGGACGTGATTGTGGAAAACAGCGTCAAGATCTATGTGCATGCGCCGCTGGAAAATCGTGTTCAGCGCAAATTGGCAATGGACACGGGGGTCGCGGCGGAAAAAATGGAAGATCATATCCGTGCGACGGACAAAAAGCGGAAAAAGTATTACGAGTATTACACCGATCAAAAATGGGGGATGGCGGAAAACCATCATCTGTGTTTAGACAGCGGCCTGGTCGGCATCGACGGTTGCGTGGAAACGGCGTTGACCTATCTTTCTAAAATGTAAAATATGAAAACAGCGATCGCCCGGCACTTTTTTGTGCGGGCGATCGCTGTTTTTCGGATGCCGCCGGAATGCCGGCGGCAAAAGCGGTGGGGCACAAAATTTCCTGTGCCCCGGTTTTATCCGTTTTTCGTCACTTTTGCGGTGTATTCTTTTAACAGGCGCACATAGATGCGGTAGTTTTCCAAACTCACGTCCGGCGGCGTTTGATGATCGCAGGAAGGGATCAGCTTTCCCTTTTGCATAGAAGGCAACAGACGTTCAAACTCGCGCCGCATGGCCTCTTCGCCGAATTTCATGCACATCTTGTCAAAATGACCCAAAAAAGCCATTTGCGGTTGCTTTTCGATGTACAGGGAGACGTCGACGCCCGCTTGCCGTTCGAGCGGAAACATTCCGTCGGCGCCGACCTCGGCATACCAGTCGACTGCCAGCGTAATGTCTCCATCGCTGTCGATAAACACGGGCACGCCCATTTGGTGGATGAGCGGGATCACTTCCCGAAAACAGGGCGCGAGGAACTCGTCAAAGGTCTCTTTGGACAGCATCGGGCCGTTGTTGTAACTCATATCCTCTTCAAAACTCATGAAGTCGAACCGAAAGGTATTGCCGATGTATTCGAGCGTGCGTTTCAGCCAGCGAGTGTAGTCGGCGCACAGCCGCTTGTACAGGTCGGGTTGGTCGTAAAAGCTGTACAGATGATTTTCGATCCCGAGCATTTCGCGCGGGTACCAAAAATAGCCTTCCACCGTAAAAAAGTGCAAGGTATCCCCGTCTTCGCGCGTCTTTTGCATCCAGCGCAAGGTCTCGGGTGCGATGGTTGGGTCGGGGAAGAGCGTGGGCAGGATCTTTTCATAATCCGCCTCGTCGCGCATGATTCCGTGCCCGAATTTTTCCGGTACGGGCGTTTGGGGCGAGCGGCACCAAAAAACGGTTTGGCAGCATTTGTCCAGCCCAAAATAGTCTTGAATATCGTAAACGGAGTTGCGATCGGCAGGCAGTCCTTCCGTGTGCCAACGATCGACAGTCAGGTTCCACCAGGGTGCCCATTCGATGGCGGGAAGCCGATCGATCGGTTTTCCGCGCATCAGGTTCGCAAAACGTTCACTTGCTTTCATCTTGATCCCCTCCTATCGGGAGTTTCTTTTGTGACAGTATAGCATTTTTAAGGGTGTTTGTAAACCGAAAACAAGGAGATTTCTGCGGCGAAAGGCACAAAAAATGACGGGCTTTTAATTGACAAATCGCGCTGCCGCGCGGTATAATCGGAAACAAAGAAATAAAAAAAGGACGGCTCTATGCAGGCGAAAAAGACAGTTGTCGTGGGGATGAGCGGCGGGGTGGATTCTTCCGTCGCGGCGCTCCTATTAAAAGAACAGGGATACGACGTGATCGGCCTATATATGATCAACTGGGAAGAAGAAGGGGAAAACGGTTGCTGTACGGCGGAAGCGGATTACGATGACGTCCGCCGCGTGTGCAACAAGTTGGATATTCCTTATTATTCGGTCAACTTTTCCCGCGAATATGCCGAGCGTGTGTTCCGCTATTTTTTGGAAGAGTACGAGCGTGGCCGTACACCCAATCCAGACGTGCTGTGCAATCGCGAGATCAAATTCGGGCCGTTCAAAGAATACGCGTTCAAGCTGGGGGCGGACTGCATCGCAACGGGGCATTATTGTGACATTGCGCACGAGGAGGGCAAGCATTTTCTGTTGAAAGCGGCCGATGCCAACAAAGATCAGACCTATTTCTTAAACCAGGTGACGCAAGCACAGCTCTCCGACGTGCTGTTCCCGTTGGGGAGAATGCAAAAAACGCAGGTGCGCGCCCTGGCAGAGCGGTGCGGCCTTTCCACGGCAAAAAAGAAAGACAGCACGGGGATCTGCTTTATCGGCGAGCGGAATTTCCGCGCTTTTTTAAAGACGTATTTACCGGCGCGGCCGGGCGATATTTTGACGTGCGAAGGGAAAAAAGTGGGCGAGCACATCGGTCTGATGTATTATACGCTCGGGCAGCGCAGAGGGCTCAATATCGGCGGACAAAAAGGCGACGAGGCTCCGGGACGTTGGTTTGTGGTGGAAAAAGACTTGCAAAACAACCGCTTATATGTGGCGCACGGAGAGGAAAGCCGCCTGTATTCGAACGGATGCTTTGTGGAGGGAATGAACTGGATTCCGCATATTCCGAGCCGGCCGGAATTTTCCTGCACGGCGAAATTCCGCTATCGGCAGGGCGAGCAGGGCGTGTTTGTAGAATTGACGGGGGACGCAACGTTAAAGATCCGATTTGATCGGCCGCAGCGTGCCGTCACCCCTGGGCAATATGCGGTCTTGTATGCGGGAGACCGATGTTTGGGCGGCGGCGTAATTCAAAACACTTTTTGATTGACGGAGGAAATTCGTTTCGGGTATGGGCAACACAAAAACGGCGCTTTCGTCGCGGTTTGTCAAGAATATACTTCCTTCCATTCTTTCGAGCATTGTATTGGGCACGTTCAGCATTGTCGACGGCCTGTTTATCGGAAACAAGGTCGGAGACGCGGGTCTGGCGGCGATCAATTTTGCCTATCCGATCACGGCGTTTGTACAGGCAATCGGTTTCGGGATCGGCATGGGCGGCGCGGTGTGCGTATCTTTGGCGGCTGGCCGGGGAGACAGAGCGGGGATCCGGCGGTATGTTTTCCATACCTGTTTTGCGCTGGCGGCGGCGTCGTTGTTTTGGATGCCCCTGCTTTTTTTTGCAACCGACCGTCTGCTGGTTTGGTTTGGGGCAGCGGGAGAAACCTTTGCCATGGCAAAGGAATATGCGGTCATTATTTTGGCGGGAACGATCTTTCAAATTTTCGGGCAGGGGTTGGTTCCGCTGGTCCGCAATTTTGGGTACAACGCCTATACCATGGCCGCGATGTCCGGCGGGTTTTTGGTCAACCTGATTCTCGATTATGTATTTATTTACCGGCTGAATTTGTCGCTGGCGGGCGCGGCGTGGGGTACGTTTGCGGCACAGACGTTTACGGCCTTGCTGTGTGTCGCGATTTTGTGCAAAAAGAAATACCGTCCGCACCCATGCATAGCCATGCGCGAGATCGGGGAGGTTTGTTTGATTGCTCTCTCGCCATTCGGGATTTTTTTCTCGCCCAACCTGGTCTTGATTTTGATCAATAAGGCGGCCTCGCTGTATGGAGGCGATGTCGCTGTCGCCGCCTATACGGCGGTCACTTACGTCACGTTCATCGGCATGCGCCTGATCCAAGGTATTTGCGACGGCGCGCAGCCGCTTTTTTCCTTTTTTGAAGGGGCGCAAAACGGCGCGGCCAAACGCAAGATCTTGGGGTATTGTTGGTGGACAGTACTCGGTGCCGGCGCCGCCCTTACGGCGGCATGCATCGGCCTTCGCTCGCCGTTCAGCGGTCTGTTCGGGATGTCGGCAGATGCGATCGAAATTTTTGGCGAATGCATGGTGTATTTGGCGGCGCCGTTTGTTGCCTTTGGCTGCATGCGTGTATGCATGTCTTATTTTTACGCGCTTAAAAAGAACGCATTGGCTTTTGTGCTCGTGTACGGGGAACCGTTGATCACGGCGATCGTCGTGTTCACCTTCCCGTTGCATTATGGCCTGGTCGGAATTTGGCTGTCGGCGCCGGTGTCGCAGGTCGTTTTGGCGATCTTGGGGTGTGCGTTTTTGCTCGCGGTTTTGCGGCGCGAGGCGCGCCGCAGGTCTTCGGCTTCGCCGATCTGGCGTTAAATTGGGCGGGCGCACACTTTTTGCACGAAACGGTTGCGCGCGTTCTGTTTTTGCGTTATAATGATCTTGGATCGGCGTACAAACGTTCGAAATTTAAAAATCGGTCAAAATGCGCCGGTCCGAGCAAAAATATAGCGGAGGAGAATTCGATGATCAATATT